>QZIZ01000066.1 GCA_003599195.1 Deltaproteobacteria bacterium | reverse complement strand
CTCCATGATGGCCTTGTTGATGAATTTATAGAGGCTGCCGATCCATTCCAGTTCGTTTTCCAGCTCCGAGTTGGCGAAGATCCATTCGCCTTCCCGGTCTTTGGCGATGACCACGATCTCTTCGATGTCGTCCAGGTCCGTATAAAACTTTTCGATGACCTCCTTGACGGAACGTTTGGCCCTGGCAAAGGGAATGATGTTTTTACGCATGCTTGTTGATGGTATTAAAACCACCCTCCCGTGAAGAAATTTCCCTGAGGGTGCAGGGATGTGAAACTGATAACTTAATTGTTTCTGGAACGGGTCAAAAAATCAATGATTATTTCGTTCACCGCCTCCGGAGCCTCTTCCTGGGGGGCGTGGCCCACGGACGGGAGGAGGTGAAACTCGGCTTGGGGCAGGCGCTCTTTCACCCAAAAAGCCTGCTTGACCGGCAGAATGCGGTCCTCCTTCCCCCAGATGATGGTGATGGGTTGGCGCAGTTGAGCCAGCATGGCCTCGATTTCCGCCCGCGGGGGAATCTGCGCCCGGCGGCAGAGCGCGGCCAGGGCCAGGCGCCGCCGCGGCTCCCGGAAAGGATTGGCGTAGCCCGCCGCCACCCAAGGGGTGATCAGTTCCCGGCGGTGGTAAATCAGGCGCAGGGCGAAGGGGATGATCCAGGGTCCCAGGAAGAAGCTGGCCAGCAGCTTTCCCACCCCCGGCAGGCGCAGGGGGTAGAAGATCAACGGC
Source organism: Deltaproteobacteria bacterium (assembly GCA_003599195.1). Classification (GTDB taxonomy): domain Bacteria; phylum Desulfobacterota; class Desulfobaccia; order Desulfobaccales; family 0-14-0-80-60-11; genus SURF-52. The sequence continues at coordinate 66,664 of QZIZ01000066.1, read as the reverse complement.
AGGCGTCTCATGGCCGCGGCCGGGGCCAGGAGCACCAGGGCGCTCACCCGCTCCGGGTAATCCCGGGCCAGCATCAGGGCCAGGCCGCCTCCCAGGGAGTTGCCGGCCACTGCCGCCCGGGGGATGCCCTGTTGGTCCATAAAGGCAACGATCCCTCTAACCATCCCCTCCAGGCTGTAATCGCCATCCGGAATCGCCGGGGACCGGCCGTGGGCGGGGAGATCCGGGGCCAACACCCGGAAGCGGCGGGCCAGAGGGCCGATATTGTCCCGCCAGGAAAAGCCGGAGGCCCCCAGGCCGTGGAGGAGGAGCAGGGGAGGGCCGGAGCCCTGTCCGACAAAGTGCCAACGGTTGGGAGGGGCTGTAAAGACCATACCGGCGATCAGGGTTGAGGATTAATAAGAGAAAATATCAAAAGAATATTACCGGCATTCTCGCAGTCAATATTGCAGATGATAACACTATTGCGAACAACAGTCTCCTGTTCTCTTCCCAGGAATTATAAGTTTTCGGGAGAGGATGGCGATTTATGGCCGGTCTCTTTCCTGTGTTTTTTTTTGCCGCTGTGTGGCGGGCTGATCTCCTGCAAGGGGAGGGGGACTTTGGTCGTATAACGCATAATAAATCCGAATTCGGGGAACATACGCGGCAGGCGTCCTAGATTGAAAAACATCACCCCGATGGCCATGCGGTCTAACCAGGAGTCTACAGGCCAGCCGATGTGCGCCACCACGTGGCGGTCAGGAAGTTCGGCTTCCGCCAGCCGCAAAATCTCCACCATCTCTTGAAACATGCTGCGATACCTTGAAAGCGGAAAACGGAAATGGTTGGCCGCGGCTTTGGGAGGAGCGCCCGCCTGGGGGGAATAAAAGGTGACATACGCGCTGTTTTTTTCGTGAATGCCATACTCCGTCCGTTCCAGGCCCGGCGCCTTTTCATCCCTCCCATGCTGCGGCTCTCTCCGGTGGTGGAAAAATAAGTGGACCGTCCGCGTTCGGGAGTCATCCAGGTAATCGAACATCTCGGCCGCAGTGTCCCCCTTGGCGATCTCTTTAATTTCCGGATCATGCCGTCGGGAGACCAGCAGGCCGAAACTCAACACGACAATAATAACTATGGCCCATAAAACGGTGCCGTGAATCTTCACCACTGCCAGGAACCCGAAACAACTTACCAGAATGATCCAGAGGATGAGGGTGCCGAGACGGCTGGTGTGATACTCGATCTCGATAGTCCCCGCGGAATATCTATAAAGTAGCAGGCACCCCATATTAATGCAAAAGCTGGCCACCAGGCCCACCGCAAACATTTCCGCCAGCAGAGCCTGCTGGCCCCCGGCGATGAGCACGATGGCCGTGTAGGAGACGGCATTCAGGAGATGAATACGATACAGCGAATGGCGCCGGTTGGAGGCAATGAGCCACTTGAGCCGGTAACGTTGGGCTACCCGCTCCAAAAGCTCGCTGGAGGCCACAAACGCGGTGTTGACCGCCATGGACAGGGCAATGGCGGCCATTATGGCCACTAACATGCCGAAAGGGGCCCCGTTCACCACTGTGGCATAATGGGTCAGCAGGTCCAGTTCATGCTGCCCGGGATCAAGGGGGGCGGTCAAGGCCAGAGTGGCAATAAGCGGGGTGACCACCCCCACCGTCAGGGCTAAAAACCAGTAAGCCTTGTAGATATCCTGCCACCTCCTGACCAGTCCTGCGGTCTGGATCACCGACTCAATCCCGGAATAAGCCAGGATGCAATAAGCGATGCTGGTGACGAAATTGCCGTAATAGGCCGGCCATGAACCTTTTTGCAGGTCGGCTGCGGCGCCGGCAAATGCAGCTTGCAGACGGGGCCAGGACCCTAGCCGTCCAAAGTCCACCAGGCCGGAAGCCACCAGGTTCAACATGACCAGGGCCGCGATGATAAAAATGCCAAACGTAAAGCGGGCGTTCGCCTTGATCCCGGCAATGTTCAAACCGGCAATAAACCAGATGATCCCCAGGGCCAGGAATAAACGGAGATTTTGGAGATGGGCATACGGGGTGAAAGGGAGGGCGTTGCCGATGGCGCTCACCGACGAAATGCAGGCGGTGATCATGTAACCCACCAGGATGGAGGCCGCGGCGATAAAGGAGACCGTGGGTCCCAGAACAAAATAGGAGAAGGAATAGACTCCGCCGCCGATAAGCTTGTGGTGCTCCAGAATCTCGGCGATTTCCGCATAGCGGAAGGACATGAAGCGCATCAAGAGGTTGGTTATGGCCAGGAAAACCACGGCGCCGATGCCGATAAACCGGTAAGCCTCGGCGATCCCGAAAAACGGCGAGGTGCATTCATCCATCAGGGTGATGACGCCCACGGCCAGCCAGGTCAGCCATAAATGGCGCTGATGGTGATAAGTGAGCAGGCGCCGCCGGGTGAACAGAAAAATAAAAAAGCCCACCAGCAACAGGTTGAGCGCTATGAGGACGATGGCTTTCCCTTGCATTGCCTATCCGGATATCGTTAAGAGTTCATTCTTCCATGGGGGTTTTTCCCGGCGCAGCTTTCTCTTCCTGGGGCACCGGGAGCGATATTTTGATCCCCTCCAGTTGTTCCCGCAGACTCGATCCCCCGGTGATGCCGAAGTCGAGGGTGATGACATCGGAGGGCATGGTAATCCCATGCGCTTTAAAAGTCTTATTGATTGCTTTGATGGCTTCGCTTCTGGCTTTCAACCAGATCGGCTGTTCATGGCCGGTCCAGAAGCGAACCCTGAAAACGAAGGTGGTATTTTTAACTTCCTCATAAAAAAATTCCACCGGGTGCTCCGGTATGCGCCATTCCAACCCCTCCACCGCCTTGACCGTTAGATCTTCCGCCTGCTGGAGATCGGGGGTGTAATCAATGGCGAAATATAAATCCACCCGGCGGGCTCCGGTTATATAGTAATTTATAATCGGGTTTTCCAAGATTTTCTTATTGGGGACGGTGATTCTTTCACCCCGCCGGCCGCGGATTACCGTGGCCCGAAAGGCTACTTCTTCGACGAAACCCAGAAGATCCGGGTTTTTGAGATCGCCCAGATGAACGCGGTCTCCCAGACGGAAGGGGTGCTCAAAGTGTAAGACTATCCCCGAGATAAAATTGGCGGCAAGATCCTGGGAGGCAAAGCCGATGGCAATGCCCAGGAGACCGACGCCTGCCAGGAGTGAAGCCACCGCTCGGTCCAGGTTCATGACGTCCAAGGCCAGGACTATGCCAAGAGCAACGATAACCAGGCGCACCATGGTCGCCAAGATTCTGGCGATGTGCCTCCGCCTGGTTAGCCGCATTACGCCGCGGCCTACTAATCTGGCCAGGGGATGGCTCAATTTGATGATCACGATCAAAACAAAAACAGCCACCACCAGGTTGGGCAGCATCTTGACGGTTTCCGTAAACCAACCGTTTAGCTTTTTTATGAGTTGAGACACCGCTTTTTGCAGGCTTATTCCCGCATCAATATCCATATCCTTGCCCTCCGGGCCTTAAGCAGCCACAGGTTGCTTGCCGAATTTCGAAATCTCCCGCTTTACTCTTCAAAAACTAATCATCACTCGTGCTTTTGCCCGCAAAAATTATTTAAAAGTTTTTTTAAAATGAAAAAGGGGTTGGATTTTTCATGCTATGATGCTTATTCATTTACTAAATAGCCCGAGGAACTTCGGGAAAATAAGGCGAAAGAGGAACAACTCGAAAAGGGATTTGTTATGCAGGAGAGCCCCGAGAGCACGACCGCCATACTGAGACTTGACCTGTTGAGAAGATATAAACTTTCCTGGCTGCCGGGCGATTTGATCTCCGGGATTATTATTTTCGCGGTAACGATTCCCTGCGCGGTGGCCTATAGCCAGTTGGCCGGCCTCGCGCCCATTAACGGCCTGTATGCCTCCCTGCTGGCCATGGTGATTTATCCCCTGCTCGGCACATCCCGCCAGGTGGTGGTGGACGCAGAGGACACGGTGGCCATTCTGGTCGCCTCCTCCCTGGGCCTGCTGGCTGCAGGCGCAGATCCTAACCGCTACCTGGCCTTGGCCATGATGCAGGCCATACTGGTGGGAGCCATTCTCTTTGTCGCCGGGACGGCCCGGGCCGGATTCATTGCCGACTTCATTCCCAAAACCATTATCACCGGCTTTCTTAACGGCATGGCGTTGATCATGATCGCGTCCCAATTAGGGAAAATGACCGGAGTTCACCTGGAAAATCCCGATTTTTTCCCCCGCCTCTGGGAATTCTACACGAAGATCAATCAGGTAAATCAGTTAATCCTGATAGTCGGGATAGCCTGTCTCGCAGCCTTGCTGGTGATCCGCTACCAATTCCCCAAGATTCCTGAAGCCATTCTGGTGGTAGTTCTGGCCACGGCAGCCGCCATCTGGTGGAACCTGGGGGATCGGGGAATCGAGCTGGTGGGCGTTGTTCCCGCAGGACTGCCGCAGCCGAAGATTCCCGATGTCGGGTTCAACGATATCCTCAACCTGATACCTTTTTCCGCAGGCATAGCCCTCATTGCCTTCTTCGATGTCATGTCCACGGCCCGGGCTTTTGCCTTTAGAAACCGTTACGAGATAGATCCCAATCAAGATATGATTGCCTTGGGCGTGGCCAACGTCGGTTCGGGTTTCTTCCAGGGGTTCGGCTGCGGGTGTAGCCAGTCCCGTTCCGCGATTAACTCTATCTACGGCGGCCAAAGCCAATTTGCCTCTTTATTTGCCGGTGGTCTTCTCGCCTTATTTCTCCTCTACTTCACCTATATTCTCAAGGACGTACCGGTGGCGGCCCTAACCGCGATCATTGTCATGGCGGCAATCAACCTATTCAATCCTGGGGTGATTCTTGAAGCTTGGCGGACGCGGCCGGCTTCGGCTTATCTAAGTATCATTACCACGGTAGCGGTTCTCGTCACCGGCCTCATGACCGGCATCCTGGTGGCCGTGGCCCTCGCCATTATCCTGGTGCTGCACCGGCTGACCCGGCCTCATGAAATCGTCACCCGGCCCCCTATTGTGCCGGGTTTGATGATCTACCGGTTTGGCGCGCCCCTCTTCTTCTTTAACGCCGTCCATTTCGCCTCCCGGATTCAAAACTTGATCCTCGCAGCCAGGCCGCAGGTTTCCTTCTTTCTAATTAATGCCGAGGCCATTGTGGAAATGGATGTGAACGCCGCTGAAAAGATAGAGGAGCTTTATGACGATCTTAAGAGTCGGGGTATCGTCTTGGGGATTTGCAACGCCAAAGGGCATTTCCGCAAGGTGCTTCTGAACACCGGCCTCCCCAACCGCGATGGCTTCAATCTTTATCCTACCATCGCCTCGGTGTTGGAGGAATTGACCAAGAAACAACTGGAAGTGGAAGCATTAGAAGTGGCAGAAGCAAAACGGGCCTTAGAAGAAGCGGAAAAAGCAGTAAATCAAACCATCGAAGAAACCGTAAAAGAAGCAGTAAAGCAAGTATTTGAAATGGAAGAGCAACAGGAACAAGAAGATGATGAAGTGGCAATAAAGCAAGAAGTAAAAGAAATCGATGAAAAAAAAGAGATAGGTCCAACATATGAAGAAGCTGTAAAAGAAGCGTTAAAACAAGCATTGGAAAGTGATGGCGAAGAAGATAAAATAAAAAAAGCAGCAGAAGAGGGAAAAACGAAAAAAGATTAATTCTCAGTTTCCCGGTTCTTGAGGCATTCCACCAGGCAGAATAGACAGCATTGTTCCTAGTTATGGCTATAGATAGCGAACTAGGTATTACTCCAGCAAAAGCAAGCGCGCTCCTCCCAATAAATCCCCCATCCAGCGGTGGTAATAGACGTTCAGCAGCGGCACAAACTCGGCCGCAGCCTTCTGGTTGCCGGCTGCGGTGGGATGGCTGTCATAATTGTTAGTGTCGTAGGCGGACAGGTTGTTCATTACCGTTTGTTGATGCTGGATGGCGTTGTTGCGCCAGCGGTGGTGGTTGCCGGTTTCCGTACCCAGGTCATTGATGTTGCGGTTGCCGCCGTGGCTGGTCAGGACGTTGTAGAAATCGAAGACCGCTACGTTTTTGTGGGGATAGCCCGCCAACCAGTCGTTGACCAGCCAGTTGTTGAAGGCCCGGGCGTTGGCGGCATGGGCCGCATCGGTGTCGTTGGCCACCTGGGGGGGCGCGGTGATGACAACGAACAACTTGTCCTGCCGGCTGGCGAAGTAGACCAGCAGGTCGTTATAAATACCCTTGGCATTGGCCACGGTCATGTGTTCCGAATAGGCGTCCTGACCGCGCAGGGGATTGGCGCCGGTCGTGGGAGGATCGGAGGGCTTGCCGCCCAGATAGGAGTTGGGAAAGCAGGACTTGAACATGATGATTCGGTTGCTGCCGCCGGGATCGCTGGCCAGCCGGCTATAAGAGCAATTTTGATTGCTCTCGGCATAGAGGGCGTTCAGGTAGGTATCCCGGGAAGGACTCCGGAACCAATCCCACCAGTGGCCGATATCGGTGCGGTCACCGATGGTGTCGCCCTCCGGCCCCCAACCGTAGTTGGTGTCGCTGACAAAGCAGTTGTTATTGCGCAGGGCGATCCCCAGGCCCCCGTGGTCATCCGCCAGCCAGTTTTGGCCGCTGGAATGATGGATAAAGATGAGCTTCACCACCGTTGCCGGCGCGTTGGGGTTTAAGGCCAGCGCCTCCCCGCAAAAAATCATGCCGTGCAACATGATCACCAGTGCTGACAGTAAGAAGTACCCTTTGGTTTTCATGGATTCCGCCCCTGGAAGTTGCGGCAGGCCGCGCTCGCGCCCCGCTTATGACCATGAAATTAGTCATCCAGCAGGAGGGCTGCCGGGGCCGACGCGTCCGGGAGTTGGTATTCATCCGCACCGATATCGATGCCCGGGCCTTGGGGCCGGGGTTGGCGGTCGAAGTCGTCACTCAAGCCGGAAATGCTTCTGCCTTGGTCGACTAATTCTATACGGGCGGATTTCAGGTGCAAATCACCGGCTCCGGGGTTCACGAACCAGCCGGCCTGGGCGTTGGCCACATTGTGGGAGACGGCGCCGGCGGCGCCATCCCGCATTCCGACGGCTTTATTGGTGAGATTGTTGGCGATGAGGACCCCGGTGGTGGCGGGAAAGCGATACTCAATGGCGTTGGGATAGCTATGTTCCTGGTAGACGGTGTTGTTATAAACCTGGGCCCCGGGAGCGGATTCCAGGGCGATGCCCACGTCCGCAAACCCCTCCGAGGCATTGTGGCAGATCATATTGTTGCGCACAATCCCCCGTTGATGGCCCCGATCCCCCAGGCCCAGCCCGATGCCCCGGTCGCAGTTGATGATGGTGTTGCCTTCCACCAGGGTATCGGCGCTATCCGACCAGAAATGAACCGCGAATTCGGCCACCGCGTCCCCCGGACTCCTGATGCCCCGGAAAACATTGCGCCGCACCACCCAATTCCGGGCGTTATGGGCGTCGACGCCGCCGATATACCATTGGGGGCCGATGCCGGCGCTGTATTCCAGCAGGCATCCTTCCACCACCCCGTTATCGGCTCTCTTGCTCAAGTCTCCGGGGTCGTAGGAGACTTTGATCATCTGTTCGCCGGTGTCCAGGATGTGCAAATTTTTCAGCACGGGCTGGGCGGCGTTATAGTTGCCGTGGATCTGCACCGCATGCTGGCTGACCCTTCTTAAAGTGAGGTCCCGGGCCGTGAAATTGGCCCCGGGGACATTGAAGATGTGGGTCACGGCCCCGGCCATGCCCTGCCCCTGGATGATCACCGCACTGCGGTTCCCGGACAGGCTGCGCACCGTGACCCCGGAGGCCGCCACCCACAGCATGTCGTCCAGGGAGTAGGCGCCGTCACTTAGCAGGATGGTTTTCGGCCCCCCCAGGTTGGCCTGCCTGACGGCTTCGGCCAGTTCTCCGGCGGTGCCCACCACGACTTCCCCCGGGGCCGCCTCTGCGGAGAGCCCGGAAGTCTGATTGCCGTGATTATCCCGGCGGGCCTGAGAAGGGGTAGGAAAGAAAGAATATAGCAGCAGGAGAAAGGCGACAGCAGCCCGAAAAACCATGGGAATTCCTCTTTGCCGTCATCTGGCTTACAGCGAATACCCAATTGCCTCCCTCGGCATCGCCCTTTAACCTTTCCGGGAAGAGGTTATCTCGGGTCACGATCCCCAGGCAAATTGGGCAATTGGGTATCCAGGGCTTCCCTGTCTCGGTCCGGATATAAGTTTTATCCCGGTTACTTTTGCACGTAAATCGCTCCAAGCGTAGGCATGGCCGTGGCCAGGTTGACATTTACTCTTACTTGTTTACCGCTCGCCAGGGCGGTCAGCGCGGCTGCCAGGAATTCTTTGCCCCGGTTGGGTGAAATTTTGAATTCTTTACTTCCCACCCAGGCATCCGCGGGGTCCACTGCGGTCAGGAAAATTCTGCAGCCGCTGGTGTCAACGTTGGTGCCGGAGGGCCCAACCTGGTCTACGGTGCACGTGATCCACGCGGCCTGGGCCGCGACCGCGGAAAAGGCCGCCAGACAACCTACCATGAACAAGATAAACATGGCTTTCCGGGTTCTCATATCCGCCTCCTTAATGGTGGTTCCTTGAGTAACATTGTTGTCTTTGGAAGACAAGTTCAAACTATTCCTCTTGTTACCAATACAACACATCGGCAAGGAAATGTCAATTAATAAAAAAAGTTAATAGTGGTATAAATTCAGCAAGTTGTGTCTCGGACGATCCTTGCTTCGATGATTTCCCACTACTCCTGAAGGAGCCAGATCGAGGGCAGCGCACCCACGCTTTTGGGGAGTTCAAAAGCTCCCAGGTCGGGCTTGCCGTCCGCTGGCCGCGCTTCGGAGCCGCGATGTTTGACGTACTGCCGGGTTACCGCGGAGGTTTGGGGAGCCAACTCCGCGCCGGTGTCCACGCACGGGGATTGGGAAAGCAGATGGAAGTCCTGACCGGCCGCATCTGCAAACCCCGGGCTGTCGCCGCCCAGGTTCCCGCCGTCGTTATAAATAGTCCCGGTGAGGCCGCTGTGGCTGTTGACCCACCCCGTTTTCAGCCAGTTATTTTTAAGATGGAGCATCCCCGCGGCATTGAGCAGAGCCAGATGCCCCCCGGACGCGGCCGTCCAGACAATATTGTTCCGGCAGTCGCAGGTCTCATCGTTGGTGGACAGCCGCAGCAGGGTGGTATTATCGGGCCGGGTGGAGACGACGGTATTGTGGTAGAAATAGAGGGTTCCTTTGCGGTAGATGTTTTCATTGCCGCTGTCGCCCCCGTAGTGGATGATCTGGCTGTTACCCGCTGCCTCTGGTTCGATGAGAATGTTGCCGTAAACAAAGGTCTGGCGATAGCTGGGATCATTGACCAGATCCGAGCTGTCTTCTGCATCCACCAGGTCTAGTTGCCGGTTGCCGCCTTCGATCCAATTATACCGGACCACTAAACCGGCTGACCGGTCCTTGAGGTTGTTGCCCAGGCAGTTGGCTCGCAAAGGCCCGAAGCGGTTGAACTGATACACTATGCCCAGGGCGGCCGTGTAGGTATTGTGCTGGTAGATGCTGCCTTCGATGCCGTTATCGTAAATCCAGCAGCCCTCGATGAGGATGTTCCGAGAGGCCGCGGACACAAACAGACCATTCCCCGAATTGTGGATAACGCAGTTTCTGATGGTCACGTTTTGGCCGTTTTCCACGTACATCGAAGCGGCGTTGTTGGTGTAATTAGTGACCCCGTATCGTCCGGTAAACTGGTGCGGCGGCCTGGCGCTGCGGATATCCAGGTTTTCGACGACGAGCCAGCGGGGGGTTTCCACCGCGGGTGAATTGGCCCCGCCGATTTTGATGACACCCCGGTCTTCGTTCCAAAAATTGAGGCTGGTGCGGGTGGTGGCGCCATTGCCGTCGATAACCGGAAGTTCCCCACTGACGTTGGCCACCCCCCGGACGATACAGGGCTGCTGCTCCGTTCCTTCCACGGCGATGACCCATTTTTCCTTGTAAGGCTCCGGCCGCCAATGGATCAGCACCTGATCCCCGGGGGCCATGCTTTCCCAAGGGACGTCGCCGATGTTTACGTAAGGTTTGCCCGGCCCTACTTCGTAAACCGCGGCATAGGCGGGCAAATGAAGGAAGAGCAATGCAAACCAGAGGAATAGCGCTTTCCGGTTCAAAGACTTCTATCCAAGGATTTGCTCCTATCACCTCTAAGTAATGGCGATTTTGGGAAAATGGCTAATATTCCTTAGTAATTGGCTGCCGGCCGGTCCTTGGCGGGACTAATTTACGGACTAATGTACTTATCGGTATGCGAATGAGGATATTTAAATACCGCCAGATTTAATATCCTATTTTCGTTCGCATATTTCGCAATCAAACGGATATCCTCCATAGGGTCGAACCTTGTGTTCGCCCAGCAACGCTTGACGGGAACACCGGTATCATTCCCACGGTTTCCTTTAACTTGGAACCAGGAATCCGGAACTCTCCTTAAAGCCCCAGGGTAAAGGTCAGGTAAGCCGCCTGGCCGTCGAAGCGGTTCTTGACCTTCAGTTCGTTGTAATATCTGGCATTCAGGCCGATAGGGTGTCCGGCCATCTTGCCGTTGAAGGCGAGGCAGGGGCCCAGGGCGATGGTCTGGCCGTGAAACGCGCCCAGGGTGGCGCCGGAACCGGTGTCCGCAGTCATCTGGTTGTAGATATAGCCGGCCAAACCCAGGGTGAAGCCCAGGGGCAGGTGCTGGCCCACAAAGTACTCCATATGGAATTCCTGGCCGGTGGTGTATCGGGTGGCGGGATTCTGGACGTTAAAAGTCCAGCCCATGGAAATTGAGACTTCCTGGCCGTATTTGGGGTGCAGCCAGGTGACCGCCACGTTGGGCTCCAGGGCCCAGCGGCCCAGGCCCGTATTCAGCCGCCGCTCGGCGTTATAGGAACCCACCGGCGCGTATAAGTTAAAGAAGGTCATGATATGAAACCGGCCCAGGTGCCAGCCGAGATTGATGGGGGTGATCAACAAATCCGAGACCCCGGTATAGCTGCCTTCTTCGCTGCCCCCGAAGCGCTTATTGAGGAACTGGTTGAGCCTTGGGAACCTGGTATCGAAGGTCAGCGTTCCCTTTAAAAAGGTATTGGTCACCGAAGACCAGATCAGCCCCAGGGCGTAATTGGCCCCGAAGATTTTCAGGGGAGTTACATAGGTGCCGGCCACCAGATCCATGACGGTGCGGCTGCGCAGGCCCACCTCCACCCGGCCGGAAAAGGGGAGGATGCGGGCATTTCCCTGATAAGCGTAAAAATCGTTGCGGAGATAAAACCCGGGCTCGGGCAGGTAACCGGCCATGGAGCTTTGATAGCCCAACATATAAACGCCGATGCCGAACTCCGCGGCTTTAACCGGGGCAATCAGGCTCAATGCGGAGATGATAAACGCCAGGGTAGTGAAAGCCACCTGTCGTCGCCGGCTAATCTTTTTCCGTTGATGCTTTATAGGTATGCTAAGCATTGCCCTTTCCTTCTGGGGGTCGGCCATTAACCATAAGGTTGTATCTTACGGATATGCCAGGAATTTCCCTCTCCCCCCCGGAGGGGGGAGAGGGCAGGGTGAGGGGGGCGCGAGGCCCGCAAATGCTCTGACTCCGTAATGCTGGTTCGCCTCGTACACCACCCTCCGCCCGCGAGGGTCTTCAAGGCCTTGACGTCTTTGATGCCCTCCTTGGGCATGGTGCAGATGTCTTCCGAAAGCACGGTCAGATCCGCGTATTTACCGGGCTCCGGCGTCCCCTAGACGTCCGCCTGGCCGAAAACAGAAAGCGATACTACTTGGCCTGGACGCTGACCTCCGGGTAGGCTGCCGGGACCTCCAGGGGGAGGTATTGGATCCCTTTGGCGGTTTTCAGCGCCTTGGGCAGATCCACGTAGCGCCAGTTCTTGTTGGCGTAAGTGTGGAAATAGTATTTCTTTGCCGCCAAATCCGCGGCCACCGCCCATTGGGTGATATCGTACATTACCCTCTTTTCCTCCTGGTCCCGCACCGCGCCCTTGGGGATATCCACGTTATTGATGACGGTCATGGCCAGGTTCAAACCCGCGGCCGCGCCCTTGACCGGCAGGGCCGCCTGGGTCAGGGCCACCATCCGCACAAAACGGGAAGGCGGGGAGTAGTCCCCCGGCAGACCCACCATCCCCGAGCCTTGGCCGAATTGGTGCAGGGTGAATCCCTTCAGGTCCAATTGGGGCACGTTGGTGGCCGAAAGGTTCACGAAATTACATAGATAGGTGGTCATCCAGTCGAAGGCGGGAGAATTGGTCATGACTCCCAAGGGGTTGTCGTAGATGTGCAGCTTGCCCTTGACGTATTCGATGACCAGGGAATTCCCCTGGGCGTCGTGTACGCAAAAATGCAGGGGCATGATGCCGGCCACGTCCTTGGGGCCCTGGACCACTCTTACTTTGCTCATGGCCTGGCGGACCTCCGCCGCGGTGGCAAAGCTGGACAGCAGCCAGGTGGCCACCTCATACTGCGCCAGGGTGGCGTTGGCCTGACCCGGCTCGAATGGCTGGTACTCGGCGTAACCGGGGAACATCAGGTTGCCCACCGCCAGGCCCATCTCATTGATCCCGTCAGTTAGGAGCGGCTGGCCGTAAGCGTTCATGCCCGCCACCCCGTATTTGGCGGTCCATTTCATGCCTTTGGGGGTATTGTCCGGCAGGGTGCCTTGAAAGGCAGTCCCCTTGGCAATAATCGTCACCTGGCTTTTAAAATCCATGGCCCCCTCCATGGTGCGGGCGTAAAAGACCAGGCCGTCCGCGGTTTTGATGCGGATGCTGGTGCAGGCCTCCGGGGCCTGCGCCAGCCCCAGAATGAGAGAGAGGCAGCATAACCGGGAAATAAATCTTTTCATGAATAAGCCTCCATTAACCGGAATACATCACTAATCCTTTGGAAAAATATCGATGCATGCTGCTCCCATTTTAATTTGCATCCCTAAATTATTTGAACTTTTAGGAAAATATTTCGATATAATACGCAGATCGATTTCCGGATTCAAATTAATTTTAGGGATCCATCAAGGAAGGTGCGATCAGTTAAGTAACGGGCGTTGCCCGCCGATTCTTTAATTCATGGTTGCGCACCCATAAGGAGGGAAAATATGGGCAAAAAGATTTCCTGGGGGCTGTGTCTGCTCGCGGTCTGTATTTTGGTTGTAGCTCCGGCCGCTTTCGGACAGGAGAAGAAGCCGGAGCAGCCTGCCAAGGCCGCGGCGCCCGCGGCGCCCGCGGCCCCGTCAGTTCCCGCGGCCAAGGAGCAGATACCCGACCCCAAGGCCCTGCTCGCCAAGAGCTGCGAATTTCTCAAAAACCAATCCCAATTCTCTTTCAAGGCCGAGATCGCCAACGACCGGGTCTATCAGGGCGGCAAAAAGCTGCAGTTCGGCCAGGAGATCACCGCCTCCTTCAAGCGTCCCGACAGGGTGCGGCTGGACGGGGACGGCGACCTGGAGGCCAAGCTGCTGATGTTCGACGGCAAGACCCTCACCCTGTATGATAAATATAAGAACCATTACGGCGTCATCGAGGCGGCCGGAGATCTCGACGCGGCCCTGGAGAAGGCCTTTAAGGATCACGGCTTGAAGGTGGGGCTGGCCGAGCTGGGAGGCGCCAAACTCTGCGACCGCGCCGGCAAGAACGTTGATCTCTCCCTCTACGTCGGCCTGCACAAGGTCAGGGGGGTCCCCTGCCACCATCTGGCCTTCGACCGGAAGGATATCCATTATCAGCTCTGGATCGAAGCCGGGGATAAGCCGGTGGTGCGGAAGATCGTCATAACCCAGAAGAAACTGCCCGGCTCCCCCCAATGGACCGCGTATCTCTCCGATTGGAACTTCTCCCCGGTATTTGCGGACAACTTCTTCACTTTCTCGCCGCCGCCCGGGGCCCAGAAGATCAAGTTTTTGCCGGTGAAAGCAAGCGATAAGCCGGCGCCCAAGAAGGTGAAGCCGAAGAAGAAGGGAGGCAAATCATGAGGATTGCGCATTTCAGCCGTTTGCTGACGGTGGGATTAATGGTTTTGTTAATGACGGGCTTTCCCGTGATCACCCAGGAAGTGCAAGCCCGGGGCGGCGGGGGTGGCTTTCATGGGGGCGGTGGCTTTCATGGAGGCGGCGGTTTCCACGGGGGCGGTTACGGCCGGGGCGACGGTTTCGGCGGCGGCAGTTTCCGGCATGAGGGGGGATGGGAAGGTGGACGGCGTCCCGAACCCGGCCCCCGGCCTGAGCCCGGTCCCCACCCCGGCCCGCACCCGGGACCGGATCATCACCCGGACTGGCATAACCACGACTACAACCGCAACGTCAACTACAACCGCAACGTCAACGTCTACGGCGGCGGCGGTTGGGGCGGATACTATGGTCCCGGCTGGGGCTGGGGCGGCGTGGCCGCCGGCGCGGCCGCGGGGTTGGCCGTAGGCACGGTGGTGGGCGCTTTGTCCTCCTCCGCCCAACCCATGGTGGTCAACAATCAGACTTACTACTACGACAACGGCAACTACTACCAGGCCTGTTACAATGGAGAGGATTCCAGCTATTGCGTGGTCTCCAACCCCAATCAATAACCGGGATTTCTCTGCGTCTCCGCGGTAAAAAAAGAAGAATTTACCGCAGAGACGCAGAGAGCGCAGAGAACAGACTTTTACAAAAGGCTCGTAGAACGAAAAACGGCCTCACTTCCCATCTGGGGGCAGGGTAAAGTAAAAGGCGGCGCCGCCGTCGACCTTGCCTTCGGCCCACACCCGGCCGCCGTGCATGTCCACGATGCGCTTGACAATGGCCAGGCCCACCCCGGTGCCTTCGTATTCATCCCCCCGATGCAGGCGCTGGAAGACCCCGAACAGCTTGTCCACATAGCGGTCATCAAAACCGACGCCGTTATCCTTGACATAATAAACGGTTTCCTGGTTCTCCGTCCGGGCGCCCACTTCAATGACCGCGGTCTCCCTGGACCTGGTGTATTTAATGGCATTGGCCAGGAGGTTGGTCAGCACCATGGCCAGCAGGTTGGGATCGGCAAAGGCCGGGGGCAGATCTCCCATCTCCAGCCGGATATCCCTCTCCGGGGCCTGGTCCCGGAGCTCCTGGAAGAGGCGGCGGGTTAAGTCTCCCAGGTCGACCGCCGACTTCCTGACCTGCTGGCGGCCCAGCCTCGACAGAGCCAGCAGATCGTCGATGAGCTGGGCCATGAGCCGGGTATTGCTGCAGATGACGTTAAGGAACCTGAGCCCTTCCTCATCCAGTTGCCGGGCATGATCCGCGGCCAGCATCCGGGAGAAGCCTTCGATGGCCCTGACCGGGGTTTTGAGGTCGTGGGATACGGAATAGGAGAAGGCTTCCAATTCTTTATTGGCGGCCTCTAATTGTGTGGTGCGTTTCTGCAGGTCCTTTTCGGCCCGCTGACGCATGAAGGCCTCTACCATGGCCACCGAAAGGGCCTCCACGGCCTCCTGGTCGGCCAGGGTATAGCCGCCCTCTTTATTGGCCAGGCCGATCATGCCTATCGTCTTCCCGCCGTGCTTTAACGGCACCCCAAGAAAGGAGGTGAGGGGCGGATGCCCCTCGGGCACGCCGACGCGGTCGGGATGGGAGGCCGGGTCATTGGCGATCTCGGAGCGCCCTTCCCGGAGGCAGACGCCGTAGATACCGTGCACGTGCAGATTTTTAGGCAAGACCAGTTCTTCCGATCCCGGGATTTTGCAGGCTGCCCAGCCGGAATAGCAGATGGCCAGGTCGTCCAGTCTGCCTTCCGGATTCAGTTCGCCGATGAAGCCGAACTTGCTGCCGGTGAGCTTCTCGGCCGCGTCCAGGCAGGTCTCTCCCAATTGTTCCTCATTTGTGCAGGTAAGCGATTCTCTAAAGACCCGGTTTATCCCGGCCAGGACCGCGTGCTGGCGTTTCAGGGCCTCCTCGGCTTGAATACGTTCGGCAATCTCGGTTTGCAGGGCCGTATTGGCCTGGGCCAGTTGCGCGGTGCGCCGCGCCACCCTTTCCTCGAGCCCCTCCTGGGCCAGGCGCAGTTCCCGGGTGCGTCTCTTGACCAGGATTTGGAGCAGCACCAGCCAGGCGCCGCCAATCAGGGCGGCGGCCGCGGCTATATTAATTGCGGGCCAGAGGTATTTCTCCAATCTCCGCCAGGGATCATCCGCCATGAGCCATTTCTGGTATATCCGGTCATATTCCCGGTTGGTTTTGATGATCAGCAATCCCTGATTCAGCTTTTCCAGGAGTTCGGCGTCCCCCTTTTTCACCGCGAAGGAAAAGACGCGCTTATAGTCCGGAATGGGAGGCCCCGCGGTGAGGTTCTTCAGCCCATGCTCCTTTATCACCATGGTGCCGATCAACTTCGAGCAAAGGAAGGCGTCATGCATGCCGGAGGAAAGGAGCGCCAATCCGGCCGGTATCGTGTCCACCGGAATAATACGGCCCTGGAAATGCCGCGCCAGCAGTTGGTGATGCGCGGCGTCGGAGCGCATGACCACGATCTCTTTGCCCCGAGCGGCATCGATATTCGGGATTGGCGGATCGCCCCGGCGCACGAAGAAGGCGTCGTAAGTCTCGGTATGCGGCAGGCTGAAATCCACCAGGCGTTGGCGCTCGGGAGACTTGGCGACGATGGGCAGCACATCGAGCCGGCCCGCCGCCAGATCGTTCCACACCGTGTCCCAAGGCCCGGTGGAGATCTTGATGGTCAGGCCCATGGCCTCGGCCACGGCCTTGATCAGGTCGATGGAGAATCCTTCCGGCTGCCCGTTTTTATCAACCATGGCATAGGGGGGAAAATCCAATTCGCTGCCCACCAGGACCGGCGGCGAGGCATCCGGGGCTTTGGCGGCCGCAGCGGCCGGGCCCGGGAAAAGCAGGACCATCAGCCACAGCAGGACGGAAAGGAAGCCGAAAAGCAGCGACGGCCACGGTTGCCTGGAATTTCCCATATCATTACCGATGGATGGACTATTCATGGACGGATTTGTCCCACGCAATTAGGGCTGCTTTTTAGGAGCCAATACCGGAAAAGGAGTGCCCCGCTGGGCTTCCGTATGCACCTGGAGGTGTTGCTCCATCAGCTCCTTCATCAGGTTTTGCCCCTGCACGAGCATTTCCCAGACCCGCCGCCTAAAGGGAGTGGCGGGAGCCTCCGGCCAGGTGAGCATCTCCTTGAAATAGGGATAAGCCAGAATCTGGTCCCACAGGTTGACGCATTTATCGAAGAGGTCGGGGTAGAAATAGGGCAGTTCGTCCTTTTTTGACTCCAGGAAGGCCAGGGCTCCTTCCAGGCGGCGGGTGGGGCCGATGGGCGGCCCATCTTTCTGGCTCAGCTTCTCCAGGGGCTGCAATTGATGGGCCTGGAAGACATAAGCCAATTGCTGCACCACTTCCCGGTGCAACTCCGCATGTTTGGCAAAGACCTCCCGGTGCTCCCGGTTAAGCAGATAGGTGTTCAACATCTTTTTGGCCGCCTCAAAGGATTCCTGGCTGTAAGTCCCCAAACGCCGCTGGTTCTTGGTGAGCCACGCGGAAAGAAATTTCAGGCGCTCCTCATGGGTCTTGGTGGAAGCAAGCAGCTCTGCGCGGCGGTAGGAAATGGTGCCGCCGTGTTCCCCCCGGACGATGTCGGTGAGTTCCTTCAGGAACCGCTTGGTGTCTTTTAAGATATTGAGGCTGGTGTCCCGGCCCCCATGGTAGGGATGGATGATCTCCTGTTTGACCACCGCCAGGGCCCGGTCCTCCAGGACGTTGAAACGGTTGTACTTGTGCTGCTGATAGGTCACTTTCAAAATCGCCACCCGCCGCTCGGGGTCCGCGTAGAAACCCTGGTCCCAGAGATGGGGCAAGGCCTCGGCCAGGGCCTTGGGCAAGGAAATCAAAGCGGTTTTCTCCACCAGGGGATATTTTTTTTGATCGAACCCCGACAGGCTGGTGATGGTCCGGTCCGATTGGCCCAGAACCTTGACGAGATATTGCTCTTTCAAGCGGCTCAATTTCCGGGCGAACAGGGCCGCGGAGGTGCGCCGCTCCGCGGCGATGGGAAAACCGTAAAGCTCCATGAGGAATTGATAAACGAAATACCGCTCCCGTTCATAGGTGGGGCTGTCCAGCCGTTTGAATTTGCCCAGGCTGCGGCCGAAGGTCTTCAGCTCGGTATCCAGGTCGGAAGGAAAGGAGGCATAGACGCCCAAGAGACGGAAATCGCCGCGGTGGTCTTTGGCGATCACCTGGGCCCGGTCCATGTGGAAGAGAAACTCCCCCAACTCCTGGTAGTGCGCCAGTTCGGTGAGGTCTTTGGCGGCAAAGCGCTGCTTAAACCCGGGGCGCAGGTCCCGGTCCAGATGGGGGATGATCCGGTCCAGGTTTTCCCGGAGCGCCTTTTTGCCGCCTTCCTCCTGGGTATGCAGCAGATCGAACTGGAAGATCTCCTCCTGGTAGGAGAGCGGCCGGTTAAAGGCCGCCAGGCTGAAGCTGGGGAGATGATGGTATTCCGCGAAGTTTTTCTCAAAGGAGGGCAGAAGCTCCCGGGGTTCCACCAGGGGATAGGAAGAGTCGTAGGGAGCCAGTAAGCCTTGTTGAATATGGACATACTCCAGGAAATCCTTGAGGACGTAACGGTCCCGGATGGCTGCGCCCTGCCTGAAGGCGGCCAGGGTATACCCGCCTAGTTGGACTTCGGAGAAGTATTCCAAGTCGCTGTTTCCTGGTTATGAGTTCAAGGTTCAAAGGTCAAGGTTCAAGGTTAACAGATCCACCCGTAAGTATTTAAACTATTTAAGGTTTTTTCCGCCTGTAACCCGGAGGTTGCGTACATCAACCAACTTTGAACTTTGAACCTTGAACCTTGAACTAATTAAGGCCCAAGAATAGGCTTCAATTTGGCGGCGATGATGCCTGCCGCATATTTCGAGCCGGTGTCGTTAAGGTGTACCATATCATATAAATAAGTCTTATCCGGGGGCACGTCTATAGCCAGGTCGATGAGCAGGACCTGGTTTTGCCGGGCCGCGCGGCGGATGGTCTCATTGAAGGCGTCGTAGATTTCCTTGAATTCCCGGTAACCGAGCCCCGCGTCCCGGCCGAAGCGGCCCACGTACGCTGCCACCACCTGATCCGGCTTCCCGGTGATGCGGTTGGCCTGGGTCATGAGCACCGGCACAATCCCCCGGGCCTTGCAGGTATCCACGATGATCTGCAGGTTCATGGCAAATTCCCGGGTGAGCCTGGCCTGATCCACCTCAAGTTTCTTCCCCCGGGCGGGCGCGAATTCGTCTTCCCGGCCCGGAAAGAGAAAACTTGTCAGATTTTTATAAGCATAGTTGAGATTGGGGATGCAAATCTCTTTGAGGAGCTTGCCCAGCATCTTGGTTTTCGGCAGGGTCTCAATGGGGGAACGGCTGGTGTTCCGGTTCCAATAGGTGCCTTCGTAGAGCAGGGTGCTCAGGTCGTTGATATTCTCCATGAAGACCACCGCCCGGGGAGACAGCGGGATCACCTTGTTCACCAGGATGTCGATGCAGTTCAAGGTGTTGATGCCGGACATGCCGCTGTTATAAGAGTTGATCTTCTTGCCGGTCTGCTGTTCCAGGATGACGCCGGTAACGTAAGGAAAGCGGTTTTGTTCGTCCACAAAGAGGCACTCGGTGGTGGAGCCTCCAAGAAAGACGAGACTCAGGTCGGGCCGGACGTGCTTCCGGGAGGGCATGATGAAGCCGTCATTATCCACGTTTATCGGGTATTTCTTGGTAAAGGGGTTATCGGTGTAAGGCAGGTGGTGCCTGGGAAAGGGCAGCATCATCCGGGTCAGGGGCCGGTATTCCTTCAGCCGGATATAGCGGGGTTCCGTTTCCAGGAAGACCCCCTGGCGGTGGTTATAAAATTGCAGGGTCTTTTCCGCGGCGAAGACGATGAAAAGCAGGGCCGCGGCCGTGACCAGGGCCAGGGTCTTCTTGGGGTTCTGTCGGAACCAGGTTTGTTTTTGGGGCTGCGGCGCTTGAGGCATTACGCTTCTCTAACGGCGTTTTTTGGGGTTGATATAGCTGTCAGCTATCAGCTATCAGCAAAAACTTTTTGCAACTAATATAAATCCACGAATGCCAAAAGAAGACCCTCTAAAATATCCATGGATTTTTTTAAACCTATTTTTTCCCTTTACTCCGTAAATTCCCGGAATTGCCAAACGGCGATGAGGTCGCCATTGGTTCCCTCCCCCTGAGAGGGGGGAGGGTTAGGGAGGGGGTGGCGTCTTTGAAGCCCAGTGGCCCAAAGTCGCCACCCTACCCCTAACCCCCTCCCCTCAAGGGAGGGGGGACTTAAGTGGCCGTTATTCCCAGCTTTCAGTGGTTTTTCGGGGTTATTTGCCCTTATTGGATTCTTTGATTCGGAGCTAAGGACATAATCATTTTCTTTAGCTGAAAGCTGAAGGCTGACAGCTGACAGCACTATTCAAGGCCCAAGGATAGGCTTCAACTTGGCCGCAATGACGCCTGCGGCGTACCGGGAGCCGTGGTCGTTAAAATGCACCATGTCATAAAAATGGTTCTTGTCCGGAGGAACTTCCGCGGCCAGGTCGATGACCAGGACCCGGTTGCGCCGTCCCACCTCCCGGATGATGGCGGTGCAGGAATCGTACAGCTCTTTGAATTGCCGGTAATTAAGGCCCGGCTGCTCACCCCAGCGGTTGAGGTACTCGGCCACCACCCGGTCCGGCTTCTCGGTGATGCGGTTGCCCTGAGTCATGAGCACCGGGGTGATCTGCCTGATTTTGCAAATATCGACGATGGTTTGCAGGTTCATGTCGAATTCCCGGTGGATTTTGGTCTTATCCAGGCGCAGGTCTTTCCCCCGGTAATGGCCGAACTGGTCCACCCCCCCCCGGAGCAGCGAACGCGTCAGATTCAGGTACGCTCCCTGGAGATTGGGAAACCAGATCTCCATGAAGAGCTGGCGCATCGCCTTTCTTTTCTCCACCGTGTGAATGGGGGAGCGCCAGGTTTTTTGGTTCCAATAGGTGCCGTCATAGATGAGCGTGCTCATGTCGTTGATGTTTTCCATGAACACCACCACCTGGGGTTTAAGCGGCAGCACCTTGTTCACCAGGGTATCGATGGCATTCAGGGTGTTGGTGCCGGCCATGGCCCCGTTATAGGAGTTGATCTTCCTGCCGGTTTCCCGCTCCAGGATGACGCCCGCCAGGTAAGGGAAGCGGTTTTCTTCGTCCACATACATGCACTCGGTGGTGGACCCTCCCAGAAAGACGATGCTTAAATCCGGCCGGTCATATTTCCGGGAAGGCATGATGAATCCGTCTTTATCGATGTTCAACGGATATTTTTTGGTGAAGACGTTGTCGGTGAAGGCGAGGTGGTTCCGGTCGAAGGGGAGCATAAATCGGGTCAAAGGCCGGTATTCCGCCAGCTTGATATAGCGGGATTCCGTTTCCAAAAAGACGCCATGGCGGTGGTTATAGAATTGCAGGATCTTCTCCGCGGCGAAGACGATGAGGATCAGGGCCATGCCGGTGATCAGAGCCAAGGTCTTCTTGGGGTTCCGTTGGAACCAGGATTCCTTTTGAAACGCCATCGGTTGGGACATTTTGCGGCTCTGTTGCTAGTCTTGGTTTATAAAGTTCAAGGTTCAAAGTTCAAGGTTCAAAGTTAAGAAACTGCCCTCCCGAAAGGCGCATAATTTACGGGTGAGCCAAGGCTCTGGATGAGATGAGGTAAAAAGATTTTTTAATCGAGACGCTGAAGACAAAGAGAAAAATGCTCAATTATTTATAATTCTTTGTAACAACCAAAACCCAAAACCCAAAAACTGAAAACTGAAAACCGTCCTTTACCCCTGCATCACTTTCACGTGCAGCCGCCGGGAGCGGGGGCCGTCGAATTCGCAGAAAAAGACGCCCTGCCAGGTGCCCAGCACCAAGCGCCCCTTACTCACCAGGACCGTGA
Organism: Deltaproteobacteria bacterium; assembly: GCA_003599195.1. Taxonomy (GTDB): domain Bacteria; phylum Desulfobacterota; class Desulfobaccia; order Desulfobaccales; family 0-14-0-80-60-11; genus SURF-52. The sequence continues at coordinate 44,677 of QZIZ01000066.1, read as the reverse complement.
GGTGGGGGCCGATGACCGATGCCTTCACATGGGCCGGGGAATTGCCCTCCTGATGGCGGTAAGGCTCCTTATCGCTGATGACTTTATTCAGGACCATCAGGATGTCGGCCTTGACGCTGGGGTCCGCGTTTTCGTTAATGGTTACCGCCGCAGTGGTGTGGGGCACGAAGACGTGGCAGATGCCTTCACTCACGCCGCTTTGATTCACCACTTCCTGCACCTGGGAGGTCAGGTCCAGGAGTTCGGTGCGGTGGCTGGTGCGCACGGACAGGGTCTCGAACATGAGATCACCTCCGGATCAGCCCGGGGGCGGTGGGAGAACCCAGGAGCAGGGAGGACTGCTCCTCCTTCTTCTCTTCCTCCAATTGTTTCAGGGTCAAAGTGAGGGTCTCCCAAACCAGGGCCTTGAGGAAGGGGCTTTCCCCGGCCAGGGGTCCCCGGGCGCCTGGAGCCAGGTCCAGGGCCGCGGCCTGGGCCATCCGGGCTTCCGGACCATGGCCCTTCAGATCCAGGAAATATGCGGTGTCCAAGAGGCGGCGGCGCCAAAGATCCCGGGTTTCCGAGGGGTAAAGACCGCGCACGGCTTCGTCCACCAGGTCGTTGACCCGAGCCTGGCGCTGCTGGTCGGTGAGGACCAGCGGGCTCTCCTGCACTTCCCGAAGTCTTTCCAGCCAGCCGGTGATCTCTTCCGGCCCGGGCAGCCAGGTAAGGAACAGGGGGTGCAGGGCCAACTCCCGGGATTGGTCCGCCAGACGGCTCTGCTCCCCGGGGGGCAAGGGCGGCAGAAGGGTTTCCAGGTCCGCCGCGTCCTCCGGCCGGCCCCACTCCTGCCAAATTTTTGGCCGCAGGGAGCGGTAGCGGTTCACCCCCTCGGCGTCGGGTTTCAGCGCTTCGGCCTCCTCCAGGAGGCGCACCGCGTAGGCCGGCGGCGCGGCGGCCAACTCCACCATTCCCTGGGTTATAAAATGGTCCCAGAATTCCTTTTGCTCCCGGGGCCTGACGGACAAAAGATGGCATTCCTTGATGCCCTCGGCGTCGTTGACCAGGGACACCAGGAAGTTGCCCCCCAGGACCTCCTTGGGGCCTTCCAGGATGACGTAGCGGTCGCCGTTGCCTAAAATCTGGGAGATGTGGGCCAGGGCCTGCCCCCGGCCCGGGGCCCTTTGAGGAACGGCCTCCCCCCGGGGCAACAAGTCCTCCGGCACCGGCACCCCCTTGGTTTTCAGGAGGTGGAGCGCCCGTTTCAAGGCCTTGCGCCGCACTTTATCGGCTTCGGTCCCGAAGAGCGCGGCCAGCAGCCCGGGCGTCCCGGGATAAGCCAACCTGCCGAGGGCGGCCATCAGGCTCAGGTCCCAGGCCAGGTCCCCGGTGGTCCCGGCCGCCATCTCCTTCAGGCCTTCCTGGTCCCGGCCTTCTTCGAGGGCCGCGGCCAGCCGGGCCGTCAAATCCTGGAGCGCAGCCGCGGCGTCCGCGGATAGCTGCGGCGGGGCTGCGGCCTCCGCTCCCGTCCCTTTCTTCTTGCGGGCCATGATCATCTTGCCGGCGGCCCGGATTCGATGGCCACCGCGTCCTCCCGCCCCATTTCCTGAAGATAGACGTTGACCCGCTGCTTCGGGGCCAGCTGCACCGTCTGGCCGACGTAATCGGCATGGATGGGGAGTTCCCGGCCGCCCCGGTCCACCAAAACGGCCAGTTCGATGCGCCGGGGCCGGCCGTAGTCGATGAGCGCGTCCAGCGCCGCCCTCACCGTGCGGCCGGTGAACAGGACGTCGTCCACCAGGACCACCTCCTGACCGTCGATGGAGCCGGGAAGCTCCGTCTTCCCCACCAGGGGCTTATGGCTGAGCTGGGTCCAGTCGTCCCGGTAGAGGGTGATGTCCAGGACGCCCACCCGCACCGTGCGGGAGGTGTGCCGGCTGATCTTATCCGCCAGGCGCTGGGCCAAGAAAGCGCCGCCGGTGCGGATGCCCACCAGGACCAGGTCCTCCAGATGCTGATGGCGTTTAAGGATTTCCTGGGTCAGGCGCTCCAGGGTGTGATCCACTTCCGGCCCGGGCATGGCTAAGTTTTTTTTGGGGGTCATGTAACCGGGTTTCCCTCCCAAATTTTAGATATGAGACTAGTAACTTAACACGTGAGGGCCGGGAAGACAAGAGAGTATGAGGGGTTAAGAGGATGGAGAAGCCCCAAAGTTGGCGAAACGGGGCCAGTTCCTTTATAATATAGACCATGACTCTGGACGAAGCCCGAAAATTGCTGGATTTGGAGATGAAGGCCACCCGCAGGGAAATTAAGGCCGCGTACCGCCGGGCCGCGCGGCGCTGGCATCCCGACCGTTCTCCCGAAGGCCAGGAAGAAACCTACCGGGAGCGGATGCAGCAGGTTAACGCGGCCTACCAGAGGCTGGTCCAATTCATTGACGAATACCGCTTTGAACTGGTGGATAAATCGGCTCCGGAGGATGTGCAGCAGTGGTGGCGCGACCGCTTCTTCACCGGGGTGTGGACTCCCCCGCCGCCCGATGATCCCGAGGAAGAGAAGGATTGATAATACGCATTATCGGCATTTTGATTTTGGTGGCCATACTGGGTTGGGGCCAGGCCGGGGCCTCTCCGGCCGCGGCCCGTGACCAGGCTAACCTGGAAAACCTGCAATACCGCCTGAGCCTGGGCTTCTTCGAAGATGTGGCCCGGGTGCGTCTCAGCCTCTCCCGGGTGGGCCCGGACCGCTACCGCGCCCGGTTTTCCGGCGCGGCCCAGGGCGCCTGGCAACTCCTGAAAAAGTTTCTACCGGAGAGCTACGAAAGCGAAATGGCCCTGGAAGATGGAAGGCTTAAGCCGCTTCTCTATAGGGAAAAGTTCTATAAGAAAGGCCAGGCTGTATCCAAGGAATACCGCTTCGATTACAATCGGAAGGTCCTGGAAGTCTGGCGGGGGGTGGACGGCCGGGAACTCGAAAAAGACTCGGAAGTCCCTTTGCAGGAGCCGGTCTATGACCCCCTGACCCTGTTTTACAACCTGCGTCTGGGGGCCGTGGCCGCGGCGCCGGGCCAGACCCTGAAAGTTACTCTGGTCCCCACCCCGGAACCCCGGGAAATGGTCCTGAGAGTCGGGCCGCAGACCGGCGAGGGCTGCAAGACCATGATCTTCGTGAGGTCGGGCCAAGGCTCCGAGGACGGCCCCTATTTTGTCTTCTCCGGTCCCCAAAAAGTGCCGCTCCACGCCTGGGTCAGGGTGCTGGCCTTCGGCAAGCTCGCAGGCGAGCTGCTCAACCCCGGGGAGATCATGACGGAAGGTTTGGCCGCGTCCTCTCAACTCTCATCCTCCGGCGGAGAAACCCGGCAGATACCATGAAAAATACTGCAACGGGGAAAAGGGGAAGAGGGGAAAAGGGGAAAAGGGAAAAGCTCCTCGCTTTCCTGATGACATTATCAATTGTGTTTACGGCGGCGGGGCTTCCGATTCCCGCTGTGGCTGCCGCGGCTTCGGAAAAGGTTTTGGAGGACCTGCACTTCCGGGTGGATGTCTTGATCTTTACCGGCGCGGCCAAGGCCCGGGTCATCCTCAAGAACCTGGGCGAGGGGCGCTACCGGGCGGAAGTGGCCGCGGAGGCCCAGGGGCTGGCAAAGGCCCTCAGCGGCAACCGCCGGGATAACTATGCCACGGAGATGGTCTACAGCCAGGGCCGTCTCCTGCCCCTGGTCTACCGGGAAGAAAGCCGGCGCCGGGGGAAATACAGCCTCAAGGAATACCGCTTCGACTATGATCAGGGCCGCGTGGAGTTATGGCAGCACCATGAAGGCAAGGGGCTGCTCCCTAAGTGGGAGACGGCCCTCGATAAAGAGCCGATCTACGACCCCTTAAGCGCGTTTTACAATTTCCGCCTGGGCGCGCTGGGCCGTCCCCGGGCCGGAGAGACCTTGCGGGTCCGGGGCATTCCCTACCCCCGGCCGGAGGATATCTCGATTCAAATGGGCCAGGAGGACCCCCAGGGGCGCAAGGTCATGGTGACCTTGATCAACCGGGTTTTCGACGATGAGGCAGTGGTGGTCTTCGCCTTTTTCGATGAGAAGTGGGCTCCTTCCCGGGGGTGGACCCGGGTCTTGAGTTTCGGAAAGGTGACCGGGGAAATCCTGCCGGAGAGCAAGCCCTTGAACGGCGCCCTGCCGGAGATGAGTTCCCCTTTGAGTTCCAGGTTCCAAGTTCCAAGTGCCAAGTCAGGAGAATGACGTCACCGCGGGCCATAACTAGGTTATTTCCATATCAGAGCGCAATGACCTAGAGATTCCCGGAGAAAAAATTAGCCCCGGCTTGAAAAGCCGGGGCTAATTTTTTCCTCTCTGCGAACCTCTGTGTTTTCAGGGTCTCGCAGGTGAATCTCCGGAACTCTCCGGCATTTTAGCCCAGCGGTAACGGCGATAGACCAGGAGGAGAAAGGATTGTGCGCTCGCCGGCCCGGCCCGGGAATTTTTGATAACCGGCCTTCCTCCCCATTGACATAGGGGGTAGTATATCATATTATATTTATCTATATAAGTTAAGTATATTTAATTGATGCATCGGGAAGCTGGGTGACACCGGTCCCGGCCCCCAAGGGAGGTGAATGGCGTCATGGGTATGAATAGGAATATGCGGCTAGGGACTTGCCACATCCTTAAAAAACCCCCTTGACACGCAAGGAGGCTAAAATGAAGAGAACAATTTCCCTGGCGGTAAGTCTGGCGCTGGCGGTCCTGGTACTGGTGCCACCGGCATGGGCCGAACTGGGATATAGCACCGGGATCGGCCCCCGCAATGTCATTGACGTAACGGTAGCCCCGGCCTTCACCTTAAGGGATGTCAAACACGTTGCCAACGGGGTGGCCTTGAGGAATCGGGCTTCCGGCTGGATTCACCTCCGGGGCGTCCCCCCGGGCTCCACGGTGATCAGGGCTCACCTTTATTGGAATATCTCGGATGGCCTGGTCAAGGGACCGGCCTCCTCCGCCACTTTTAACGGCAATCTGGTGGCCGGGCTGAAAAGGGCGGACAACCCGGACCCGTGCTGGGGCCTCACCGGCAACCACACCTACCGGGCCGATGTGACTCCTTTCGTCCCCCGGAATAACCCCAATCAGGATTATCTCTTCGCTCTGCAAAAGCCTGACCCGTTGACCACTTCGGGGGAGAATCCCTGGACCCTGGCCCCGGTCCCCACGCTGTTGACCGAGGGGGCCACTCTGATCGTGACTTACCGGCATCCCGAAAAGACCATCGGCGCCATTGTGAATATCTACGATGCCTTTAGCGGCACCATGTTCTCCACCAGCGGCACCTTTACCCTGACCCATGCGGCTCTATCCGGGGGCGGCCTCTTCACCATGACCGGGGCCGACGGACAGCGGGGCGGCGGGCATGACAACGTCTTTTCCAACGAAACCGGAACCTTCAACGGCGCCCAGTTCAGCGGCCCCACGGTGGCCGCCAGCGATTGGGACGGCAGCACGGGACTGCCCCTGACCCAGCTTTGGGATGTGCATACCCACATCGTGCAATTGAACGGGACCAGTTCCACCGTGGCCTATACCGGGGTGGGCGACTGCCTGGTGCCGGTGGCCTTCGTGATACAGTTGGGCCTGAATGACTGAGCCCCGGCCAGGAGGAGAGGGCCGGTGATCCCTCGGGCCTCTGCCGTCTGGAGAAATACTTTCTCCTTAATTGTTGGCTAGCCGGTCAGAGAATAAAAAAACCGTTCTAAAATGACCGCCGGCTCCAGGCGGCAGAGGAGCTTCTTAAAGTTGAGGCAGCCGGCGGCTTTTTCCGGCAATTCATACCAGGGACAGATGCGGCAGGCCGGAGGCGGATAATTTTCCTCTGCTTCAGTCCAGTTTAATTTTGCCTCCGACATGGCGCTCCCACCCCTTGACTTGCTAAAAATGATGATTACTAGATATCTAGAACAGCCTGAGGACCGGAAAGTCTGCTACCGGCCCCCCTGAAGCATTGCGCCTAGAAGGGGAATAGGATGCGGGGGTGCAGTCCCGCCAGGCTGTTTTTCTCATATCCGGCCATGCTTACCGCATGGCTTTTTTAATTTGGGGATATCAGCGGAATAACCTTTCCCAATGGCCGGTTCCGGTGTTTCTTCCGGTTGACAAATACCCATTCTTTCTTTAAGATTCGGTTGTTACTTTGAGAAACTTGAGAGATAGAGGCCAGGCATGGAAAGACAAGATTTAGAGATCATTGCCGAGTGGAAGGAACGGGATCCCGAGTTAAAACGCTATTTGGACGAACACGAGGAATTTGAGAGGCAGTTGGAGGAATTCAACCGCCGGCCGTACCTCACCGCGGCCGAAACCATGGAGCGGAAACGGCTGCAGAAACTAAAGCTTGCCGGACGTGATAAAATAGAGTCGATCTTGGCCAAATACCGCCAAAAGGAAAGCGCGTGATGAAGAAAATGACGGGCGCCGAAATTTTTCTCGAGTGTTTGAAACGGGAAGAGGTCAAACACGTCTTTGGCTATCCCGGCGGGGTGGTTCTGGATATCTACGACGAACTCACCCGCCATCCGGAGATCCGGCATATCCTGGTGCGCCACGAGCAGGCCGCGGCCCATGCCGCGGACGGCTATGCCCGGGCCTCCGCCAAGGTGGGAGTGGCCCTGGTTACTTCCGGCCCCGGCGCCACCAATACCGTGACCGGGATCGCTTCGGCCTACATGGACTCCATCCCCATCGTGGTATTCACCGGCCAGGTGCCTACCGCGCTCATCGGCAACGACGCGTTTCAGGAAGTGGACATCGTCGGCATCACCCGGCCCTGCACCAAGCACAACTACCTGGTGAAGGACATCAACCAACTGGCCTATACCATCCACGAGGCCTTTCATATCGCCCGCTCCGGACGGCCGGGGCCGGTGCTGGTGGATCTGCCCAAGGACGTCATCCAGGCCCGGACGGTGCCGGAGTTTCCCAAGGAGATCAAGATCAGGAGCTACCAGCCCACCTATCACGCCAACCCCAGGCAGGTGAAACGGGCCCTGGACCTGATCCTGAGCGCCAAAAAACCGGTGCTTTATACGGGGGGCGGGATTATCATGTCCGGCGCTTCCGAGGAGTTGAAGCAGTTCGCAGAATTTTTGCAGATCCCGGTGACCAGCACCCTCATGGGTCTGGGCGGCTTCCCGGGGGATAACCCCTTGTGGATGGGAATGCTGGGCATGCACGGCACCTATTGCGCCAATATGTCCATTTCCGAGACGGACGTCTTGATCGCGGTGGGAGCCCGCTTCGACGACCGGATCACCGGCAAGCTCTCGGAATTCGCACCCCACGCCAAGATCATCCACATCGATATCGACCCCAGCTCCATCAGTAAAAACGTGGTGGTGGACATCCCCATCGTCGGCGACTGCAAGGACGCCTTGCATCAGATGAACGATCTGCTCAGGGTAAAACCCCCCAAGGATTGGGCCGCGGCCAGGGCCCCATGGCTGGATACGGTCAGAGATTGGGAGAAGAAGCATCCCCTGACCTACGCCTGGAGCGACACGGTCATCAAGCCCCAATACGTGGTGGAAAAGTTGTATGAGTTGACCAAGGGGGAGGCCTACATCACCACGGAAGTGGGCCAGAACCAGATGTGGGCCGCACAATTCTACCGGTTTAAGCGTCCCCGGCAATTGATGACCTCCGGCGGGCTGGGGGTCATGGGCTACGGCTTCCCCGCTGCCATGGGGGTGCAGATGGCCAAGCCCGGGGCCACGGTCATCGACATCGCCGGCGACGGCAGCATCCAGATGAATATCCAGGAATTGATCACCGTGGTGGAAAACGACCTGCCGGTGAAGATCGCCATCCTGAACAACTCATTTTTGGGCATGGTGCGCCAGTGGCAGCAGTTGTTTTACGAAAAGCGCTACAGCGCCACGCCCATGGCGGCCCCGGATTTCGTCAAGCTGGCCGACGCCTACGGCGCGGTGGGACTCCGCGCCACCAAGCCCGAGGAAGTGGAGCCGGTGATCAAACAGGCCCTGGAAACCCCCAAACCGGTGATAATGGACTTCCGGGTGGAGCCGGAGGAATGCGTCATGCCCATGGTGCCCGCAGGCAAAGCCATGCACGAGATGCTGTTGGCCTAGGAGAGAGAGATGGAACCGAGACACACGATTTCCGTTTGGGTGGATAACATTCCCGGAGTCCTCTCACGGGTCACCGGCCTCTTTTCCGGCCGGGGCTTCAATATCGAGAGCCTGTGCGTGGCCGAGACCATGGACCCCGCGGTCTCCCGCATCACCATCGTCTCCACCGGGGATGAGCAGATCACCGAACAGATCATCAAGCAACTGCATAAGCTCATCAATGTCATCACCGTGGTGGACCTGAGCGAACAGGAGCACGTGGAGCGGGAGATGGCCCTGGTGACCGTGAAGGCGGAAGACAAGTCCCGGGCCGAGGTGCTGCGCATCGCCGACATCTTCCGCTGCCGGGTGGTGGACGTCAGCCCCCATACCTATACCCTGGAGATCACCGGCAACCACGAAAAGATCGGGGCCGTGCTCACTTTGCTGAAAAACCACGGCATCCTGGACGAAGTGCGGACGGGCACTTTGGCGATACAGAGGCCGAAAAAAGATTGAGTAGGGTGCGTCTCACGCACCATTCCTCTTATAAATGCGTATCATACGCCCTTATTGGTGCGTTAAATGCACCCTACGAAAGGAAATCTCATGGCGATAAAGATCTATAACGACAAAGATGCGGATTTAAAGGTGCTGAAGGGCAAGAAAGTGGCCATCATCGGCTTCGGCTCCCAGGGCCACGCCCAGGCGTTGAACTTGAGAGATTCCGGCGTGGACGTAGTGGTGTCCGAAATGCCCGGCACCCCCAACTACGAGTTGGCGGTGAAGTATGGCTTTAAGCCGGTGGCCGCGGCCGAAGCCGCGGCCCAGGCCCAGGTGGTGCAGATCCTGACCCAGGATCATGTTCAGGCCATGCTTTATGAAAATGACCTGAAGCCCCACATGACCAAAGGCAAAGCCCTGCTCTTCTCCCATGGTTTCAATATCCACTTCGGCCAGATCGTGCCCGGCCCGGAGATCGACGTGATCATGGTGGCTCCCAAGGGCCCGGGCCACCTGGTGCGCAGTGAATACGAAAAAGGCGCGGGCGTGCCCTGCCTGGTGGCCGTGGAGCAGGATGCCTCGGGTAAGGCCCTGAAAACTGCACTGGCTTATGCCAAAGGCATCGGCGCCACCCGGGCCGGGGTGCTGGAGACCACCTTCCGGGAAGAGACGGAAACGGACCTCTTCGGCGAACAATGCGTGCTCTGCGGCGGCGTCTCCGAGCTGGTCAAGGCCGGGTTCGACACCCTGGTGGAGGCGGGCTACGCCCCGGAGATCGCATATTATGAGTGCCTCCACGAACTGAAACTCATCGTCGACCTCTTCTACCAGGGCGGCATCAGCTACATGCGCTATTCCGTGAGCGACACCGCGGAGTTCGGCGACTATACCCGGGGCAACCGCATCATCACCGAAGAGACCCGGGAGGAGATGCGCCAGATTCTCTACGAGGTGCAGTCCGGCGAGTTCGCCCGGGAATGGATCCTGGAGAACCAGGCCCGGCGGCCCGTGTTCAACGCCCTGCGGCGCCAGGAAGCGGCCCACCCCATCGAAGAGGTGGGCAAGAAGCTCCGGGCCATGATGGGCTGGCTGAAAAAATAAAAATAGGGGAAAAAGGTCAAAAGATTAAAAGGGAAAAAGGGAGAAAATTGCCTTACCCTAACGTATCTACTTTTTTTCCTCTTTTCGCCTTTTCCCCTCTTCCCCTTTTTCCCCCGGAATGCAAAACTGACAATCGAAAATCATGTCCTCAGATACTAATGAAGGCCGCGGGTTAATCGCCGCACCCGGCCACCGCTTCATCTGGCCCCTGGTGGGCGTCTTTCTCCTGGGGCTGGCCTTGAATTCCACCTGGCTGGCCCTCCTGGGGCTGGCGGGGGCCTCATTTTTCATCTACTTCTTCCGGGACCCGGAGCGGCCCATCCCCCAGGAGCCGGGCATCATTATTTCGCCCGCAGACGGCAAGGTGATCGCCGTGGATGAGGTTCAGGAAGAGAGATTCCTGGGACGGCCGGCCAAACGGGTGAGCATCTTTATGAACGTCTTTGACGTGCACGTGAACCGGGCCCCGGTGGCGGGGACGGTGGCGGCCTCCCAACACCGGGACGGCTGCTACAAAGTTGCTTGGCACCCGTGTGCGGATCAGGCCAATGAACAGCAGGCCACGCTGCTGGAGGCCGGGGACGGACGCCGGGTGCTGGTGGTGCAGATCGCCGGACTCCTGGCCCGGCGCATCATTTCTTTCGTTACCCCCGGACAGACCCTGGCCCGGGGGGAGCGCCTGGGGATGATCTGCTTCGGCTCCCGGGTGGACCTGTATCTCCCGCCGGATACCGAGTTTTTGGTGCAGGTGGGGGATAAGGTCCAGGCCGGATCCAGCATCCTGGGCCGCTGGTGGATGAACGCCGCTTAAGCGGCAGGGGACAATTACCCCTGCTGTAGCAGTACCGGAAAAGACATGGTGGCCTTTCGCAGAAGACGGAAGAAAAGGGACCGGCGGCGGTTCCGGGGGGTATATCTCCTCCCCAACCTGATCACCTCCGCCAGCCTGTTCGCGGGATTTTACGCCATTGTGGCGGCCATCGACGGCCGCTATCTGGCCGCGGCCTGGGCCATCTTCGTGGCCCTGATCCTGGACGGCCTGGACGGCCGCATCGCCCGCATGACCCACAGCACTTCCAGCTTCGGGGTGCAGTACGATTCCCTGGCGGACCTGGTGGCCTTCGGGGTGGCCCCCGCGCTCCTGGTCTACCTCTGGGCGCTCAGACCCTTCAAGCAGTTCGGCTGGGTCGCGGCCTTCTTATTCGTGGTCTGCGGGGCCTTAAGGCTGGCCAGGTTCAATGTCCAGAGCGGGTCCATGGACCCCCGCTATTTCAATGGCTTCCCCATCCCCGCGGCGGCCATGGTGGTGGCCACGGCCATTGCCTTCTACTACCAGATCGGCGAATGGGCCCCGGAGAAGCACAAATACATCCTGGTGATGATATATCTGCTCTCCTTCCTGATGGTCAGCAATATCAAATACTTCAGCTTCAAAAAGGTGGAGCTTTTCAAGCGCCATCCCTTCCAGACCCTGGTGGCTGCGGTGCTCCTCTTCGTGGCGGTGGCCACCGCTCCGGAGTTGATGGGCTTCCCCCTGATGGTCGTTTATGCGGTTTCCGGCTCTTTAAGCACCTACCTCTACTACCGCCGGCCCCAACTGCCGGAGAAACCGGAAGAGGAGGCCCCGGCCTCTGGGCCCATGGGGCCGTGAGATGATGAGAATTCATAATGGCAGGTAAGGCATATGGAACACATGGAAAAGTTCCAGGATATCCTGGAAGCTGCCGACCGGCTCTCCTTAGAAGATAAGGAGGCGCTAATAGATGTACTCCAGCGTCGTCTGGTGGACCAGCGGCGGGAAGAAATTGCCCGGGAGATTGAGGCGGCACGGCGGGAATTCCAATCCGGCCAATGCCGGCCCATGACTCCTGATCAGGTGATGAAAGAGATCAAGGACGTATTGTTTTGACGCGGGTCCTGCTGCCTTCCTCGGGCTTTTTGCGGGCCTCGCAGCGGTTGCTGAGGAAGAAACTCTGGGCCGCTCAGGACCTTCATGCGACGTTGCAATTGTTGGCCGAAGATGCTTTCCACCCTCAACTGCGCACTCATAAATTGAGAGGCAAATTGGCTGGTTCTTGGGCATGCAGCGTTGATTATGATGTGCGAGTCGTTTTTGATTTTATCAATCGTGGAGACGCCGAAGCTATCCTCCTTATCACTGTCGGCACTCATGAGGAGGTATATTAAAGAACCGTTTGTCTTTAGCCACAGATTGTGATCCTGTTTGTTCTAATTCATATCGTTTCTGGCCCACATACGTCCCTGGACGGGAAGGGGAAAAACCCTGAAATTTTAAAGGTAATGATTTTGCCCTTTGCTTCCGATTAAAGTTCATATATAATTTAGTGACTTAAAAATAACCCCAAAACCCATGACCACTTCCTCCTATTTCCACTCTTTAGTCTCCGCCTCCCAGGGCCTCGCCCTGGGTCTGCTGCTGCCTGCCTAGGCAGGCATACTCTATTCCCCCACACAATTAGGCAAAGATATTGTTTTAACTGCTTCTTTTTGAGGCGGACAGTGTTATAATGCTTTTTGCTTCCCCCGCGGCGCAGCAGGGGAGAGGAGACGCATATGCCTGAAAAGATTATTATCTTCGACACCACCCTCCGGGACGGCGAACAGACCCCCGGCGCGTCCCTCAACGTGGACGAAAAACTCCAGATCGCCCGGAACCTGGAACTCCTCAACGTGGACGTCATCGAGGCGGGGTTTCCCATCGCCTCCCGGGGCGATTTCGAGGCGGTGAAGGCCGTGGCCCGGGAGATTAGGGGCTGCCAGGTCGCGGGCCTGGCCCGGGCCTTTGAAAAGGATATTGATGCCTGCTGGGAGGCCGTGAAAGAGGCCACCCAGCCCCGGATTCATACCTTCATCTCCACTTCCGACATTCACCTGAAGTACCAGATGAAGAAAAGCCGGGAAGAGGTCCTGGAGATGGCCATAGCTGCGGTGAAGCACGCGGCCCGCTACACCTCCAACGTAGAATTCTCCGCCATGGACGCGTCCCGGAGCGACCCGGACTACGTGGCGAAAGTCTTCACCGCGGCCATTGACGCGGGGGCCAAGACCTGTAATTTTCCCGACACCGTGGGCTACGGCATTCCCGAGGAGTTCGGGGCCAAGATCAAGTACTTGATGGAGCATATCCCCAATATTCATAAGGCCATTATCTCCATCCACTGCCACAACGACCTGGGGCTGGCCGTGGCCAACACCCTGGCCGCCATCGCTAACGGCGCCCGCCAGGCGGAGTGCACCATCAACGGCATCGGCGAGCGGGCGGGCAACGCCTCCATGGAAGAAGTGGTCATGGCTCTGGCTACCAGGAAGGATTTGTTCGATTATAAAACGGACATCGTCACCCAGTACATCTATCCCACCAGCCGCCTGGTGAGCAAACTCACCGGCGTGGTGGTGCAGCCCAACAAGGCCATTGTGGGGGCCAACGCCTTTGCCCACGAGTCCGGCATCCACCAGGACGCGGTGCTCAAGGAGGCCAGCACCTTCGAGATCATGACCCCTACCGCGGTGGGCATTAAAAAGAGCTCGCTGCCTTTGGGAAAGCTCTCCGGCCGCCACGCCTTTAAAAAGAAGCTCCAGGACATGGGCTACTACCTGGGGGATGAGGAACTGACCCGGGTCTTCTACCGCTTCAAAGACCTGGCGGACCGGAAAAAGACGGTGTTCGACGAAGACCTGGTGAGCCTGGTGGAGACCGAAGTGATCTATAAGTCCGTGCCGGAGCATTTCAAGCTGGTGGACCTGGTGGTCCTCACCGGCACCGCGGTCAAACCCAACGCCACCGTAAAAATGGAGGTGGGCGGGGAGGTCAGGTCCTACTCGGTCCTGGGCGACGGACCCATCGACGCGGTCTACAAGGCCATCACCCATTTGGCCCAGTCCAAGTGCAAGCTCCTCAAGTTCGCGGTGAGTTCCATCACCGGGGGCACCGAGGCCATGGGGGAGGTGTCCGTGCGCCTGGAGGAAGAGGGCCAGATCGTCACCGGCCAGGGCGTGGACCCTGACGTGGTCACCGCCAGCGCCCGGGCGTATATCAACGGCTTGAACCGGATGAAGTTTTCCAAGGAAATGGGGCCGAAGCTGGGGAAGCCGGAGGAATTGTAGAAGCTGTCAGCTATCAGCGGTCAGCTTTCAGCTTTTTGGAAAATGTAGGTTGGGCACTATTGTGTTCCAGAAATATGTTACATAAGTAATGCGGTCTTTCCCCCTCCCCCTTCGAGGGGGGAGGGTCGGGGAGGGGGTGGCGTCTTTGGACCCTTGTGGCCCAAAGTCGCCACCCTCCCCCTAACCCCCTCCCCTCAAGGGAGGGGGGACTTAAGTAGCCGTCTTTCCCAACATTTGTCGTTTTTCGGATTTACTGCCCTTCCGAGTGAGTGAACTCGGAGAGCGAAGGCAATAAATAGGATATGGTAAAATAATTGGCCTTTGAAAAAGATAGTCAGCGGATTCACGTGGAATGGTCTTCGAGGATTTGAAAAGAGAAAAATTTATTCGAAGTGTCCTTAAGAAGCTTCCCAACAGCGTGTTGCGTTGATTTTGCAGCCTGGAAATGTATGGGTAATCGAAAAAGCAGTTTCTTCCGAAGATGAAGAAGTTGCCACTGCGCTGAAAACTTGCCATATTCGAGGCTGGGTTGAGCCGATCACGAACGCCATTCCTGGAGGAAAGCTAAATCCAGACGGCAGTCTTCCGGATAACTTATTCCAATATTCGGCTCCACTTTACCGAATAACAGAAGGTGGCTGGAACGCAATCAATCGAACTCATTATTTGCTTAGCAAAACATTTTGGGTGGCTTTTGCTACGTTAATTGCCACTATTATTGGTATTGTAATATCATATGTCAATCGACCAAACTAAAAATCCTAAACAAAGAAATGGAAATTAACAAATGAGCAAACCACAAACCATTACCCAAAAAATCCTCGCCGCGCATGCGAGCAAAGATACGGTGGAGCCGGGGGAGCTGATCCTGGCCAAGGTGGACATCGCCCTGGCCAACGACATTACCGCGCCCCTGGCCATCAAGGCCTTCCAGGAGGCAGGGGCTAAAGAGGTCTTCGACAAGGAGCGGGTGGTGCTGGTGCTGGACCACTTCGCGCCCAACAAGGATATCGCTTCCGCCACCCAATGCCAGTTCGTGCGCCGCTTCGCCCAGGAGCAGCACATCAAGCACTTCTACGACGGCGGCGACATGGGGGTGGAGCACGCCCTGCTGCCGGAAAAGGGCATCGTCGGCCCCGGCGACCTCATCGTCGGCGCAGACAGCCACACCTGCACCTACGGCGCTCTGGGGGCCTTTGCCTCCGGCGTGGGCTCCACGGACCTGGGCGCGGCCATGATCACCGGCGAGGTCTGGCTGAAAGTCCCGGAGTCCATGCGTTTCGTCTATATCGGGCAGATGCCCCCCTGGGTCACCGGCAAGGATCTTATATTGGCCACCATCGGCGACATCGGCGTGGACGGCGCCAACTACCGGGCCATGGAATTCACCGGCGAGGCCATCCGCGGCCTATCCATGGACGAGCGCTTCTCCATGGCCAACATGGCGGTGGAGGCCGGGGCCAAAAACGGCATCATCGCGGCGGACGAAATCACCCTGGAGTATGTTAAGGGCCGGACTTTGCGGCCGTTTACGAAGTATGCCAGCGACCCAGATGCCGTTTATGTTATCGAGAATGTTTACGACGTAAGCTGCATGGAACCCCAGGTGGCCATGCCGCCGTCCCCGGAAAACGTGCGGCCCGTCTCCGAAGTGAAGGACGTGCGCATCGACCAGTCGGTCATCGGCTCCTGCACCAACGGCCGCCTGGAGGACCTGCGCCTGGCCGCCAAGGTTCTCAAGGGGCGCAAAGTCGCGAGCGGCGTGCGCCTCATCGTCATTCCCGCGACCCCCTTGATTTACCGTCAGGCCATGGACGAAGGCCTGCTGGCGCTCTTCATGGACGCGGGCGCGGTCATCGGCCCGCCCACCTGCGGCCCCTGCCTGGGCGGACACATGGGTATCCTGGCCCCGGGGGAAGTGGCCGTGGCCACCACCAACCGCAATTTCACGGGGCGCATGGGCCATCCCCAGTCCCAGGTTTATCTCGCCAACCCCGCGGTGGCCGCGGCCTCGGCAGTCGCCGGACGCATCTGCGGGCCGGAGGGGTTGTAGGCTACTATGAAAAAAAGATCTCACGCAAAGACGCAAAGTCGCAAAGAAAGACGCAATATTTGTCATTCTTCACTTTGCCCAGCATGACAATGCTTGATAATGCTCTTTTTTTAACCCTTATTGGAGAATAAAAAGTTGCTTTTTAAAGAAAAAGCTTGGTAACATATCCATCTCTGGATTTTCATAGGATTGCAGCTACTTTTTCGGTTTTAACAAATCTCCTCCCGGCATGGAGTGGCGAAAAATAACCGCCTCCGCAACAAGAAGGAGGCAATAAGCCGCAAACCGGCTTTAACAAATAACCTCCACCAAGCGTCCAATATTTAAGGGGACGGGGAGGAAGGCATGGAGAGCCGGAAGAGGAGATGGGCGCCGGGACTGGTGCTGTTGGTTTTGCTTGGAGCCACCGGTTGCTCCGGGATTTTCCACGAACTGCGGCACGATGACGGGCAGGTGGAGCGCCTCCGGTTCCATGGCGGCGTAAGCTGGAAGAATTGGGACCGCAATCCATACAAGCAGGATGACAGCGCGGTCTTCCTAAAAAAAGAGGCGACTTTTTAAAAGATTTACCACAGAGGCACAGAGGACACAGAGATTCACAGAGAAAAATTTAGCCCTGGCTTTCAGCCAGGGCTAAAATATTTACTCTGTGTTTCTCTGTGCTCTTTGTGTCTCCGTGGTGAATCTTTTCCTTTTTACCCCTCAAGCCGCCGGGCCCGGACGACCCGCTCCACCCCCAGGTAGTCCGGGAATTTTTCGATATTCTCGAATTTTCCGGTCTCCTCCACCAATGCAGCGACCTTGGGCGCCTGGCCATCGGCCACCTCCAACGCCAGCCAGCCGCCGGGCTGCAAGATGCCCGGAGCCGCCCGCGCCAGGGGCCTAATCAGGTCCAGGCCGTTTTCACCGCCCAACAGCGCTTCCCGGGGTTCATATTCCTTGATATCTTTAGGCAGTTCCTCCCAAACCGGCCTGGGCACATAGGGGAGATTGGCCGCCAGCAGAGCAAACCGGAGCCCTGGTTTGAGCGCGGCCAGCAGGTTACCATGGAGGAAATTAATTCGCTCCGCCACCCCGTGCCGCCGGGCATTCTCCCGGGCCACTGCCAGGGCCGGCCCGGAAATGTCCACGCCCACCCACCGGGTGTGCGGCAGTTCCCGGGCCAGGGTGATGATGATGGCGCCGGAGCCCACCCCCACTTCTAAACACAGGTTACCGGTTTTCGGTTTTCGGTTTTCGGTTTCTTGTTTAAAGACTTCAAGGACTGACTCAATCAGCGTTTCCGTTTCCGGGCGGGGGATCAGGACCGCGGGGGTGACCAGGAAATCCAGGGACCAGAATTCCTTGCGGCCGGTGAGATAGGCCGTGGGCTCCCCGGCCCGGCGACGCACCACCAGGGCCTTGAACCGGGCCAACTCCTCCGGGGTAAGGGGCTGGTCATAGCGCAAGTACAGGTCCAGACGGCTGAGATTGAGGACGTGGGCCAGAAGCACTTCCGCGGAGGCCCGGGGTTCGGACACCCCCTTTTCCTGGAAATAATCGGTGGTCCACTTAAGGACCGCCATGATAGTCCAGGTGTCTGGGGGAGGGACGGACATTTATATCAATTCACTTTCGAATGCAACAAATGTAATCCAATGAAAATAATGGAATCTCAAAGCGAATAGCGAATAGCGAAAAGCGAAAACCGCATCACGCCTGTTGCAGCGCCAGGGTGCGGTAATGGGTGGTCAAGGCCCGGATGAGTTCGTCCAGCTCTCCGTCCAGGGCGGCTTCCATCTTCAGGCCGTGGTAACTGAAGCCGATGCGGTGGTCGGTGATGCGGCTCTGGGGGAAATTGTAGGTGCGGATGCGTTCGCTGCGGTCGCCCGTGCCCACCTGGGTCTTGCGCTCCTTGGCGATCTGCTGGTGCTGCTCCTGCTCCTTGAGGTCCAGGAGCCGGGCCCGGAGGACTTTTAAGGCCTTGGCCTTGTTCTTGTGTTGGGATTTTTCGTCCTGGCAGATAACCACCAGCCCGCTGGGCACGTGGGTGACCCGCACCGCGGAATCCGTGGTGTTCACGCTCTGGCCTCCGGGACCGGAAGATCTAAAGACGTCGATGCGCAGTTCTTCCGGGTTGATCTGCACGTCCACTTCCTCGGCTTCAGGGAGGATGGCCACGGTGACCGCGGAAGTATGGATCCGGCCCTGGGATTCGGTGACCGGCACCCGTTGCACCCGGTGCACCCCGCTTTCATACTTGAGTTGGCTGTAGACCCGGTCCCCGGAGATGGAGGCGATGATTTCCTTCAAGCCCCCGATGCCCGTGGGGGAGTGGCTCAGCACTTCCACTTTCCAGCGGTGGCGCTCCGCCAGGCGGCTGTACATGCGGAAGAGGTCCGCGGCAAAGAGCCCGGCCTCCTCGCCGCCGGTGCCGGCGCGGATCTCCAGGAGGACGTTTTTCTCGTCATTGGGGTCCTTGGGAAGCAAGAGCAGGCGCAGCTCTTCCTCCAGGTTTGCGGCCTGTTCCTTCAGGGATTCGATCTCCTCCCGGGCCAGGGCCTTCAGCTCCTCGTCCGCCTCCTCTTTCAGCAGGGCCTGGCTGTCGGCCAATTCCTTCTGCACCTGGCGGTAGCGGCGGAAGGTTTGGATCAGGGGAGTCAGGTCCGCGTGTTCCTTGCGGCGCTTCTGATACTCTTCCTGGTTGCGGATGATCTCGGGATCGGCCAGTTGCCGCTCCAGGTCCCCGAATTGTTGTTCCAGTTGTTCCAGTTTGGTCAGAAACATCGCTATCTCAATCTATCATGCCATTTTCAGGCTGCAGGCAGCCTCATGGCCTTTAGGTCTTCTTTAATATTTTTCTTTATGGAATTTGAACCGGTCAGACAGTCGAATCTCATTAAGAACTTAATATTTTAATTATAAAGGAAAAATTGCCGGAAGGCAACGATTTGCAAAGGATCAGGGAATTTCCCAGGCGGCAAATCAGACCAGGGCTTTTGCAGAAAACAGGGAACAGAAAACAGTATTATCACTCCTCTAGCAGATCGACCTCCGCATTCAGAGTGAGATGGACCTGCTTGCCGATCATGAACCCGCCGTGCTCCATCTCCATGTTAAAGATCATGCCGAAATCTTCGCGGTTAATCACGGTAGCGGCCCGGAAACCGAAGCTGGTGTAAATCTTGCCGTCGTCGTCAAAAAGGGAAGGTCCGGCCCAGTGAGCGTCCAGCACCACCGGCCGGGTTACCCCCCGGATGGTCAGGCCGCCGTGGACGTAAGCATGGTCCAGGCCGGCCAACTCCACCCGGTTGCTTTTAAAGGCGATGGCCGGGTACTTTTCCGCCTCCAGGAAATCCTCGCTTTTAAGATGCCGGTCCCGCTGCTCCAACCCGGTGTAAATGGAGCGGGCGTCGATCTCCACTTCCACCGCGGCCTGCTCCACTTCGAGGGGGTCGAAATCGAGAATACCCGTGACCTTGGTGAACAGGCCGTGCACCCAGGAGACCATCATGTGGCGCACCTCGAAGGCAACGGAACTATGGTTGGCGTTGATATTCCATTTAGCCATGGTCTGACTCTCCAAAAGTTCCAAGTTCTTGGGATCTAGGCGCCGCAGTGAACCTATCCGGCCCCGGGATTGCCTGCTGGGTAACAGCCTTAAGTTAAGGCCGGGGAAATAATTGTCAATTCAAGGAAACTTGCCTCCAGGCAACGAATACTTAACTTAACCCCAGAGAGAT
This sequence comes from Deltaproteobacteria bacterium, assembly GCA_003599195.1. Lineage (GTDB taxonomy): Bacteria > Desulfobacterota > Desulfobaccia > Desulfobaccales > 0-14-0-80-60-11 > SURF-52. The sequence continues at coordinate 25,069 of QZIZ01000066.1, read as the reverse complement.
TTTCCGATCCCTGCATGCTCAAGCAGCCGGCGCGCCCACAGATTATGAAGGTTCCCGGCAGAAAATCATTTAACTTGGAACTTGGAACCTGGAACTTGGAACCTGGAACTTGGAACTTTTAAAGGGGAAGGACGGATGAAAATGGTTACCGATTCATTTTACGCGGCGTTGTTGCTGCTGGCCCTGTTTGTTTCTGGCGCGGTGGTCGCCGCCGCGGCCGCGCCCGAGTGGCAGTGCCCCCCCACCAAAGAGGATGCCCTGGGGCCTTTCTATAAGCCCAATGCCCCGGTGCGCTCGAGTGTCGACAAGGGCTACGTGCTCGAGGGGGTGGTGAAATCGGCCCGGGACTGCGCGGCCATCCCCGGGGCCAAAATCGAATTCTGGCTGGCGGGGCCGGACGGTAACTACGACGACGCCCACCGGGCCGCGGTCTTGGCGGATAAGTCCGGGGCCTACCGCTTTGAGAGCAATTTCCCGCCCAAATACACCTTCCGGCCGCCCCATATCCATGTGAAGGTGACCGCGCCGGGTTTCCGGGACCTGGTGACCCAGCATTACCCCCGGAAGGGCGAGAAGCAGGGGACCTTTGATTTGGTGTTAGTGCCGGCAGGGTAGGGGGAGCAGGGGTGGGGCCAGGGGCCAGGGATCAGGTGCCAGGAGGCAGGAGCCGGATGGCAGGTTTGCGGCTCATCTTCGTAGGTTCTCATTTGTTCAAACGAAAGTAATCTCTTAGCTCCTGGTCAAATAACTCCAGGTTGCGCAGGCCGGCATTTTCTTCCAAATGGTGCCTGATTTCATGGGTGATGGTTTCCCATAATTCCTCTCTGATCTCGGCCAGGGGCGAACCCCGGAACACCCGGCGAAAAGAGCCGTAGTAAATATCTATCGTGGGTTCAAGATAGCCGCCGTGATTGTAATGCCCCAAGATATAGACTTCCGGGATTTCCTCGTCCTGAACTTCCTCGGGGGTCACAAAGATCCCGGAAATTCCTTGTTTATAGATCTCCGGTATGCGGCGGATGATCTCATCCGCCAAGTCACAGAATTTGTCAAATGAAGGAAAGCCCTTCATTTAAGCCCGTTCTCCTGCACCTGAAAAGTGGTCAGTGGCCAGTGGTCAGTGGCCAGTAAAAACCATGGAGTGCCAAGGGGTTACTCCCTCTCCCCCCGCCCAACGAGTCTCCTATTACCCCTGGCGCTAACTGGCGGGGGGAGAGGGCCGGGGTGAGGGGGGACCAGCTTTTCATGCTTTACGGGTGGGCCATATGGCTCATGAGGAACTGCTCTAATCTAACCGGATTCACTACCCCTTTCCTAACCCTGAACCCTAAACTACGCCGAAGTGCTTATCCGCCAAATTCTCAATAATGCTTAAGTGAACCGTATCGCCCCTAACCCCTGGCCCCTGACCCCTGAACTACGTCTCCGCCAACCGCCGGATGATCTCGGGGATGGTGCGGGCGGCCAGATAAGACAAAGAACCGCCTCCCAGGACCACTTGCAGGGGGACGTTCATCTCCTCCGCGGCCTTGATCATCAGATCACAGATCTGAAAATACGGGTCCAGGCCCAACCCCAAAGAGCCGTAGTCGTCGGCGTGGGTGTCGAAGCCGTAGTACCACAGCAGCAGGTCGGGTTTAAAGGGGGGAATCAGGGGCAGGTGCCGCCGCACTGCATCTACATATTTGGCGTCCGGATCCCCGGTGTAGGCGTGGCGGTAGACATCTACGTCGATCTTGGTGCCGTCCGCGGAGAGGTAGTCGTCGCCGCAGAAGCAGAGGTGGAGCACCTCCGGGTCATTTTGGACCAACTGCCGGGTGCCGTCCCCGTGGTGGGCGTCGGTGTCCACGATGGCTACGCGGCGCCAGGAGCTGACCTCCCGGACCCGGGTCAGGGCCAGGACCACGTCGTTAAAACAGCAGGCCCCCCAGAACTGGCGGTACCCCGAGTGATGGCCGCCCGCGCCGATAAAGCAGAAAGCCCGGTCGATCCCGCCTTGGGCCAGGGCCTCCATGGCCGCGACCACGCCGCCCGCGGATTCATAAGCCGTGGAGCAGAAGCCGTCCCGGGCCACCATGGGGATGATTTCCGGGGAGTGGACCTTGAGGATCAGCTCCTCCGAGACCCGGGGAGACTCATAGAGGCGCACGTTGGGCTTTTTCAAGAGCTCATCCAGGGCCTCGGGGAAGTCCTTAAGGCGGTTGCCGATAGTCATGTAGCTCTTGCGGCTGAAGGAAGGGTGGTAGAAGATGCCGATGTTTTTCATGATTGATATTATAAAGATAGATAAATATTATCTATTAGAAATCCTTTTATGTAATTCCAGCAGATATGTTAATCCTGATTCTTGCTTGAGAGCATTTACCTTGCGTATTTGGTCTGAAACATCAAATGCAATATCTGAGCTAAGTTTTAAAGATGTTGAAATTAATTCTGCAGTTGAGACTGGTGGGTTTCCGACTATAACTCGAAGTCCTTTTGTGACTGGGGAAAGTATCTTAAAAAACCAATTTTTTCTTTCTTTTTCCAGTTTATTTATCAAATCAATAAGAGCAGGTCTTACTATAGTATCTACAGCATTATCTACTTCCCTCTGAAGTCTTAACTCACTTCCTTTCTCCCCTAATTTTTTTCTGAGTTCTTCAGACAATTTTAACATTGAAGACCAAAAAGGCGGAAGATGATCCTTAAGTTTAAATCTCGCTTCAAGAATTGTCTCAGGTTCTGCCGCCTTGGTAGCGGGGAGAATAATGGCAACCGATTTTAAAGCTAACATTGCAGCTATTTGTTTTGCGGAGAATTCTGATTTTTGATGTTGATCTGCCGAAATAATTTCATGAGGAATAATATTGTAGATTACAGGAACTTTACCTTCCATCGTGAGACGATTCATATCATCTATACAGCTATTATTAATCTCTAACTTCAAAGAAATAAAATTACTACCATTTTCTCTTTCCTCAAAATTAAAAAAATTCTCAATCTCACAAGGGAGAAAACTATAAGAAAACACCTCAGAAAAAAGAAGTGAATATTTTTTGAAGAAATTATATCCTAATCGGCAATAAACCAGGAACGATATTGCTTGCTCTTTGCTAAGTGAAAGAAAATCTCTCAAATAGTGTGGAGCTTCTAATTTATATTCGATATCGACATTATCTTTATTTAATAATGGTGAATTCAATTGGAAAAATCGGCTCAAATTTATTACTAAATCAAGATTGTTTAATAGATGTGTTTTTTCGAATAAAAGAGCCATTGCTGTTACAATAGCCGGTTCAGGAATAAACATACCAGAGCAATAAATTGCCTCAAATTTTGCTAATTGTTGCTGTAAAGAGATTTCATTCGAATTCATTTTTTTTCCATAATCTTTCCCAATCCGTATACTTGGGATAAAAGATATAGAAATAAAAGAGGGAAACGGCCATAAAGATAAAGAAGTCATTGGCGTTTCCGCTCAAGAGAAAGAGCACCAGGCCGTAAACGCCCACCGCTTCACTTAAGGCGAAAGTGAGAATCGCTCCCGCCGGAAGCCGGTTCGCCGCCTTGCCGGCTACTTTTTGAAAAAATTTGATAATAAAATAATGGAGTATGGATACGAACAGCAGGATATATTTTACAATATTTGCCGTGTCGGCGGGTAAGGTCCGGGGTATTTTAACGGGTATTAATCCATGATTTATCCCCAGGACCAGGCCGGCATAGAGGAACACCGATCCTATCATGGCCAGGCCGATAAAATTGGTGGTCCGGAATTGCTGCATTAATAATTCCCGGGAGGTCGGGCTCATGTTACTCCTCCGTATTGTTGCTTAAGCATTTCTCGTTTTTCACACCTCCTCGGACTGCAACTGGCCCTTAAGGATGCCGATGATGAAGGAAGCGCCTTCCTGGTCGATGGTTTGGATGGTTTTTTCGAAACGCTCGATTCTTTCCTTTTTTTCCAGGAAACCCTCGATCTCCGCGGCCACCCGCACCGCGTCCTCGAGGACGGCGTGCAGATTCAGCAGATTTGGGGCCGACACTTCCTGCCCCTCATAGCTCCGGACCGCGCTCTGCAGGGCCTTAAATTCCCGGAGCCAGGCCTGGAGGTGGTTTTCCACCCTGAGGTAGCTCTCGGCGTCGCCGACGATCCAGGAGCGCACGTAATCCTTTTCTTCCGGGGTTAAGGACTCCCGGTTTTCCAGCTTTTCGATAATGCCTTCCATCGCCGCGCCGGTCAGGTCCTGGAGGGCTTCCCGCACCTGGTCTTTAGCCGCGGCCAGGGCCGCGCCCACCCGGTCCAAATCCGCAGAGCTGCTTTGAGTAGACACCTCCATGATCCGGGACATGCCCTGGGGCAATTCCATTTTTCGGCCTCCTGGAAAAATAAAAGGGGATGCCAATTATATCGGGCGGCGGGAGAAAAAGTTCAAAATTACGGGTTTAAGGTTCAAGTTCAAAAACTCTGCGCCCTCTGCGTCTCTGCGGTAATATTTTTCACCGCAGAGACGCAGAGGGCGCAGAGTAAGATTATCCCCCGAACTGCTCCCCGACCTCGGGCTTCATGGCCGCGATAAACTCCGGGGCCTTAACTTTTCCCAATTCTTTGGTGCGGAATCGAGTAATGAACACCGCTCCCCCATTCACAGCCACGTTTATTCCTTTATCGCTTACTTCCAGTATTTCTCCTGAGGGCCGCGGAATGGCGTCCGGCATTAACCTCAGGCATTTAGCATTATAGAATTTTACTTTCTCGCCCCTGAAAGTCGTAGTAGCCCCGGGTTGCGGGTCGCAGCCGCGAATAAAGTTATAGACCTGTGGGCCGGGCTTGCTCCAATCCAATCCGGCCACTTTCTCATCGCAAGGGGGATCGTAGGTGCCTTTGGAGTGATCCTGAGGGATGCGGGGGGCCTTGCCCTGGGCCACCAGGGCCACCGCCTCCACGGTTCCCTGCACTCCTAAAGGAAAGAGCTTGTCGAAATAGACCGCGCCCGTGGTTTCGTCCGGGCCCACCTCCACCTTTTTCTGGAGAAGGATATCCCCGGTGTCGATGCCTTCGTCCACCCAGAAGATGGTGAAGCCGGTCTCGGTTTCGCCGTTGATCACCGCCCAGTTGATGGCCGATGCGCCCCGGTACTTGGGGAGGATGGAGGGGTGGTAGCAGATGGAGCCCAACTTCGGAGCGTTAAAGACCCTGGGGGGCACAATGTCCGTGACGAAGGCCAGGACCCCCAGGTCGGCGTTGAGCTTGGCCATTTCGTCATAGGCTTCCTGGTCCCGCATGTGGTTGGGCGTAAAGACCGGCACGCCGGCCGCCACCGCCGCTTCCTTCAAGGGATCGGCCTTGCCCTTCCGATCCGGCGGGCAGAAAACCCCCGCCACCTCCTGGCCTTGGGACAATAAACCCTTTAACACCTCCGCGCCGAAAACCGCCTGACCGATCAGAGCAATACGCATGGCTTCCCTCCAGTGGGGGTGGGTGAAAAGGGGAAAGGGGGAAAGGGGGAAAAGGGAAAGGAAGAACTGATTCTACAATCCTTTTCGCCTCTTAACCTTTTCCCCTTTTAACCTTCTCAATGATGGTGTTCGTCCGGGGCCTTTTCCGGCTCCATGGTCGAGGCCCAGAAACAGATGCCGCAGGCAGCCATGATGGCGATTACCGCGCCCGCGGGGCTGCCGCTCCAGAAGGCCGCAGCGATGCAGATGAAAACCAGGATGCAAAGCATGGCCTGTTTTTTACGGTAGGGGGCGGTTTTTTCCTCCCCGTGATGTTCGGCATGATGAGCCATATACAAAACCTCCTTGGGAATTATCGAGCCGGATGCCTTTGGGGCGATAAAACTAAAAACTAAAAACTGTATCATTGCTTCTTATAAATGAAATCCAGGACCAGATTCAACCTTTTTAATACCTCTTCCTTGCCCAAAATGCTGATGATGTCAAAAAGACCGGGGCTCACGGTCTTGCCGGTCAGGGCCAGGCGCACGGGTTGGGCCAGTTGCACCATCTTCAGGCCGGTTTCGCTGGTCAAATCCTGGAAGAGCTGATTCAGGGCCTCCTCGGAGAAATCCGCCATGGCCTCCAGCCGTTTCTTGATTTCCTCCACGCGGGGCGCGTTCTCCGGAGCCAAAAATTTCCTGGCGCCCTTCTCCTCGTAAGGCCGGGGGTCTGCAAAATAGAAGCGGGCCGCGTCCGCCATCTCCACCAGGGTTTTGCTGCGGGTATTCAGGGTACCCGCCACCCGGGCGACGTAGTCCAAATCAGGCGCCTTGAAGCCCAGGCCTTCGAGAAAGGGCAGCAGCAGCCGGGCCAGCTCGGGGAGCGGCGTCTCCTTGATATAGTGGCTGTTGAGCCACAATAGCTTTTCTTCGTCGTAAACCCCGGGGGATTTGCTCATATGTTCCAGGGAGAAATATTTGATCAGTTCTTCCCGGCTGAAAATCTCCTGGTCGCCGTGGGCCCAGCCCAGGCGCACCATGTAATTGACCAGGGCCTGGGGGAGATACCCCCGGTCCCGGTAGGCCAGGATGGGAATGGCGCCCCGGCGTTTGGAGAGCTTGCCCCCGTCCTTGGCCAGGGTCACGGTCATGTGCGCGAATTCCGGCAAAGCCGCGCCCAGGGCCTGGTAGATGAGGATCTGCCTGGGCGTGTTGGGGATGTGATCTTCCCCCCGGATGACGTGGGTCACCCCCATGGTGATGTCGTCCACCACCACCGCGAAGTTGTAGGTGGGGATGCCGTCGGCCCGTTGGATCACCAGGTCGTCCAATTCCCGGTTGTCAAAGGAGATGGGCCCTTTGCCCCGGTCATGCCAGCGGGTGGCGCCGTCCTGGGCGGTCTTGAAGCGCACCGCGGAATGGGGGCCGGCTTTCAAGCCCCGCTCCCGGCAGCGGCCGTCGTACTTGGGCTTGTCCCCCCGGGCCAGGGCCTCTTTGCGGCGGACCTCCAGGTCTGCCGGGTCGCAGTCGCAATAATAAGCCATCCCTTTGTCCAGGAGGCGCTGGATATATTCCCGGTAGAGGGGCAGGCGCTCGGACTGAAAGAAAGGGCCTTCGTCCCAAGTTAGGCCCAGCCATTTGAGGCTTTCTTCTATCTCCCGGACGTAGCGCTCTTCGGAGCGTTCCCGGTCCGTGTCTTCGATGCGCAGGATAAAGACGCCGCCATGATGGCGGGCGAAGAGCCAGTTGAACAGGGCGGTGCGGGTGCCGCCCAGATGCAGGGAACCGGTGGGACTGGGAGAGAAACGGGTGCGTACTTCTGCCATTTTATTCACCTTGTAAATTGTGAAAGTTATCATAATTTCCCCGTCAAGGCCAGGGTTTTTCCCGGATTTATTCCTTGACAAAGTCCCTGCCGGCAGTTATATTATGCACATAAGTTCATTATAAGAATCCGGAGGGAAATATGCCTTTTAAATTCGGTATGGGTCAGGGTCAGGGTCAGGGTCGCGCTCAAGGGCAGGGCTGCGGCTGCGGCTGCAACTCCCGGGGCGCCGGGGTACACACCGGAGCTCCTCATACGTGTGTCTGTTCCTCCTGCGGCCGGGAAGTTACGCGGCTCCCCGGAGATCCCTGTCAGGAAGGCAGGTGTCCCCATTGCGGGGGCGAAATGGCGCGCAAGGGATAGGCGCACCGGCGCCAACCTGCCTCCGGAACCAGGGGGGTTGCAGTAATAACCCGCGCTTGACAAGGAGCGGCTCAGGGATAATATTCTGGGCATGTCCCAGGATCCAGCCGCAACCGGCACGGCCAAGATGGAGTTGCTCAGTTTCATTCTGCACCACGCGCCCGCGGGCATCATCGTAGTGGATGGGAAAATGCGCATCACCGACATCAACCCCGTGGCCGAAAAACTTACCGGATATTCCCAGGAAGAAGCCTTGGGGCGGACCTGTATGGAAGTCTTCCGCTGCCGCTTCTGCGGTCCCGTCTGCCCCTTGCCGGAACTGGCCGCCAGGGAGGTGGACAAGGAAGAGATCCTGCATAACCGTGACGGGGAGCCGACGCCCATCCTGCTCAGCGGCCTGGCCTTCAGGGATGAGGGGGGGACGCTGAAGGGTGGGGCCTTGATCTTCCGGGATATGAGCCCTTTCAAGCGCCTGGATCAGGAGCGGCGGCACCTGGTGAACATGTTCGCCCACGATTTAAAGACCCCGGTGGTGGGCATGGGCGGGTTGGTGCGGCGTCTCAAGGAAGGAAAGGCCGGGCCGGTGCCGGAGGCGCAGATGTCCTATCTGGAAACCATCGACCGGGAGATGCACCGCCTGGAGAAGCTCATCAATGATTTCCTGGAATTCGCCCGGCTCGATCTGCACATCCTCACGCCGTTGCCCAGCGCGGTGCAGGTGGAGGAAGAATGCCAGGAGATCATAACCCTGCTCTCTCCTCTGGCGGAAGCCAAACAGATCCGGCTGTCCGCGGAATATCCCCCGGAAGTCCTGGTGCTTCAAGCCGATCCATTGTTGTTCCGGCGGGTTTTGGAAAACCTCCTGGAGAATGCCATCAAATACAGCCCCGCCGGGAGCCCCGTGCTTCTCGCAGTTACCGCCAAAGGGAAGGAAGTGGAGTTCGTGGTCCGGGACGAAGGCCCCGGCATCTCTCCGGAAGACCTGCCGCATCTTTTCGAATTTTTCCACCGGGGCGCCGCGGCCGGTAAGGAAAGGGGTTTTGGAGTGGGACTGGCCACGGTCAAGCGCATTATCGACGCCCACGACGGCCGCATCTGGGTGGAGAGCATGGTGGGTAACGGCTCCGCGTTCCATTTCACCTTACCCCTGGAACGCCCCTCATGAGCCTGGTATTTTTTCTAAAGTAATAGCAGGTTCGAACCGATAATAATTTTATTAAATTGACATTGAGCTTTTTAATGGTTATTTACTTCTGCGACAGCATGTCAGACTGAAGATCAGGGCGTGGCGGCGCTGCATTAAACAGGAAACGGTATGCTTTCACCGTTGCCGTTTTTTTGCCTGACTGCTGGAGGCCGGCCGACCGGCAGGCAAGTTTTAACATTTCCTATGGAGGGTAGTTGTTAATGAAGGTGCAAGGTAAGGTGAAGTGGTTTAATGATTCCAAAGGATTCGGATTCATTTCCCGGGAAGATGGCCCCGATGTCTTTGTGCACCACAGCGCAATCCAGGAAGAAGGTTTCCGTACACTCCAGGAAGATCAATTGGTGGAGTTTGAGATAGTCCAGGGCGCCAAAGGACTCCAAGCGCAAAACGTCAAAAAAGTCGGGCGGTAAGAATAATGGGCAAAAACGGGAGCCGGCATTCCCGGGTTTCCCCATTAAGTAAAAGAATATTCTTGCAAAAATTTTGAGCAAGGGGTAAGGCGGGCCTCGGGGTCCGCCTTTAGCCCCTGCCGCCTCACCTTCCGGCTGTAATCCCGCCGCCATCTACCCGATCCTCCGCGGCCCCGGTGATGAGAGACGGAAGGATAGTTGCGTCCTGAATCTCCCGTTTTCTCTTGTTAACCTGCCTAGAGAATTCTTGTAGAAATTCCCCAACTTATGTCCGGGCCGCGTGATGCCGATATGAATATCGGAGCGGTTGCGGCGCCGGGACGCGATCTTTTTCCCCCAGGGACCGGAGGCCGGATTTTGCAAAAGTGATTGACTATGGACGCACCACTTGTTAATTTGTTATGAAAGTTGAAGTGCGTCAAGGGGACTTGATTATGCCCAAACTGGCTGATTACTTTAAAAAGGCTGATCGGAAGAAGCTCTTTTTCGATTATCTTAAGTTAATCGGCATCTTGGAGATCGTGATATTCATCGTCGTGGTCCTTTGGGCCTCGGACGATAAATATCACCGCGTCTATTCCCCGTTTCCGTGGCGGGAATACATCTTTGTGGCTTTTGCCTTCCCCATTGTCTTTACCTTTGTCATGGGGATCATTATTACCGGGTTCAACCATTTTCTCGGGGAGGAGTCCCCCGGGTCCGGCGAGGAAGCCGAGGCGGGCGTCAATCAACTGGATTCCCTGGTGAAGCAGATCCGCCGGCTGCCTTACCTGGGCATCCTCTTTCTGCTATTGGTAACCATCCTGGCCCTGTTCAATATGAACCATATCATGGCCTGGCTGAGCTCCCTGGGCTATAACACCTTTCTGTTCCTGAGCTACGCCCTGGCGGGGTTGGGGGCCGTGGTGGTCATCTACCTGGTGTTCTTCCTGTTCTTTAAATACCGCCTCAATCAGAAGAACATGAAGTATCAGTATTATTCCCAGATTTCCGATAAGTTCGGCCTGATCATCCTGGATGACCGCACCGTGCTGCACAAGAACGGGAATATGCTGGTCCAGGGCCGCCGCTGGCGGGGTCCCCGCCAGGTGGGCGCCGCCCCCGAGGCGCCCGAGGCGGAGGTGGTCATTACCGAGAGTCCGGGCAGGTCATTGCCCGCACCCAAACCCTGATGTTTTCAGATTCCCGAGGGGGGGCCGCCGCCGGCGGCGCCCGCCCTTGCCGTTTGGCCTTGCTGGCCGCACTGCCTCTGGAAGTGCGGCCTTTTTTGCGCCGGGTTAAGGCCCGGCGGCTGCAAGGGGTGGGCCTGCCTGCCTGGGAATTTTCCCTGGGGGAGGGCAGGGGAGTGCTGGCCTTAACCGGCATGGGGGAAGAGGCCGCAGCCGCGGCAGCTGAAGGGGCGGTGGCTCTCTGGCAGCCTCGGATTCTCGTTTCCCTGGGGTTCAGCGGCGCCCTGCTCCCGGGATTAGCCCCCGGGCATCTGGTCTTGGGGGAGTCGTTCCGCCATTACGATCCTCAAAACGGCAGGCTGGAAGAAGTGGCGGCTCCGGCCCCGCCCCGGCCGTTAGCGGCACTGGCGGCGCAGCTGACCACGGCGGGATTGCCCGCGGCCCTGGGCAGTTGCGTCACCACGCCGGGCATCCTCCATAAAGGCCGCCAGGGGGGGCCGCTGCGGCCTCTGCCGCAGCCGGTGCTGGACCTGGAGACCGCAGCCCTGGCCGCAGTGGCCGGGGCCGCGGGAATACCCTTTCTGGCCCTGCGGGTGATCACCGACACCGGGGGCGAGGAGATTCCGGATTTTATCCGGGAGGGCTGGGAGCCGGGATACGGCCCGGGGTTGACAAAAGCCATGGGTTGGCTGGCCGGGGACCCCCGGCGGCTGGGGGCGATGCTCCACCTCTGGCGCCGGAGCGCTTTGGCGGCGGCGCGGCTGGCCGCGGCGCTGCGGGTGCTTTTGCCCCTAATTTAGGTCTCCGGTCCCCGTAGGTGAAATTGAGGAAAAATAATTACCGGACATTTTTATGCCTTGCCTTTTAATCTTCTGGAAATTACAATATCCACATGAGGCATCTCCGAGGACATCGGTTACTTAAGGTGGCAGTGCTTCTCTTGGCGGTGACCTTCCCGCTGATACTGGCGGTGTCCGAAGCAACCGCCTGCTGCCTGGATTGTAGCCAATGTCCCATGACGGTTTGCTGTATTCCGTCCATAAGCACTGATAACACCATCGTCCAAGATTTGGCTGAATCGCCTTATTCTCCCTCCATAATCGAGACGACTCCCAAGCAAGTTTGCTTCGCAATTTTTCATCCTCCCCGGACCTAAGCCCATCTCTTATCTTTGTAATCTCGCAGTTCGTTTAAATTCTTAACGTTCAAAGGTTCTTGAGGTGTCTTTCACCTCAAAGAGAATCGCCCTGGTATATTGCTGCCCCTGCGCGATCATTGATGGGGCGGGAAATATTGGGCCTTATACAAGCTCAAGATATGAAGGAGAATACCATCATGAGCAAACGCATTTGGTTTATAAGCATGCTGTTACTACTGGTTTCTGCGGCCTTGACAGCCGGTTTCAGCCCGGCGGCGCAAGCCCAAAATGTCACCCCGGTTGATAATCCGGCCAGCGCCTACAACAACGTCCCTCCCCAGACAGGGTATTATTGTCCCATGGGAACCGGCTATCCTAATATGACCAATTCTCCCAAACCCGGTTATAAGACCAACTCCTTTAAGAGAGGTGGACACCGCGGTTCCTGGGACTACGGGCAACAAGGCTACAGCGGCCCTCATCGGATGGGCTGCTCTTGGTACTAAACTTTAAGCTAAGTCCAAATTAACAAGGAGATCGACCATGAAAAAAGGAATAACCTTAATCCTGTTGTTAACCTTAATCTTGGGGTCGGTGGCGGCCATGGCTCAAGAACAGCCCCAGCAACCCCAGACCGGTCCCATGATGATGTGCCCCTGCATGATGATGATGCAGAAGCAGATGACCCCGGAGCAAATGAAGCAGATGCAGGAGAGGATGGCCCAGTGGCGGCAGAATTGCCCCATGATGCCGCAGCAGCCGCAAGCCCAGCCGGAGCAAAAATAGGCTGATCTGCGGCTAAGTTGACTGAGGTAAACCCTTAAAGGGGCGGCTTGCCTGTGGCGTGAGCCGCCCCTCATTTATAGGCTTAAAGCATATCAATGCCTGGAAGATATTCAGGCCCGGACTTGGAAATATTTTGGTGTAAATTGAAAGGTCTTTGAAAGAACTTAACTTTTCGCTAGGCCATTTCACCAGCCCCGGGGTCTTGAAGACGGGCAAGAAGAAAGGGTCAAGCACATTCGGTGTCCTGGGGTCTAATTATGGTGAGAAAACTGAGTTCTGCTTACACTGGCGGGGCCATAGGAGCTCTGGTAGACAGCTTCAACATCTGGGTTTTGGGGAAGGCCGGCATAACTTCCTTTATCGGCGTCGGTTTGCAGCCGGATTTCACTGCCTCCTGGCTCTATCCCAGGCTGGTATGGGGCGGTATTTGGGGTCTGATGTTTCTGCTCCCGGTATTACAGAGCCGCCTGTTCTTAAGAGGAATACTCTTCAGCCTCGGCCCCTCGGCCATGGTTCTGTTCATGATGTTTCCCTCCATGGGTAAAGGCATCCTCGGGCTTGGGTTCGGTACGTTAACTCCTTTCTTAGTAGTTCTTTTGAACTTTGTTTGGGGCATGGTCGCGTCATTTTGGTACCAATCTGGGACCGAATCAAAGGGTTAAAATAAAAACTCAAGGAACCCAGTGGTTGCAGGAATATTCCTTATTTGTTCATTCGGGACGAGATTTTGTCTCTAATCGAGCAGAACGTCATAAACAGGGACAATATTGGTATTCGTCGTTATCCATTTGGCGATCTTGGTGACAACCTCCTCCTCAATGCCGTTAAACCCGTGATACGCCCAGGGCTCACAAGGATCGCCTGTAGTTTGGCCCCCATCGAAGGTGAGCAGTTCTGTTTTCGGTGCCCCGGTCAACTTGTTCATGAGGTTGGGGAGCTCGGTGTAGGGGCACAAAAAGCAACCATCCTGTAAGTGATGCGCAACCAACACCGGAACACCAATTCTATTAAGTTCCATGAGGGGAACAGCTCTCCCGTAAGGGTCAGTCAAGATAGTAGAGGTAAGTACTAATCCATCCGGACCGCCGCCTGCCAAAGGAAGCTGGGTTCCGATGAATGCCGCGGACTGTGTTCCCCGGCTTGTTCCCACCAACCAGACCGGTATGTGGGCTTGCTGTTTCAGCCAGGCAATGACCGCCTTGATATCCGCCACGTGTTGGGAGGTCTGGCGAAACCCGCTCAAGTACGGGGGACTTTGGCGGTCAGAAGGAGCATCTACTACCGCAACCAGCAAGCCTTGGGCTGCGAACATTTCCCTGGTACGCACCAAGAAGTTCTCTGCCCCCCAAAGGAAGCTGCCATCCGGCTGAATCTGGAGTCCTCCGTGGCCGCCTGCGAAAAGGATTACTGCAGCTTTGGGATTAACTTGACCAACTAACAAAAAGCGCTGCGTGACCCCGGGACGGGTAGGTATATCAACCACAGTCGGGGTTAACTGGGCCCAAGACACGGTCCCGAAGATTAAACATTGCAGGATTGCCAAAACGAGAAAACGTTTCATGGGGGTGGCCTCCAATCAGAGAAAGCTCATCGAAAGCCTGATTTGCGGCCGCGAGCCGTTGGTTCGCACCCGGTTAGAGAAGTAAAAAGTATAATGAGATCGATAATAGGGCAGGCTTGGCTGCCTCAATCAGAGATGGTTTGACATGATGTTGTCTGGCGCGGAAATAAAAAACCCGGGTTGCTCTTTCCTCGCAGCCCGGCTATCTCTTGGAGACCCGATGCTTCCCGTCCCTACCTCACAATGCGTTTAGCCCTTTCTGGACTGTTTCACAAAAGCATATGGTCATGAAAATGTCAAGAAATAATTTACACTTTAATAACTTATCATTGATTAAAGCCCAGAGGGAAGACGACGCAAAGTGGAGATTGGTGCTCATGCATCTTAGGGACCGAGGATCGAAGACCGAGGACCAAGACATTCCCCCTCAACCATTTTCTCCCGAGAAAACCTTCAACCCCCACCACGTCAAAAAAGGCGCATAAATAAAAATCCCCACCCAACCCAGGAGGGATTCCCCGATCCAGAAGGTCATGAAGAGATTAAACCCGAGAATCCCCAGGTAGAGGCCGGGGCCCAGGAGGGCCTGGCAGGGGAATTGGCGGCGGCCCCGGGACCACCAGCCCGGGTCCGGCGTCCGGGTGATCAGCAGCTGCAAGACCCGGATCATCGCCAGGCCCACCAGGAACCAGCCTCCGAAATTAGCCAGGGTGATGCCAAAATAGACCCCGGGTTCCGGATAGCCGTAGATCTGCCCCAAAAACCAGCGGTAGCCCCTGAGCGCCACGGGGTCGATGACCACGTCCAGGGCCACCATCAGCACCGCGGCCAGGATCAGGACGCGCCGGGATCCGAGGAATTTTGTGTTATCATCTAGTAGAAAGCCCCGGCCTTGCCAGCGGCCCCGGCCCAGGGCCGCGAGCGCCATGGCAAAGCTGGCGTAGGCCAGAAAGACGTAGGACAGGGAATCCATGAAGGGAACGCCCGCCACCCAGAGTTCCCGGTCCGTAGTGGCGGGGATATAGATGTACTCGCCGAAAGGAAAGCCCCAGTTAATGGAGGAGAATTCCGCAGTCCAGGCGATGAGGTAGCCCAGAACCAGAAAGGCCAGGGTGCGGCCCGCGCCCAGGTGCATGGTGGCCAGAACCAGGTATGCGGCCAAAAAGACGAAGACATAGGGCCGCAAAACGATGGTGCCGCCCAAAAGAGATAAGATCGTTAGCATGAAAGAAAATTCCGGGCTCCAGAGCCCAGCAAAAGTTTGAGTTCAAGGTTCAAAGTTCAAAGTTAATGCAGGAGAACCCTACGCATCCCCGACATGGAATCCCTCTTTTTATACTCGTAATAATTTTCGAAAAAGGGGAATCATTCATGGGCTCGGCCCTTATAAACTAGAAAAGTTCTTGAAGGTCACAGTCACAACCTTGAACCTTGAACTTTTGAACTTTCGAGGCGAAAAGAGTAACATTCAACCACTTAGGATAGCACAAATTATCACGACCCCGGGTGCAGGTCAAATGTGCGGTCTTGATTTTAACGAGTAAATGGTTAATAAAGTGAAAATCGGCATTTGAACGAAGCAGAATTTGAACTCAGGGGCGGAAAATGAAACGGATTTCACGGACTCTGGTCATAATTCTCAAATGGTTCATCGGCGGCGTCATTATGCTGGAAGTAGCCAGCTTTCTGGCCATCTCCCTGAGCAATTACTGGATTTACGGGCAATTGCGGGACGGGGAAAGGGTGAATTATGATCCTTATGCCCTGTTTCTGGAGGGGGTGCGGCCCACTCATAACAATCCTCCTGCCCGGGAAAAAGGCCTGACGGTCTGGCTTTTCGGCGGCTCCACCATGCGGGGGGCCACCGATTACGACGAGCGCACCATCCCCAGTTTCCTGGCCCAATATTGGAACCGGGAGGAGCCCCGGAACCCCGCGGTCATGGTCAACCACGGGGAAGACGGTTTTAATTCCCTGATGGAAACCAAATATCTGCAAAAACTTCTCATCGACAACCCGGCCCCGCACTTAATCATTTTTTTCGACGGCGCCAACGATTCCGCCTACTTTGCCCAGCACCGCACCCCTGACGCCCACCAGGGTTATGATCGGGTGCGGGGGTTAATTGAGGATTACCACCGCAGTCTTTTCGGGTTGCTAAAACCTTTGAACGCCGCGATGTGGTCCTCTTTTACCCTGGAGATTTATGATAAAATCCGGCAGGGGGTCATCCGCATCGACCCCGGGGATCCGGCATTGCGGCAATTCGCGGACAGTTGCGAAAAGAGGTACGACTACCTTAATAAGGTGGCCGGGGGGTTTGGCTCGAAATTCCTGCTCGTCTGGCAACCCTGCTGGTGGGCCGAAACCGAGCCGGTGGCCCAGGAGGTGAGAAAGAAAGAAGATCTGATTCTTGGCAAGAAATCAGCCCTGCGCCATAACTTCGTGGTCACCTACCAGGCCCTGGTGGAACGGCTGGAGAAAAAGCCTTATTTCATTAATTATCAAAACCTCCTGTGTTCCCGGACCGAGCCCGTTTACCAGCCCGACGGCATCCACCTCCTGGACGCAGGCCGGAAAACGGTGGCCCACCATCTCAGCCAGACCTTGAAGATGGGGGTTTTGATTGCCGAGAATCAGGATAACTCCAAAGGCCTGGCCGCGCTAAGCCCGCACCAAACCCCGCCCCGTTAGTATTTAACAGCTACTTTGCCCTTGCGCCATGATAAGAGGCGAAAAGGGGAAAAGGGAAAGAGGGGAAAAGGGACTTAAGGTTAGTAATTTTTCCTTTTTCCCTTTTTCCCTCTTACCCCCTTTCTCCAACGGGCATTAAACTGAATTATAGTGTATAGTTAGTATACAAGTCAGCCCTGGAGGCAGTCGTTCATGAAGGTTATTTTGGCCCGCACCGCCGGATTCTGCATGGGGGTGAAAAGGGCTTTGGAACTGGTCTTAAAAGCCATCAATCAGAACCAGGGGCGCATCTACACTTACGGCCCCCTGATCCACAACCCGCAAGTGCTGGAACTCCTCAGGGAACGGGGCATTGCCATTCTTAAACCCGGCGAGATGATTCCCGACGGGTTGGTGGTCATCCGGGCCCACGGCATCCCCCCCCAGGAACGGCAGGAGTTGGAAGGAGCGGGCAACCGCATCATTGACGCCACCTGTCCCCGGGTCTCCCGGGTGCAGGCCATCATCCGGCGATGGGCCCGCCAGGGATCCGCCACCCTCATCGTCGGTGACGCGGACCACCCGGAGGTGCGGGGACTCCTGGGCCATACCCAGGGGCGGGGCTACGTGATCTCCACCCCTGAAGAGGTGGCGGCGCTGCCCGAACTCCAGGAATTGATCGTGGTGGCCCAGACGACCCAAAGCGGCTCCCAATTCGAAGCCCGGGTCAAGGAAATAAAAACCCGCTTTCCCCAGGCCCGCATCTTCAATACCATCTGCGACGCCACCGCCTCCCGGCAGGGAGAGGTTCAGGAGCTGGCTACCCAGGTGGAGGCCCTGGTGGTGGTGGGGGGGCGCAACAGCGGCAATACTCAGCGCCTGGTGGAGATCTCCCGGGATTCGGGGATCCCCACCTACCACGTCGAGACGGAACAGGAGCTGGACCTGGGGGAGATGAGCCGCTATCAGACCGTGGGGGTGACCGCGGGGGCCTCCACCCCCCACTGGCTCATCAGCAATGTAGTGAGCACTCTGAAGCACGCCTGGCTTTTTCGCCCCGGCTCCTTAATCAACTACCTCTACCGGGCCTGGCGGTTCATTCTCAAATCCAACCTCTACGTGGCCCTGGGCGCGGGCTCCCTCAGCTACACCTCTTCCTTGCTGCAGGAGGTGGAGCCCATGTGGTCCTATTTTTTCATCGCCTTTTTCTACGTCTATGCCATGCATCTGCTGAACCACTTCACCGACGAGGCCTCCAAGTTCAATGACCCGGTGCAATCCATGTTCTATGGAAGGCACCGGTTCTTCCTGTTAAGCACCGGGGCCATCTCCGCCTTGCTGGCCCTGGGCCTCAGCCTCTATCTCGATCCGGTGGCCTTTGTCTTTATCCTCTTCATGAGCGCCCTGGGCCTCATTTACAATTTCAAGATCATTCCCGAGCGGCTGGCAGCGGTGACCCGAATCGCCAGACTCAAGGAGATCCCCGGGTCCAAGACCATGTTCACCGCGGTGGCCTGGGGGGTGTTGGCGGCCCTGATTCCCGTGGTCTGCTCCGATCAGGACCTGTCCTGGGCTACGGCCATCGCCTTCTTTTTCGTGGCCGGGATGATCTTCATCCGCTCCGGCCTCTTTGAGATCCTGGCCATCGAAGGGGACCGGGTGGTGGGAAAGGAGACCCTGGCCATCGCCCTGGGAAAAGAGCGCACCCTGAACTTTCTGTTCCTGGGCACCCTGGTCTTTATGGCCGTTCTCCTTCTGGCCGCGTGGGCGCAATTGATTCCCTCCCTGGGTTACGCCCTGGCTCTCTGCGGCTTATATTCCCTGGGATACCTCTTTCTCTACCGGCAGGGCTGGCTGGAATCCGGCCTCTTCCTGGAGACCCTGGTGGAAGGCAATATGATCCTGGCCGGCATGGTGGCCTTTCTCTGGGATCCCTTTAACCGCTTTCTTTAGGTTTTCCGTTTTCCGTTATCCGCTTTCTTATGAAAAGCATCGGGGTGCTTTTGCGCCTAAAGTTTCCTTATAAATCGGTCGAAGAAAGCCTCGGGGGAATTCTTTAACGGAAAACGGCAAACGGAAAACGGTTTTTTTGGCAAATTTTTTATTGACAAAAACCGGAGAGCATTCTAATATGGCGCTGGGTAAAACCGGAAAATGAAAGGAGGTGGGGGAAAAGGCAGAAATAACTGATAGTTGGCTTTAAACACGGAAAGGAGAAACTGGTTACCACTTTCCTAAATTAAGGGGGGAATGATGAACAAGAAATCGTTTTTGATTTTGGCACTTGTGGCATTGCTGGCTCTGCCCACGGTCGCCATGGCCGCGGCGGAATTCAGCCTGGGCGGTTACATCAAGTTGGATGTCTTCTGGGATTCCACCCAAGAAGGCAAAAACATGAACCAGGTCATCCAGCGCAACAACACTGTGGACTTCCACCACGGCCGTCTGAAATTCACCTCCCAGAGTTCCCGCTTCAATTTCACCATCAAGGGGCCGAAACTCTGGGGTGCCACCACCACCGGTTTCATTGAAATCGACTTTGACCAACAAGGGGATGTCACCGCAGGCACCAACGCGGCGGGTGCTTCCAACGGCTACCTCCCGCGTCTGCGCAACGCCTTCTTCCGGTTCGACTGGCCCGAAACCGAACTGCTGATGGGCCAGTACTTCACCTTCGTGAGCAAATGGTTCCCGGAATTGGCCCAAGACGGTCCTTTCCAGATTACCGGCACTCCCACTGCCCGGATGGCCATGATCAAAGTGGTCCAGAAGTTCATGGGCATGTTTGAGGTGGGCTTGATGGTGGGCGAACCGAACGCCATCACCAACGGCCGTTCTTTCTCGGCTAATGACCGGGGCGGCGCCGAATCCACCGAGTCCCCGCAGGTTCAGGCTCATGTGCTGTTCGCCAAAGATCTGTACGGTAAGGCCGCCTGGTACGGCAAACCCACTCCCTTCACCGCTGAGGTCAACTTCGCCTGGCAGCGGGGCATCACCGCAGATGCGGCCCGGGGCCTGCTCGCCACCGGGCAGAACACCTTTACCGCTTTCGCGGGCTTTACCCGGAACCAGTATCATGATCCCTGGATGGTTCAGGGTGTCCTGTTTATCCCGGTAATCCCCACCCACAGCGCCAATTTGGCGGGGACCGCGGCCTTGCAGACCACCTGGTGGATCGGCCAGGGGGTGGAGGCCTTCGGGTTGATCGGCTTCAACTCCCAGGTATTCCGGTTTGCCGGCCAGAACGCCAACGGCAACCTGTTCTTCGACACCACTTTGATGTCCCGCTTCGGCGGCCAGGTCCAGGGGCAGTACTACTTCACCAACCAGTGGTTCATGACCGCGGCTTATGGTATGAGCCGGGCTTTCAACGTCGGGGCCTTCGAACGGGAAAACAACAACGTGCCCAACAACCGGGTGAACGTGTTCCAGGGCGATGCCGTGAATCTGCATCAGGAATTTGCCCTGTGCCTGTGGTACCGGCCCATCACCGCCTTCAAATTCGGCCTGCAGTATGCCTATGCCCGGACCGACTTCTTCCAGAAGGCCGGTGTAGTGAATGCCGCCGGCGATTTGGTCGGCAGCGCCAAGACCAACCTGGGCGAAGCTCACCGGGTTGAGTTCGTCGGCCTGTTCTTCTTCTAAACCGAAAACCGGTTGACTAACCAAAGCCCACGGGGTATTATCCCCGTGGGCTTTTTTTTGAAGAATGGTTTTCGGTTTACGGTTTTCGGTGAAAAATAGTCAAAGAATATAGTATTGATCCATGTTCTCAAATTTAGATAAAACGAGAGTAATTAGTGGAAGTTAAGAAATCTAGATCTTATCGCGATTTGGACGTCTGGAAGTTGTCCTTAGATTTAGTGAAAGAGATTTATAATCTGACCAACAAATTTCCTGCCTCTGAAAACTATGGATTGACTAATCAAATTAGAAGAACAGCTGTATCAATCCCCTCAAATATCGCTGAAGGCCAGGGGAGAAATTCCGTCAAGGAATTCCGTCAATTTCTGGCAGTGAGGCTCGGTTCGGTGGCGGAATTAGAAACTCAATTGATTATCTCTCAAGCAATCGAATATTTCTCCCAAGAAGAATCTTTTACCGAAAACCGAAAACCGAAAACCGAAAACGGAGCTTACTAATGGCAAAAAGCTATCCAACAATCCTGCGTTTCGGACTTGCCTTAACCCTCATCACCCTCTTTCTAAGCGGTTGCAGCGGTTGGAAGTCAGTGAAGGAATGGGCCGGATATCCCACCCAGGATGTGGAAGAAGAAATGGTCCCGCCCGAGGCCCAGCAAGAGACCGTGATGATTGACGGCAAACCCTATATCCGCAGCAAAAACCCCTACTGGCTCACCTACCCCGACCAGCCGGAATATATCTATGTGGAGAAAGGCCGGGAGTTCGTTCCCATGCAGCGGCGCTTCATCGAGGCCATAGCCAAGGCGGTGGGCAAGGAAAAGGATAAAACCGGAGGCAAAGCCATCCCTCCGGATAAGTTGCAGGAGATGGTAAAGGCCGAAGTGGACCGCATCCTGCGGGAGCAAGGCCTGGGAGGGTTTGTTTCCAAGGCCAAGGCCGAAAAGGCCCCGGTGGTGGGCCGGGCGGTGGCGGTAATCCCGGATGTCAAAGAGACCCCAGGGAGTATGGAGACCATGAACCGCACCCTGGCTTCCAGCCTGGCTGAAGCCCTGCGCCGCCAGAAAGATATTTCGGTTATCGGCTCCGATCAAGTCGGGCCTGCTTTGGCCAAGGCCCAATTGGCGGGAAAACTGACTTCCCGCTCCAATATCCAGGCCCTCGGCGATCGGTTGGGGGTGCAGGGGTTGGTCATCACCAAGTTGATTCCGCCCCAAGGCAACAATCCCGGATTCCTGGTTTTGGAGATTTTTGATACCTTCCAGGGCAACAAGACCCAGTCGATAGTGGAACCCGAACCCGCGGGCCTGAAGCCGGACGCGGTGACTAAATTCGCGCAGCAAAACGCCTTGAGGGTGGCCGGGGAACTGGTCAACATGGATTGGTTCGGAAGGGTGGATTTTGTCAAGGAAGGGAAGGTCTACCTGAATCTGGGCCAGAACGCGGGCCTCAAAGTGGGAGACCGCCTGAAGGTGGTCACTCCGGGCAAAGAAGTGGTCAACCCCTCCAGCCAGGCGGTCCTGGGTTATACCTCGGATACCCAGGTGGGAGAATTGAAGGTGACGGAACTTTTGGGAAACACCGGCGCGGTGGCCCTGGCGACGAGCGGTGGACCTTTTAAGGCGGGGGAGAAGGTTAAGGCGAAGTGATCAGTAATCAGTGGTCAGTAATCAGTGGTTCAGCGGTCGGCAGTTTTTTACTGATCACTGATCACTGATTACTGCAACCCGGAGACTATATCTTTTCCAACCCTCCCATATACCCCCTAAGCCTCTCCGGCACCACCACCCCGCCGTCCGCCTGCTGGTAGTTCTCCAGAATGGCCACCAAAGTGCGGCCCACGGCCAGGCCGGAGCCGTTTAAGGTGTGGACCAGTTCCGTGCCCTTGGCCCCGGCGCGGCGGAAGCGGATTTCCGCCCGGCGGGCCTGGTAGTCCTCGAAATTGCTGCAAGACGAAATTTCCCGGTAGAGGTTCTGCCCCGGCAGCCAGACCTCGATGTCGTAGGTCTTAGCCGCAGAGAAGCCCATATCCCCGGTGCACAGGACCACTACCCGGTAGGGGAGGCCTAACTCCTGGAGGACTTCTGCCGCGTCCTGAAGCAGCATCTCCAGGTGGTCATAGGAGGTCTCCGGGGTGGTGAATTTCACCAGCTCCACCTTGTTGAACTGGTGCTGGCGGATGAGCCCCCGCACGTCTTTGCCGTAGGACCCGGCCTCGGAGCGGAAGCAGGGGGTGTAAGCGGTGTAGAGAATGGGCAGATCTTCTTCCTTTAGGATTTCCTCCCGGTGGATGTTGGTCACCGGCACCTCGGCGGTGGGCACCAGGAAGTAGTCCCAACCCTCCAGCTTGAAGAGGTCCTCCCGGAATTTGGGGAGCTGGCCGGTGCCCTGCATGGAGGCCCGGTTGGTCATGAAGGGGGGGAGGACTTCGAGATAACCGTGCTTGCGGGTGTGCAGGTCCAGCATAAAGTTGATGAGGGCCCGCTCCAACAGCGCCCCTTTGCCTTTAAGCAGCGCGAAGCGGGCGCCGGTGATCTTGGCGGCCCTTTCGAAATCCAGGATGCCCAGGTTCTCCCCGATTTCCCAATGCGCCTTGGGCTCGAAGTCGAATTTGGGCGGCTCCCCCCAGGTGCGGAACACCGGGTTGTCATCCGCGGACGCGCCCACGGGTACGGAAGAGTGGGGGAGATTGGGGAGGTTCAGAAGGAAGTCCCGGACCCATGGTTCGTTTTTCTCTAAAAGGTCTTCATCATTTTTGATAGATTGATTAATCCCCTTAACCTTTTCAATAAAGACCTGCGCTTCCTGATGTTGACCAGCTTTTTTTAAAAGCCCCACTTTTTCGGATAATTCGTTGCGTTGGTGGCGCAAGTCCTCCATTCCAACCAGTATAGAACGTCGCCACATATCCTTTTGTATAAATTCATCCAAGGATACGTCCATGCCTCGATTTCTTAAAGCCTGTTCAACTTCAGCACGATGTTCCCGGACGAATTTCAGGTCCAGCATGACTATCTCCCATTATTATTTGCGTCTTTGCTTCTAAGGGTCTAAAACGGCATTAAGGCAATGATCATACTAATTAACTACCAAAGGCGATTTTCCCGTAGGGGCGAACCTTGTGTTCGCCCCGGTGCGTCCAAGGCGAACCCAAGGTTCGCCCGTTATATCCCCTTTTGATTGTGAACCGGCATAAATACAAGATTCTTCACTGCGCTTCGCTCCGTTCAGAATGACAGAGGGAGGGGCTTTCACATATATCAAGCCTATTTTTCGGAAATAAATCCTTCTTTAACACTTTCAATCAAACGCACCAGGCCGTCGGGGTTCTGGCGCTGGATGAAGTAGAGGATGTCGGCCACGGAATCTTCCAAGGCCCTGAGGGCCGGGCGGTTAGCGGGGTTCGCCAGTTGAATGCAGGCATATAGCTTCGGGTCCTGGCTGAAGAGACGCCGGGCCAGGTTGTGCAGGGTGGAAAAGGTCGGCGTGGCGAAATCCTCCAGGTCCTGGAGGGGGACCCCCAGTTCCCGGATGGCCCGTTCCAGGGCGATGAGGGTAAAATGGGCCAGACCCTGAACCACGGACATGAGGCGGTCATGTTCCGTGGCGCTGGTGACCTTGACCCGGGCCCCGGCTTTTGCCAGGAGATCCTTAAGCCAATTGAGCCAGCGCTCCCCCCGGCCCGGGCAGAGCACCATGGTGAGGCCCTGAATGCTCTCCTCCCCCGGCCCGAATAAAGGATGGGTGCCTACTACTTCACCGGGAAAGTGGTCCATCATTGCCGCCAGGGGCACCTGTTTCACGGAGGTGAAGTCCATCAGGGCCGCGTCCGCCCGGAGATGGGGGGCGACCTCCTTCACCACCTTCTTCACCTGGGGGATGGGCACGGAGATGATGACCACGTCCGCGACACCGGCCACCTCCCGGGGCGTCTGGGGAGTATCCAGGTCCGCGACCAGCACCTCCAGGCCCTGGCCCTCGAAGAAGCGCTGGAACCACTTGCCCATCTGCCCGCTGCCGCCGATAATGGCAATCTTTAAGGCCATAACCCACCGAAAACCGATAACCGATAACCGAAAACCGTCATTTAATGGTCCTTTGGCGCAGCAAAAAATCCGCCAGCGTCAGGCGCACCATAGCCGCGATGACCGGGACGATGCGGGGGATGGCGCTGATATCGTGGCGGCCTTTGATGCTCAAGGTGCGGGGTTGGCCGGAGGCATCGACGGTTTGCTGTTCGATGGCGATGGAGGGGATGGGCTTGACCGCAGCCCGGATCACAATCTCATCGCCGTTAGAGATGCCGGCTAAGATACCCCCCGCGTTGTTGGATGCAAAACCGCCTCCGGGAAGAAGGGGGTCGTTATTTTCCGAGCCCAACATCCGGGCCGCGGCAAAACCCGCGCCGATTTCCACACCCTTAACCGCACCCACGGACATCACCGCCTGGGCCAGGGCCCCGTCCAGCTTGTCGAAGACCGGCTCCCCCAACCCCGGAGGGCAGCCCTTAACCCGCACCTCCACCACTCCTCCCAAGGAATCGCCCCGGGCTTTAACCTCCTTAACCCGCTGGCTCATGGCCTGGGCTGCATCCAAATCGGGACAGAAAAAGGGGTTGTCCCAGATGACGCCTTCATCAAAATTTTGGGCCCGGACGCCTCCCAACTCCAGGGTATAGGCAATAACCCGGATATCTTCCCGGTCTAATACTTTCTTTGCCACCGCGCCGGCGGCCACCCGGGATGCGGTTTCCCGGGCGGAAGCCCGGCCGCCGCCCCGGTGGTCCCGGATGCCGTACTTGGCCTGATAGGTGAAATCCCCGTGGCCGGGCCGGAAGACCTCGCGTAAGGCGTCGTAGTCCTTGCTGCGGACG
>QZIZ01000113.1 GCA_003599195.1 Deltaproteobacteria bacterium | reverse complement strand
ATCTCCGCCACCAAGGGCCAGATCGATATCGAACCCGCCACCCTGGGGACCTACAACATCTCCGTGGACGGCGACATCGACGTCCTGGCCAACCTCACTCTGGAAGACGGCACCGCGCTCACCAAGTACGCGGCCGCCACCGCTCCCGGCTGGGCCCAGATCAGCGACAAGGAGCGGGTGTTAAAGTGGGCGGCCCACGCTACGCCCGTGGGGGTGGCTTTCGGGGTGTCCCTGCCCGCGGACCTGGACGGCGGCGCAGACGTGCTGGTGAAAGTGGCCGTGGCCATGACCGGGGCCACGGACACCCCGGTGCTGGAGATGGAGGCCTATTTCGACAAGGGCGACACCGACTGTGCCGGTGCGGACCCGGAGATCACCGGCGGCGCCACCCTCACCTGGTACACCATGACCATCGATAAGGCGAACGTGCCTGACGGCCCGGCGCACCTGACGGTGGTGATGAAGCCCAAGGACGGGGAGCTGGGTACCGACGACCTCCATCTCTACGCGGCCCGGGTGCAGTTCACCCGGAAAAATGCGGCTTAACCACAGCCTAATCAGGGAGGACATACCCAATGATCATTGACCAAAACAAGCTGGCGAATATGTACATCACCTTCAACGCCCTCTTCAATGAGGCGTTGCAGGCGACGCAGCCCTGGTGGGAACGGGTGGCCATGCTGGTGCGGGCCGGCACCCGCATCGTCGATTACAAATGGCTGAAAAACTTCCCCGGCATTCAGGAATGGATCGGCGACCGCCAGATCCAATCCCTGGGGGCCGAAGCCTTCCAGATCGAGGCCAAGAAATATGAGGGCACGGTGGAGGTGGAAGAAGACGACATCGATGACGACACCCTGGGGATTTATTCCCCGCTCATTTCGGAGTTGGGCCGGGCCGCGAAAAAGCACCCCGACCGGCTCATCGGCGCGCTGTTCGCCGCGGGTCTTACCGCCACCATCTGGGACGGCAAACACTTTTTCGACACCGATCACCCCGCGCCCATTCCCACCAATGAGGCGGCCGTGGGCAGCAATTACACCGACGGCGTGGGCACGGCCTGGTATTTGATGGACGTGAGCCGGGCCATCAAGCCCTTTATTTTTCAGCTTCGCCGGGACTGGCGGCTGGTGCGCATGGACAAAGAAGACGATGAGCAGAAGTTCATGCGCGGCAAGATCCGCTACGGCGTGGATTACCGGAGCAACGTGGGCTTTGGCCTCTGGCAGTTGGCCCATTGCAGCAAGGCGGCCTTGACCGGCGACAACTACGGAGCCGCGCGCGCGGCCATGATGAGCCTGAAAAACGTGCGGGGCGAGGCCCTGGACATCACCCCCAACCTCCTGGTGGTGCCGCCGTCGCTTGAAGGCAAGGCCCGGGAAATCCTGAACAACCAGTTCATCATCGGCCAGGCCGATGTGGGCGGCTCCAAGGAGAACGTCTGGAAAGGCACCGCCGACCTGCTGGTCATTCAGGACCTGGCGGCGTAGGCCGGAGGAGGCACTGATGCCGATTAAGGACGAGGAGCGGATCAGGCGGCAGGGGAGGATGGCCCTGCTCATTCACGAGCTGGACCTTCTCCCCGGGGATTACCGGCCCGGCGATGAAGAACTGGCCCGGGCCCAGGAACTTTTAACCTTTCTGGGAGCGGCGGTCCTGAAATGGCAGCCCGACGCCACTATTCCGGAATATGAAGCAACAGTCAAAATCGCGAATGAAGTCCTCGAATGTCTGCCAGGCCTGGCCGAAGTCCTGGGACTGCACGCGGACGCCACGGCTGCGGATATCAAAGAGGCTTGTTTGGCCCGGGTCCAGGGGAGTGAAGCCCTGTCCAAAGAAGTGGGAGCGCTGTTGGCCAAGGTTTCCGGCCTGGAGGGCGAACTGGCCCAGGCCAGGGAAGCCGCGGCCAAGAAAGGCAAAGGGGATAAGGGATAAGCCATGTCCTATTCCACCCAGAGCGACCTCCTGAAGGGGATCTCCGAAGAGGAGTTGGCGGAGCTCACCGCGGAGTCCGGGGGGACGCCGGAGGCCACGATGGTTAGCGAAGCCATCGCCAAGGCGGACGCGGAGATCGACGCCTACTGCGGGATGCGCTACCAGGTGCCTTTTTCCCCGGCGCCGGAGATGGTGCGGTCGCTCTCGGTGGATATGGCCATTTACCACCTCTTCACCCGGCGCAGCCTGGAGGACAAGGTGCGGCGGCAGAAGTATGAGGACGCGGTGGCCTTCCTGAAAAACGTCTCCAAGGGCCTGGCGACCCTGGGGGCCACCGCCCTGCCGCCTGCGGAGGTGGAGTCCGCGGTGGCGGAGATCTCCAGCAGCGACCGGGTTTTTTCCCGGGATACTTTGAAAAACTGGTAGGGCTGTCATGGCGTACCGGCTGCAAATCATCCATCAGGATTTCGGGGCCACGGCCCTGATGCGCCAGCTCAAGGCCAAGCTGGACGACCCCACAATGGTGATGGCGGACTTTGGGGAACGCATGAAAGGTTCCACCGAGAAGACCTTCGATGTCGAAGGCCGGCCGGTCCGCTGGGCCAAATTGAATTTTTCCACCCTGGTGGGCTGGATTTCGGGGTTGAAATACGCCTGGACCAAAAAAGGCCGGATGAGCAAAAAAGGACGGGAAGCCTGGTCCGGGCGCAAAATCCTGACGAGAACCGGACGCCTGCGGCGCTCCATCTCCTACCGGGCCTTTCGCAACCGGCTGGAGATCATCACCAATGTCAAATATGCCCTCTTCCACCAGGAGGGCACCCGGAAGATGCCGGCCCGCCCCTTCCTACTGGTGCAGAATGAGGACTGGGCCTATTTCATCAACCGCTGGACCGAATATTTAAAAACGGCATGAACTACGGATTCGACGACTACGAGGCCGCGATCCTCCAGGCCCTGGCGAGCCTGAACACCGGGACCGGGGGTTATCTCAAGACCCTGAAGGGCTATGCCGGGGAACTGGACGAAGACGCGGCCCTGGATAACTTCATCCGGGGATTTCCGGGGGTCCTGGTGGAGGTGAGCGAGGCCACCTACGACGCCGCGACCATGCCTTTTTACCTCGAAGAGGCCACCGTGAACCTTCTGGTGGGCTCCCGGAGCTACCGGAGCGAGAAGGCGGCCCGGGGCGGCAGCACCGGCGCCTACACCATCCTCAAGGATCTGCGGCGGCTGCTCCTGGGCAAGACCCTGGGCCTGGAGATCCGGCCCCTGCAGCTCGTCCGGCAGGTCAAGATGACCGGACTCTCCCCCAGGGCCGCCAAAACTGCCATCTATCTGGCCGAGTACCGCCTTAAAAACGACTACATCGCCGAGGAGGTTTGATCATGGGCTTGAACAGCGCCCGCCTGGGCATCATCATCCGGCATACGGCCACCAAAACGATGGATTACAGTACCCCCGTGGATGAGCTGAATAAGTCCATCAGCCAGGATTTCGCGGCGGGGGTAGGGTCCGAGCAGGGGGACCTGGTTTTTCACGATAAACGGACGTTGGCCGGGGGCGCCAACGAAAGCCTGGACCTGGCCGGGGGCGGACTCACGGACGCATTCGGCGCGGCCCTGGCCTTTGCCAAGGTGAGGGCCTTAGTTATCGAAAACCTGAGTTCCACCAAGGTCCTGACCATCGGCAACGACGCCAATCCCCTGGTCTTCCTGGGCGCGGGCGCGCACACGGTGGTGCTGCCGCCCAAGGGCAAGCTGGTCCTGGCCAACCCGGTGACCGGCTGGACCGTGACCCCGGACACCGGGGACAAGATCAAGGTCGCCAACGACGCGGGCGACCCCTGCGACTACCTGGTCTGGATTCTGGGGACCTCCGGCTAATGGACGCCCAAAAAGCAGTGGAAGGCCGGGAAGTGCCGGAAGAAGAAGTTGGTAGGGCAGGCGTCTCGCCTGTCAGCCAATCCTTCCAGGCCCGGGAGGCCGGGACAGTGACCGTGGGGACGCGGCGGCGCAGAGGGGCGCAGGCTGGAAAGCCTGCGCCACCGGAGACTGACCTGCCGGAGCGGTCCTTCCAGGTCCGCGAGGCCGGGACCGTAACTCTGACCCCGCCCCATTGGCAGGGACTGGTGGAGGTGCCCCCGGCCGTCAAACAGGAAATTGAACCCGCAGGGATTCCCTCTGCTGAAGCCTTCGGGATTCCCACAATTATTCAGGTAACGGGAACGGTGGATGATCCGCCCGCCCCCACCAAAAGCGAGGTGCAGTCATGTCCGATCTGACCAAACGCATGCAAATGGCGGGGAAGCTCGAATCCGAAGAGGGGGTGCCCGAGACCCTGACCGCGGCCGAGGCCTTTCTGGCCATCGCGCCCGGCTGGGACCCCGAGATCGGGCGCTACCAGTCCGATCCCGCCAAGGAGACCCTGGGGGAGATCGAGTCCCAGCCCGGCGAGCGCTCGGCCAAAATTTCCTGGAGTTCGCACCTGGCGGGTTCGGGCACGCCGGGCACTCCGCCCTGGTGGGGCAAGTATCTCAAGGCCTGCGGCGCCCAGGAGATCATCACTCCGGGCGTCTCGGTGGAGTATAAGCCCGCCACTTTGAACGTGCCCAGCGCCACCCTGGGGCGCAATACGGGAACGCTCAGAAAGAAGGTCTGGGGCTGCCGGGGCGATCTGAAGATCATCATGGAGAAGGCCAAGGGCCTCCTGGGGCAATTCAGTTTCCAGGGCATGGACTTCTCGGTGGTGGACGGCGGCTTTCTCGCCGGGGTCAATTACGCGCCCATGCTCATTCAGCCGCCGCTTTTTCAGGGGGTGACCTTCCTTTTCGATGCCTACCAGGGCATCATCTCCAAATCCGAATTGTCCCTGGGCAATACCCTGATTCTCCCCGACGACGCCGGCCAGGCCAGCGGCTTCCGCCCGGCCATTCTCGGCCCGCGGCACCCCAAATGGAGTTTCGACCCGGCGTCGGTGGCAGTGGCCACCAAGGATTTCTACGGCAAGTGGCGGGCCTCCAGCGGCGCGGCCATGAGCTGCACCGTGGGGGCCACCCCGGGCAACATCATCACCATCACCGCGGGCAAGGCCCAGGTGGAGGACCTGAAGCCCGGCGACCGCAAGGAGATCCGCATCTTCCAGATCACCGCGGGCCTCAAGGAGACCAACGGTGATGATGAATGGAGCATTTTGCTTACTTAACTTTGCGCCCTGGGCGTCTTTGCGTGAGGAAAAAATGCCTGACATTCTCAAAATCAGCGAGTTGGTGGAGGATCTATCCGCTCCCCGGTGGGTGGAGTATCCGCAAATCCCCGGCTACAAGCTGCAGCTCCGGCTGCCGGACGTCCCCGAAAGCGCCCGGATCATGGGCCGGGCCATGCTGAAGGGGGGCCTGCCGGAAGGACTGCAGGCGCCACCGGCAGAGGGAGACGAAGACGCGGTGGCGGCCCGGGCCCTGGCCGCGGTGGATTGGGTGGAGCACCAGTTGCAGTTGACCCTCTTCGCGGTGGCCGGCTGGCAGGGGTTGCGGGTGGAGCACCTGGCGCAGCTCCTGCCGGGGCGTAAGGTGAAGATGCAGTCCGCAGGCGGGGACGCCTGCGCCACGGCCCCGGATGCGGAGCTGAGTTTTTGTCCGGAGAACCTGGAGTTCCTGGTGCGCCACTCCGTCCCCTTTTCCAATTGGCTGTCCAAATACGTGCGGGATTGGGACCGACAGGTGACGCGGCAGGAGGCCAAAGACAACGAAAATTTGCCGCCTACGCCGGATACTTCACCGACCCCCTCAGCCTGACCTGTGAGGACTGCCGCCAGGAGCGGCTGGTATTCGGCGTGGAGAGGATTTGTGCGGACTGCGATATGCCGAGTTTGGCCCCCAACAACCTGCTGGTCTGGGAGGCCTACCGCACCCTGATCGATCCCATCTGCCAGGGGATTGACTTCTTTGCCCTGATGGCGCGCTGGGGCGTGCACCACCCGGTGCGGATGCTGCAAAAACTCAACCGAATCAAAGCTATCGCCTGGGAAAACGCCAGGCGGCCGGGACCCCCCGATGCCTGAAGTCAAACTCACCGTCATCGTCGACGAGCAGGGCGCGGTCAAGATCACCGGGATCACCGGTGATCTGGAACGCCTGAAGAACGCGGCCGCGTCCAGCGGCGAGGCCCTGGACCGGGCCGGGAAGGCTGCGGCCGCCGGCGGCCGGGGTGTGGCCCAAAGCGGCAAGGACGCCTCCCAGGCCGGGACGGATTACGAGCGCCTGGGGCAGTCGGTGGCACTGGCCCAGGCGAAGATGGTGGCGCTCTACGCGGTGGTGCGGGGCTCGTACAGCCTGTTCGATGGGGCGATGGAGCGGGTGGACGCCTACGAGAAGGCCATCATCCGCATGGCCGCGGCCGAGGCGGACCTCTCCGGCAAGACGGGCAAGGACCTGGAGGCCCACTACGAGAGCCTCAAGGCAAAATACGGGGAGCTGGTCGACTATGCGATGGTGGCCTCCTCCAAGTATTTCGCCAACGCCCGGGAAATGATGATGGTCATGGAATGGGCCATCGCCCGGAATCAAAGCGTCAGCAAAAGCACCATCGATAACATCGGCCTGTTCATCGACAAGATCAAGCAACTGGTGCCCTGGATCAAACAGGAAGGCCAGGTTCTCCAGGAGCTCAATGCCCTCTGGGAAGGCCATGCCCGCATGACCGACACGATGGCCAAGCTGGTCATCGACCGGTTGAAGCAAATGGGCCAGATCAGCGCCACCGAGGGCAAGGAAGTCCAGAAGCAGTTCCAAAATATCCTGGCGGAGTGGAAAAAAGAGGGCTTCGGCGGCTTCCTGGAAAAGGTGATGGGGCTTTTCCCCGCGGCTGCGGTGGCCAGCAAGGACATCCAGCAGACCTGGGAATCCACCAAAGAGACCCTGGGCACGGTGGCGGACAAGCTGGCCCAGGTGGCCTTCAAACCCATTTACAAAGACGTTATTGCCGAACTGGACAAGGTCAAGGAGTATTACCTCACCGGCAACCAGGCCCTGGAGCACCAACAGGACCTGGCGAAGCGGGTGGGCGACGCCTGGAAGGATACCAAGCAGTTTTTAGGGGACCTCAAACCCATCATCGCCGGCGTTTGGGAACTCCTGAAGCAGATGGACGACGGCCGGCGCACCCTGCCAGTGGAGGTCCAGGAGATAGGCATCGTCGGCTTCTTCCTGGTGGGAACCAAGGGGAAGGTGGCGATCCTGGCGATATTGAACATTATCGGCCAGGTCAAGACCTCTCTGGAAGGGCTTAAAGCCTGGTCCGAGGGGAACCTCTCCTTTTGGGATTACATGACCAGCGGCGCTGACGAACTGCGGCAAAAGCTGGACAAGCTCAGGGAAAGCCAGGAGAAACTTAAGAGGGAAGGAGTTATTCAGCCTCTGCCCGAGGGCCTGCCACCGGAAGCCCAGTGGATGATGAACCAGTGGGGGCCGATGCTAACGCCCCAATCCGGCGAATGGCGCAGCGGCGGCGGGGAGGAATGGGGCTTCTGGGGCGGTCTTTCCCCCGCGGCCGACTACGGCCGGGGGCGCACGGTCTTCGACCCCCGCTCGGGTCTCAAGGATCTGGTGCGGGAACACAAGGGGAGCTACGACGAGATCCAGCGCTACCGCCAGGACCTGGACCAGCAATACTACCAGGGGGCCGTCGAGCACGCCCGGAGCATGAGCCAGCAGGTGGGGGGCTTTTACGCGGGCATGGCCGACGCCGCGGCCCGGTACCACGCGGAATCCACCAACCTCTATAAGCAGGGAGTCAAGGCCTTTGCGGGCTTCACCCAGGCCTCCGAGGGCCTGCTCATGGGCTTCTTCGACATCATTATCTGGCGCACCGGGAAATTTACGGACGTCATGACCAACTTCCTGAAGCGCCTGAGCAACGCCCTGCTGGAGTCCCTGGTCGTCCAGCCCCTGGTGGGGCTGATCGCCGGGGGGGTGGGGTCGCTCTTTAAGGGCGCGGGCAGCTACATCTTCGGGGAAGGGGGCGGCTGGCTCGGCAACCTCCTGGGTCTCGGCGGCGGCGGCCAGACGGGGATCATCAATTCCGCGCTTAACGCCCCGGCTACCGGCAACTGGCCCCAAAATTACGGCGGCGGTTACGGCGGCGGCGGCTCGGGGGACGGCGCCTGGCTGGGACTCCTGGGGGTGGGGGGCATCGGGCTGCTGGCGGCGATGATGAGCGGCAACGAGAAAAATGCCGGGGGTGCCGGCGGCTCTACGGAAACCATGTCCGTGCAGACCATGCAGGTGGCGCAACTGGTGGTGCAGGGGATGGTCAGCGGCCAGTCCGGAGGCGCGTACCTGGCCAACCCCGCCACGGCCCAGGAGATCGCCAAGGCCCAGATCCAGGCCGGGTCCTACCAATTTCTCTTCCAGGGCACGGGCCAGGCCCAGGAAGTTGAGAGCCTGGTGGCCGCGGCCCTCTATGTGCAGACCGCCAATATCGCCGGTCTGGAGGGCCTGGAGGGCATCCTGGAGCGGGCCGGCAGCGCCTGGCAGGACCAAGTGCTCCAGTCCGGGGACCTCCTGGAGGACGCGTCCCGGGTCTTCGTCGACAATGTGAGCAAGGGCGGCATGTCCTTCAAGGAATCGATGGAATCGATGGGCCGCAGCTTTATGGCCAACTGGCAGACGCTGGCCGCGGCCGTGATCCGGGACTTACGCGGTCCGGTGGAGACCGGGGGGGGAATCAGCGGCATCCTGGGTTTTCTGGATTTGGGCATCTTCCACGGGGGCGGGGTCCTGGGGAAAGACGAGCACTTATACATCGGCCAGGAAGAGGAAGGTCTCCTCGGGAGGCCGATCATGCGCAAGTTGGGCCGGCGCAATTTCGAGGCCCTGCGCACAGGTAATTTTGACCAGGTGGATTTCGGAGCGCAGGCGGGAAAACCTGGGCCACCGGACGCCCGCCCCGAGATGCACATGCATTTTCACATTCATGCCCTGGACGCCGAGTCGGTGAGCCCCCTGGATTGGGAGCGGATGGTGGAGAACAAAATCGCCCCCGTCTTGAAAAAGTACCAGGGCCAATGGATCGACTAAATGCCTAACGGCCGGTTCGTCTGGACCCCCCGGGGGGGCACGGAGCAGAGCTACACCTTCCCGGTGAATTATTCCTGGGGCTTTGAGCACCAGCACCAGGATTTCGGCGACCGGGCCCGGGCCATCGACGGCACGCTCCGGAGCTATCGCCGGGATTATAAGCAGCGCTGGAGTCTGCGTTTCAATTATATCTCCGAGGCCCAAAAGGAAAAGTTCAAGGAGATCAAGGACGCCCAGGTGGACCTGGATTTTTACGACCTCTCCGGAGAGAAAGTCGGGACTTTCGACTGGACCAACAATTTTAATTTTGTGGCCGTGCCCGGCAGCTGGTGGTCGGGGACGATCGAGTTGGAGGAAGTTTAAACCTCACGCAAAGACGCAAACTCGCCAAGACGCAAGGATTAAAGGGCGGGCGGGGACGCCCGCCCTACGAGTTTAATGCGAGAAGCCACCGCCAACTACCTCCAGGAAGAAGCCCGGCCCCGGGGGGCCAAGCCCCGGGTGCGGGCGGTGATCTATCCCTTCGACCTGGACCTGGGCCTGGCCGGAAGCGGGGGGACGTTTACCAATACCGAGTATGGCGGCGAAGCAGGCAAGCTGGCCATGCAGGCCGGGTACTTCTTGACCGGCTCCTGGATCTCGCCGGTGATGCAGGCCTACACCCCCAACCTGGCCGCCCCCGCCTGGATCGACCAGGCGGGGTATATGACCGTGGCCGTGTCGCTTAGGACTGCGGCGACTTATGAGGGTGTGGCCGGGGCTTCCTGGGTACCGGTCACCTCCGGGGGCGAATACGACCTGAGCCAATACTACCAGGTAAAGGTGGATCTGAATTCCACCATCAGGGCTTGGGCTGTAGATGAGGCCGGGGACGCGGACGCCTACTCCGCTTACGCGGTGGACAGCGCGCCTGATCCCGGCTACGACAGCTACGCCAGTGACGGCGAGTTTCCGGGGAATCTCCAGCAGTTCATCCTCACCGGCAAGATGCTGCTGCCGGAGAGCGAGATCTTCAGCCCCGGCGACGTCAACCTGGAAATGGCCATAGACTTTCAGAACCTGCGCACCGGCAGCAACCGCCTGGTGCTGGACAACCGCTCCCGCCAGTGGATTCCGGGCGGCCCCAACTTCTATCTCCGGGCCATTCCCTGGTACAAGAAGCAGCTCAAGCTCTATCACGGCTACGAGCTGCCGGGCGGCCAAGTGGAGTGGCAGCTCGTCTACATCGGCCAGTTGCAGACCATCTCGGGGATGGCCCACGCCTGGGAGGGTGCGCACCTGGCCCACCTGGAGACCGACGATTACATCCGCATTCTCCTGGACAAAAAGATCGGCGTGCCGGATGCGGACGGCACGAAAAGGCCCTTCATGCGGGGCTACTACCGGGCCAAGGCGGAGTCCACCGGCACCACGGATGCGAGCTGCACGGTGGTGAAGATCGGCAGCGGCGTGGCCAGCCTGCACGTGGTGGATCAGACCAAATACTCCGGCCAGGCGGACGTCAATTACCTGGTGCAGGCGGATTCCACCGGGGAGGTGGGCGCGGCCACCTTCCGCTGGTCCAAGGACAACGGCCAGACCTGGGAAAAGACCGGCATCACCACCGAGGGCCAGGGCAACCAGGTGACCCTGGAAAACGGCCTGGAGGTTTACTTCGAGAGCGCGCCGGGCACGGACCTGGTGTCCGGGGACCAGTGGATCATCACCGCCCAGGCCAAGGTGGTGCACTACAAGATTCCGGGCGCGCCGTTCCAGGCCATTACCTCGGTCTGGGTCCAGGACGACGACAGCCGCCAGGGCGTGATCTTTTCTGAAAACAGCGGCGAAATCTGGGTGAAGGGCGCGGCAGGCAGCGTGGAGGCCCGGGTGGTGAAGGACGATACCACCCACCCGGTGGATATCATCGAGGATATCCTGGCGGCGGTGGGCCTGAGCGAGTTCATCAACGCCGACGCCTTCGCCCTGGCCAAGAGCGACACGCTGTTTTACCACATCGGCGTCTGCTTCGCGGACCTGGAGGCGGGCCGGGCCATCCGGGAGATCTGCTCCCGGTGCCTCTTTGACTTCTGGGTGGATTGCGGCGAGATCAAGGTCCGGGCGTATTTGGGGGAGAATTGACCTCACGCAAAGACGCCAAGGCGCCAAGACGCAAGATGATTTTTTATTTTTTACCGAAAACAGAAAACCGAAAACGGAAAACGGGTATCTAAATGCCGGAAATTCGCTGGGCGCGCGGCGCGCAGTTCAACTGGGTCTTCGACAACATGGGGGGTGCTCCCCTCATGGAGATCCTCGCCGGCAACTGGAGCGGCGCGCAGTACAGCCTGGCCGTGGCCCCGGACGGCAAGGTCTATATCCAGACGCCCCTGCCCGGCGGCGGGAGCGTGGCCTATCTCCGGGGGGTGTGGAAATTCGAGACGTCCTTTCCCTGGAACGGCTTCTGGGCCGATCCCGAGTCCGGCGACCTCACCAATTATTACACCGGGGGGAGCTACGCAAACTCCGGCACCCAGACCGTGGCCACCCTGGGGACTCCCCTGGCGCCGGGCACGGTGGTGCAGGTTTATTACCTCTATTACACCGGGGAGACGGGGGTCAAGGGCCAGGCCCTGAACAACACGCCTTGCGTGCGTCCGGCCCTCCGGGGCCGGGACGATTACACCTATGATTTCGCGGTGGACCGGCTCCTGGACTTGATGGCCGTCCTCTCCTTCGCCGGGCCGGAGCGGGGCCGGGATTACTCCCGGCTGATCAAGTTTCTCTGGGACAATTTCTATCCCTACCAGGCCTCCCGCACCTCGCCGCTGCTGCTGGACAACTTCGAGCGCCAGCAATGGAGCGCCGGGGCCTTTCTGATGTACCGGGATTCCACCCTGGGGGTGCAGGGTTACGAGAAATTCGCCATTGAGATCTATCCGGGAGACGACGACCAGCAGGACACCGGCCTGGCGGAGGCGGCCCAGGGCCCCCGGGCGCTGCGGGTGATCCTCAAGGACTTCAGCGCCACCACCTTCCAGGCCTGGTGGGGCTACGGCATGAACTGGAGCTTGGGCGTCAGCCCCCTTTCCGATATCAGCCAGGTGCGCTTCAAGCTCCGGGGCCTGGCCCGGGGCAACCGGGTACATAACATCTGCAAGTCCTCCAACGGCGGCAGCGCCACGATGGTGCTGAAGGGCATCTACACCGGCAGCAACCGCCTCTATTACGTGGTCTACATCGAAACCACCGGGGAGCTGGGCACCGAGCGGTTTAAATGGTCCGATAACCGGGGTCAGACCTGGAACGCCACGGGTTGCAAGGCCGGGGGGCCGGACGCACCCGTGTCCCTGGGGAACGGCCTGGAGGTCTTTTTCGAGCCGGGTGCGGGCACCGACTTCGTGGCCGGGGATTTCTGGACCTTCATGACCGGCGATCCGGAGATTTTTCCCCGGCGGCTCCTGGTGGTCCTGAACGACTCGGCCCCCGGCGACGCCGATCCCTGGGGCCCGGACCATACCTTTGTCCATGCCCTGCCGGATCGCTATGCGGCACTGACCCAGTTCGAGATCGATTTTTCCCAGTTCAAGACCATCGACAACCTCATTGACGACCGGGACCGGCGGCGGCCCGGCTGGGGGTCCTGGTACAGCGCGGGCGCGCCGGACAGCAGCGACATCATCAGGCAGGACCGGGAAGTCCAGGAGACCATCGAGGGGGACATCTACTACACCACCCTGCAGGTGGAGGTGAAGCTCACCGCCGCGGCCACCGGCTGGGGCATCTGGACCGGGCTCAATACCGCAGAAGTCAATTCCACGGGCAAGACCAATATAAATTATCTCATTTATCCCCAAGTCAGCGGCGGCGGCTCGGTGAATGTCAACACGATGGTGAAGGACGCCAACGGCTCGTACTTCGTTAAAAACACCTCGGTGACCGCGGGGCAATGGAACCGGGTGACCGTGAATTTCGCGGATATGAACCTGGATTGGGGTAGTTGGCCCATGACCCACCCCCTCCAGGTGGTGGGCATCGAGCAGCCCTCGAACCCCAACCGGGACGCCACGTTCCGGGTCACGGACGTGAGGTTCAACGACACCGCCCGTTTTACCAATGCCCAGCGCCTGCGGCTCATCGAGTTCAAGTACCCGGAGATCAACCTGGATTTGGAGCAGGCCCCGGCCTGGTGGCTGGACGACGCCGGTGCCAATCTGGAGGCCGGGGACGCCTACCCCTACACGCCCCGGCTGGCCGTGTCCCTCACCCCTTACGGCCAGAACACCTGGCGGGGGCCGACGCCGGTGCACTACGCCCACCCCCTGGGGCCGTATCTGCAAAACCGCCTGGATCTGGTCACCAATTACCTCCACCTCCACCGGGACGCCCAGGACGAGTTTTATAACCGCTACGGCGGCGTCAAGGGGCCGGTGCTGCCGGTGCATACCCGGAACGACATCGAGAACATCCCCCTGTGCGGCGAGGAGGATTTCACCCGCTTTTCCTGGTGGAAAAAGTACCGGGATTACGGCCTGGTGAGCGGGGCCTGGCCCTTCAACGGGGCCTTGACCGACGCCTCGGGGCACGGCCACACCCTGACCTGGAGCAGCGGCAGCCCCGCTTACGCCACCGGCGTCTGCCAACCGGGGAATACTGCCATCGCCTTCGACGGCGCGGCCCACGCCAGCCTGGCCAGCAATGCCCTGTTCGAGCCGGGGACCGGCCCTTTCTCCATCACCCTGATCATCAAGGGCAACGCCCAGGCCGGGGATTACCGCTGGGTGGCGGACAAGATGGCCGCGGACGGCTGGGTGGTCCAGACCAAGACGGCCGGGTCCCTGGATTTGCAGCTCAAGGTGACAACTTCGGCCGGGGATTCCTACTCGGACATCGCAGGTGTCCTGGACGGCTCCTGGCATATGGTCACCTGGATGGTGGTCCCCGCGGACGCCAAGATCTACCGGATCAAAGACGGTGTGCTCCTGGGCAACAACAACTTAGGCGTGGGCAACGGCCTGCTGAACACCGCCTACCTCAATCTCGGCTCCAGCGCAGTCTTCCACCTGGACTATTTCAAATACGAGCGCCGGGTGCTGCCCGCCGCGGAATATGAAAATACCTGGTCCATCGTCCAGGGACTGGTCAACGGCAGCGCCTACCCCGAAGTGGGCCACGCCCTGGCCCAATACTGGACCTTCTACCGCCTGGCCGAATATTACTTTCACTCGAACGACTCCGCGGCCTGGGAGGTTCTGGAGAACTGGCTTAACTGGCTTAATACCTATCTGGTGTAGGGGAGTAAAAGATGAGATCACGCAAAGGCGCGGAGACGCAAAGACTCCAAGATCAGGAGATCAACAGACTAAAGCAGGAACTGGCCCAGCTCCAGGGAGTAAACGGCAAACTGCATTCCGAGCTGCTCCAGGAACGGATCACCCGCATTGATTTTCAGGTGCAGCTCCTGACCCAGTGGCGGCAGCGGTGCCAGGAGGAATTGAACCGGATGCTGGCCGGGCAGGGGCAAAATACCGTTCCGGAGGAACTGGCGCAGGTCTCCGGCCGGGTGGAGGGATCATGATTCGCTACGCCGGTTTACTACTGCTTTTAGGATTGCTGGCCGCGCACGGCTGGGCCACCCAGATCACCTTTCCGGGTGATCTGCCAGCCCAGCACGACCTGCTGCCCGGGGCCCATGTCACCTGGGGGGATTCGCACAACCACACAGAGGGCGCCGGCGCCGCCGTGCCGGAAAGCGGCCTGTCCCTCTCCGACAACACCACCGGCGACGTCTCCACGGCCAGGCACGGCTTCGTCCCCAAAGCCCCCAATGACCTCAGCACATTCTTCCGGGGGGACGGGACCTGGTCACCCCTGCCGGTGACCGCGCCCACCGGCACCGGCTTCCGCCACGTCACCGGAGGCGTAGAGGATGCGGCCGCCAAGCTGGTGGAAAATGGCGATGTGCACGCCGCCGCGGGCATTGCGGAAAGCAAGTTGAGCCTCAATTATCCCACCCACAACAATGCCAACGACCCCACCGCCGACCAGAAGGCGGCCCTGGCCGGCACCAACGGCGCGCCTTCGGCGGCCAACAAATACGTCACCAACTCCGACCCCCGGAACACCGACGCCCGGACGCCCACGGCTCACGGCTCCGGTTACCACACCGGCGTCATCGGCACCTGGGCGCAGATCGATAAAACCATATCCAACCTGGGTGACCTCACCACCAAGAGCCACACGTCTTTGACCGATATCGGCACTAACTCCCATGCGGCCATCGATACGCACTTGGTGGCTTCCGCCCCCCATGCGGGGCACGAGGTTCTGACCTCTAAAGGCGGCGCTAACGGTTATTGCCCGCTGGACGCCACGACAAAGGTGGCCACTTCTTATTTAGCCGGGGCCGGGGCGGACGCCACCAAATATCTCCGGGGCGATCGTGCCTGGGCAGTGCCCACTTGGGGGGAAATAAACAAAACCACCTCAAATATTGCGGATATTACCACCAAGAGCCACACTTCCTTGACCGACATCGGCACCAACTCCCATGCGGCCATCGACTCGTTCATTGCTTCGGCCTCCGCCTGGAACAGCTATGGAGCCACTTCGACAGTCACCGGCTGGAGTTCCTTTTGGTACAAGGACATCTATTACAAAAAGGTCGGCTCCCTGGTCTATGTCGCCTTCTACATCCACGGGGTCAGCAACAGCACCGCGGCCAGCTTCACCCTGCCCTTTGCCAGCAACGCCCCCACCTACATCCACGCCCTGATCCGGGCCGCGGACAATTACAACTGGCAGACCGCGGGGCTGCTCTCCCTGGCCCAGGGAGCGAGCACGGTCAATTTTTATAAGGATGCCTCCGAGACGGCCTGGACGGCCTCCGGCAACAAGACCATTGCCGGGCAATTCTTTTATGAAGCCGCCCCTTAGTATGGGCCGGCGTTGTTTATAGCGTAATAATGGCTAAATTCGGCACAGGCGCAAGGTATGGGACCGGCGTTGTTTATAGCGGCGCGCCGCAAGTTGCTTTGCCCGTGTGGTTTTCCGATTACGGATTCAAATATGGGGGTTATGATCCCGGCGCGATGGCCGCCGCGGCCATCGGCCTGATTTATATCTATCTACGCAACGGCAACGCCACCGCCCTGACCCTGGCCCGCAAAATTCTTGACGATTTGCGGATCAATCGCATGAGCTATGAGTTCGGCGGATTTGTCTACAAAAGCGATTACCATTACGCCTGGCTCAACGCCCTGGTAGCCCATGCCTTCGGCCTGGCGGCCACCGGCCGCAGCGGCCAGGTCTTTTCCTTTCCGGATGCCGCGAACGCCGATATTCAGTTCGGGGCAATGATGAGCCGGTTTTTCGCTCTTTCCGGAGACTCCAAGCCCAACCTGTTGAACGCCGACACCATTCCCTTCACCATCATCGAGGACGCGGACGTCTGGGAATACGTCCCCCACTACCTGATGCTGCGCCAGTTGGGGAGCATGGAGGGCCTGACCCTGATGCTCTACGCCGCCCTGGATTACGCCAAGCAGAGCGGCTCCTGGGTCTGGTTCGACAAGATGCTCAAGTTCGTGCTCCTGGAGAACCTGGCGATCCTGGCGGCCTCCTCGGTGAAATCCATCACCACCTCCTACGAGCTGCGGGACCTGAAGAACCTGGTGCGGGTGCGCTACGGCGACTACGACCGGGACAACAGCAAATACGCCGAGGCCAAGGACCAGGCCCTCATTGACGAGTTGGGGGAGCTACCCGGCGACATCGACCTGAAATACGGCTCCCCGGTGATCACCGAAGACCCGCAACTGGCCGCAACCCTGGCCGAACGGAAGCTGGCCCGGCTCTCCCCGCCTCGGGAGATCGCCGACCTGGAAACCTGGCTGGAGGGGGCCCGCTTGGAGTTGGGCGACCCGGTGGCCGTCTCCTCCGATTTTCACGGTTTCGACCAGGAGGAGTTCACCCTCTTTGCCAAAAACCTCAGCCTGGACCAGCGCCGGGTGAAACTGCGCCTCTGGCGCCCCATTGCCTATCCCGCGGCCTGGGCCGTGGATGATACGGGCACCGCCTACGACTCCTACGCCATCGACCTGGCGGGGGAGGGCGACCCCAACTGGTGCTACCGGGCTTACGTCTATTAAACCTTTAACCTCCCCCTTTTCTAAAGGGGGAAAGAGGGGGATTTTGTTATGAGCTTAATCCACGTGCCCCAAGTCAAATGGGGCAGCGGCACCGGCCGCCAGGTGATACTAAAGAGCGACTTCGAGAAGGTGGAAGGCGCAGTGGTGGAACTGGCCGATCTGGTCTACTGCCCGGACCTGGTGTGGGTGGACGCCACCCAGGTGAAGATCCCGGCCACCTCCGACTGCAAGGCCCGCCTCATGCTCTGCGGCTTTCCCTCGCCGTTTCATCGGGGGCTTTTCGTGGATGGCGGCCTCTCGGACGGCAAGTACCGGGAGATGAGCGCGGACGTGGTGATGGACTTCGATACCCCTTCCAACCTCTGGGGGAACGAAAAGGCCAGCCAGTGGTACGCGGTCTACGCCCTGGCCGCGGCCGCGGACACCACCTTCACCCTCAAGGCCCTGCCGGCGATGCGCTTCTCCTCCCAGGTGGCCCAGGTCATCACCCTGCGCAACTGCGGCAACACCGGGGACATCGGCTACGGCTTCAGCACCAACGAGCTGGCGAATTACAAGCTCCTGGTGCTCTCCGGGGCGTCCAAGGGGCAGATCAGGACCATCACCGCCAACAACAACGATAACGGCACGGCCGGCACCCTGACTTACTCCGGCACGGCCCTGACCCTGGCCCAGGGCGACTGGCTGATGGTGCTGCCCAACACCAATTTCCGCTACCTGGGCATGATCCTCAATGATGATTCCAGCAACCTGGTGCGGTTCATCAAGAACGGTCGCCAGGTGGCCTGGAACACCTTCATCGAGATCGCTTCCGGAGCTATCAACGGCTATGCCGCCAAGGACCTGGGGCTGAAAGTGCCCCCCACGGCCCGGCGGCTCCTGGGAGAGGCCGTGGCCACCGGCGGCACGGACGTCAAACTGGGCATCTCCTACGACGGCACGAATGCCGCCGTGGTGCTCCACGGGGCCGCGCCCAGCGGCACCTTCCAGAGCGTCCGGGGGGCCATCCCCTTTGCCTGCCACCTCCTGGACGGCAACCGCATCTACTTCAACAACGAAAACACCAGTAATCAGTCGGTGCGAGCCGTGGGCTGGGAGGAATGAGGCGGCCAGCACTGAAATAGGTCCTACAGTGATAAACAATTATAAACAGCGCCAGTAGCGTTGATAAAAGCCTTCTGTGTTGGTACTCTTGTATAAATAATAACAGGAGGTGCAAGCCATGTCCCGATTGGTTCCTTATCTGGGAGGGAAACGCCTGCTGGCCAAAACCATCCTCAACCTGCTGCCCGACCACCGGCTTTACTGCGAGCCTTTCGCAGGGTCGGCCACCATCCTTTTGGCGAAAGCGCCAAGCCCCTGCGAGGTGCTGAATGATCTAAACGGAGAGTTGATTAATCTCTTCCGGATCGTGCAGAACCATCCGGAGGAATTTCTTAAGTGCATGCGCTGGAGTCTTCGTAGCCGGATTGAGTTCGCTCGCTTTAAGGAGATTCAGCCATGCCACCTCACGGATATTCAGCGGGCCGTGAGGTTTTATTATCTGCTGCGCACCGGCTATGGCGGCAAACTGCCGGATGTGAACTGCCATTTTGCCGGGCGTCTGGACGGCAGTTCCCGGCCCTTTCTCGGGGCCAGGGCCGAGCAGACCCTATTAGAGGTGCATCTGCGCCTGGAAAACGTGGTGGTGGAGCATCTCCCCTATGAGGAGTGCCTCCGCCGTTACGACGGCCCGGAAAGCTTCTTTTATCTCGACCCGCCATATTGGGGGTGCGAAGACTTCTATGGCAAGGGCATTTTCAGCCGGGATGACTTTCAAAGGCTGGCGGCGCTTCTCAAGTCCCTCAAGGGCCGGTTTTTAATGAGTCTCAACGATCTGCCGGAGGTTCGTGAAGTCTTCGAAGATCAGAGAATGCGAGAGGTAGCCACCACATACACGACGGGCACAGGCGGCCCCGGAGGCAGCAGGCCGGCAAAAAAGGCGAAGGAGCTGCTCATTGCCAACTATGATCTACCAAAATGAGTTAACAGAATTCTAAATATGCGTTGCCTTCCTGGGGCCGGTTAGGAGTTGACAATCCATCAAATCCTCCGCCCCAGATATTTTTCTTGATTGGAGGTAATTACCGGGATATCCGCCCTATCTGTCGCCACAAAATTGTAACAAATAGCCCCTATATCACCAGCAACACCCTGGTTCCGGTGGGAAAACCACCGGATTAGTTTTGCTTTTTGAGATAACCTCCCATATTTCTCATTTCCCATGCAATCTTTTCTCATATCACATGCGCTTTTACATTTTGCCATCAATGAGCCGCCCGCGCAGGAATTTCTCCCGATAGCCAAGCCGCCACATCTCCCTCCAACAGCCGCATGGTTCTCTTATAGCGTTTGCCGAAAAAAATTTCCTCAACGAGGAGTGATTATTAGACCGCGGCGCAGAACCGGTCTTTGAGAATACGGAAATGGCGGCCGGACGCGGCCATGGTGATGCCGACGGGAAGTTGCCGGGGATGCTTAATGAGCAACCGCGCCAGGAATGACCAGAAGGCCCGCCGCCCCGGTTCTTTGAA
The DNA here is from genome assembly GCA_003599195.1 of Deltaproteobacteria bacterium. Classification (GTDB taxonomy): domain Bacteria; phylum Desulfobacterota; class Desulfobaccia; order Desulfobaccales; family 0-14-0-80-60-11; genus SURF-52. Next base: position 59,124 of record QZIZ01000113.1, on the reverse strand, counting down.
GCCCAAGGCCAGGATAATCTTCATCATGGCCATGACGTCCCGGCGGGTGGGGGGGCGGACGACGATCCGGGGATTGGGGCGGTGGCGCTTCAGGAAGGCAAGGACCCGGCGGTAGTAAGGCGCGGGCGCGAAGAGCCGGTTCAGCAGGTCTTTATAACCCGTAAGCAAAATCTCCCGCCCCATCTTGGGGATGAAGTTGACGGAGCCGGCATTGATGGCGGTGTTGCCGTCGCCCACGCCGTCTCCCAGGAGACGGCCCTCCTCCTTCAGGCGCTTAAACAGGCGGCTGCCGGGCGCGGCCGCCAGCAGGTTGACCATGGCGGTGGGAATGGCTGCTTCTTCGATGAATTCCGCCTGCCGGGTGAAAACGCCCGCGGTGTCCGAGTCGAAGCCGACGATGAAGCCGCCGATGACCTCCATGCCGTGGGCCTGGATGGTGTGCACCGCGGCCGCCAGGTCCCGGTTGAGATTCTGGCGTTTATTGCATTCCTTGAGCGACGCGGGATCCGGGGTCTCAATCCCCAGGAAGAGGCCCACGAAACCTGCCCGTTCCATGAGTTCCAGCAGCTCCTGATCGTCCACCACGTCGATGCTGGCCTGGGCTACGAACAGCATGGGATAGCCCCGGGCGGCCTGCCAAACCTCCAAGGCCCGCAGGATGTCTTTGGCCTTGCCGTGATGGCAGATAAAATTGTCGTCCGCGAAGGTCAGCACCCCCCGCCAACCTGCGTCCAAAACCCCCTGAACCTCGGCCACCACCTGGTCCGGCCTTTTGTACCTGGGGACGCGGCCGTATTGGACGATGACCTGGCAAAACTCGCAATCGTGGGGGCAGCCCCGGCATACCTGGACCAACATGTTCGCATACTTGGAGGGGTCCAGCAGCTCCCAGGCAGGGTTGGGCGAGGCGGCCAGGTCCGGAAACCGGGAAGCCCGGTATTCAGGCAGGGCCTCGCCTCGGGCCAGGTCCGCCAGAAAAAGGGGCAGGGTCTCTTCCGCCTCGCCGATAAAGAGATGGTCCACCGCTTCGAAAGGCTCATCGGGGCTGCTGAAATGGACCCCGCCGGCACAGACCTTAACCCCCGCGGCCCGGCACCGCCTGATGATTTCGTCCGCCGACCGGGACTGGATGGTCAGGGCGCTGATAAAAGCCAGGTCCGCCCAGGCCAGGTGTTCCTCCGTCAGGGGCTCCACGTTCAGATCCACCAATTTTTTGTCCCAATCCCGGGGCAGCATGGCGGCCACGGTAAAAAGCGCCAGGGGCGGACTGCAAGCCGTCACCCCCAGGAACTCGATGGCATGCCGCAAGCTCCAGAAGGTGTCCGGGGTCTCGGGATAGATCAACAGGGCTTTCATTCAGCCTCACCAAAGGGAGCATCGGGAAATGAAGAATTCATATTGCCGTGATTATACGGCAGGCAGCCCTTGGGCGCTACCAAGAAAAAAGGGCGCAGCCCGGCTGCGCCCCTAATGCACTGAAGAATAAGGCATTCATTTAACTTGGAACTTGGAACCTGGAACTTGGAACTATTAGAGTCCAGGCCCAAAATTCCACGAAATTCCAAATTTGTTTTTCTAACTACGTCCCGCCGGCCTAGCTCCGTCCGGCCCCGAGTTTGCCCAGAGCCTTAGTGAGCTCCATGGCCACTCCCAGGCCCTGCCGGGCCTCTTTGCCGCCCATGGCGGACAACATCCCCAAGGGTCCCAAGGGCTTGACCTGCTCCAGCTTCATGGCCGTGGGCAGTTCGAGAATCCGGTTCATAAAATCAATCATCTGGGGATCGGATAACTTTTTCAGCATACTCAGCAGCAGCACAAACGCGTCGCTCATGTCGGCAATTTCCGCGGCGTCGTAGTGGGCCGCCACCTTGGCGCGGACTTCCAGCATGGCCGCGTAAGTGCGGAATACCCCTTTGCGCTCCAGGTTATCCATATAGTTGATGAGATTGGGAACGGTGCTCTTCAGCAAAGGTTCCATGCAATTCCACAACTCGAAGACGTTTTCCATCGTCTCCAAGGCCTGGGTCAGGTTGCGCAGGCTGCGCAAGCCCTGCTTCAGCAGGGCGAAGAGGTCCTCCAATTGAAAGCCGGACTCCACCATGCCCAACTCGTCGATCAGGAGTCTGACCGCGGAATTCATCAGAGGAGTAACATCGTTCTTCAGCTCCGTCAGGCTCTCCTGGGATTTGACCAGGGCATGCAACTGGTCCTCCATCCGGTCCAGCCGCTCCAGGATCAGGGCTTCCGTGCTCGGTTTCTTCTCGGTTTTTTCGGGCATTCCCTTCTCCTCTCTCAACCGTAGACGTGGTAGACATGGCCGAGCATCTTACCGGCCATGAACATCTGGGGTTCCAGGGGCAGTTCCTTGCCTTTGAGCATCATGTTGTAATAGACCCACTTGAACATCATTTTGCCCCAGTAGTTCAAGTGGCTTTCGCCCAGGAGGGTGAAGGGTCCCAGGCCCGGGAAGGGATACTTGCCGGGCAGGGGTTCCACCTTGTAGTTGAAATCGATGAGGGACGCCTTTTCGTAGCCGGTGACGATGAAGCAGGTGGAGTGGCCGTCGAATTCCGGCAGCGGCTCCTGGCCCTCGATTTCCCGGAGGAGGTTTTCCACGATGATATCCGATTCATAGTGGGCCACGGCCCCGGCCTTGGAGGTGGGCACGTTGGTGGCGTCGCCCACAATGTACATACCTTCGTACTTTTTGGACTTCAAGGTGTGGTGGTCGGTGTCCAGGTAACCCATGGGATCGCCGATTTCACTGTCGATAATCACCTGGGCGCCGAAGTTGGGGGGAATGGCCACCAACAGATCGTAATTGACCTCGTCCCCCTTGGCGGAGGAGATTATTTTTTTGGCGGCATCGACTTCGGCGATATCGAAGTTCGGGGTGATCTTAATGTTCTTTTCCTCGCAGAGTTTGGTCAAGGCCGCGGTGGCCACCGGTTTGGTGAAAGCCCCGGACAGCGGGGTCACCAGCTCCAGTTCGATGTCGTCCCGGACCCCGTTGACCGTAAAGAACCAGTCGGCCATGAAGATGAACTCGAGAGGCGCCACCGGGCATTTGATGGGCATTTCCGCAATGTTTAAAACAATTTTCCCTTTTTTGAAATACTTCCATCTCTTGTAAAGGGCGATGGCCCCATCGGGGGTATAGAAGTCGTGGATGTCGCCATGCCAGTCGTCTTTCATACCGTCGATTTCGCCGGGCATAATCCGGCAGCCGGTGCCCACTACCAGCCAGTCGTAGTCGTAGCTGCCCTTTTTGGTCTTGATCTTCTTTTTCACCGGGTCGATGTTGGTCACTTCGTCCAGGACAAAGTCGATGCCCGGGAGGACAAAATCCATCTTGGGTTTGATGCACTCCTCCGGCTTGTACACGCCGAAGGGGATGAAGAGCCAGCCCGGCTGGTAGTGATGCTGCCGGTCCCGGTCAATGACGGTGATCTTCCAATTATCATCGAGCTTCTCCCGCATTTTGGTGGCCACCATCGTGCCACCGGCCCCATAACCCAGAATAACCAGTTTCTTCATAGGCCTCGCCTTTCTTGTGATCTATCCAGCCCTTCCTAAGGCGCCGGATCTTGTTCACTTGTAATTAATGTAAGCACTAAAGCCGTTATTGTAAGCGTTAAAGCCCCTAGACGGAGCTGGGCGTCCGGCGCTTTATCGGGCGCCGTCACCCAGCCCCGGTTCTAAAAGGTTCAAACGGTGCGGAGAAACTCCCGCACCAGGTTTTCCCAACCCAGTTGGGGGTGGGTCCCGAAAATGTCGCCAATAACCGTTCCCCCGGAGGTGAGGGTGGCGCCCGCCGAGGATTCCATCAGCCCCAGCAGCTTATGCGCCTCATTTTCGATCCAGGCGGCGTTGCGCCGGCCGAAGAGGAGTTTCTCCAGGTCCGGCTTCAAATTGGTGGGGGTGACGACGCACAGCCACCCTTCGCCGTAGGGGTCGTCATGGGCCAACGCGGCTCTCTGCCGGACCCTGGAATTCACCACCTCGACCACCCCGTCCAGGGGCGCGGGAACCGGGGCCTCTTTCCCCTTCCGGACCAGGGTCAGGCCGACACGGCCGCGTTGCATCGCCTCCCCGGGGGCCGGCAGCCTGATGGTATCGGCAGGCCCCAGCACTTTCTGGATAAAATCATCCAGCCCCAGGCGCACCCGGCCGCAGGCCTCCATGGCCACCCAGGAATGGCCCCGGTGCAGATAGATGGAGGTGGGCGCCCTAAAGCCGAAGACCTCAGTGGTCTGGGGCCGCTCCAAGGCGGCATAGCATTCGCCCTGATCCTCCAGAAGCTCCTCGAAGGAGCGCTGCCGCAGCCTCTCCCGCAAGGGCGCGACGTATGCTGGATGGCCTGTCTCCAGTTCGCAGGCATCCCGCAAGCTCAGTTCCTGGGCGGCGACCGCGCTCATGGCCCGGTCGAATTCGCAGGTGGCGCAATCGAAGCAATGGTGGCACAATTTAAAATCCACCACGCCCGCTTCCATCCAGATGCATGGCTTCTTGCCGGGGGTGTCTTGCTCGTTCATGTTTATTTCCGAAAAGAGGGGGAGGAATGGCACTCCGGCCGCGGTGTCTGCGGCTTTTGGGCTCTTCTTCTTATCCCCGTTTCTTCCAGTGCCTGGTGACGCTGCTCAAGAAAAACTCCTTGACCAAACGCCGCCATCCCAACTGCGGGTAATGTCCGTAAACATCGCCCACCAGGGCGCCGCCTGAAGGCAGGGTCACGCCCGCCGTGGTATCCATCAGGTTCAGCAAACGGCAGGCTTCTTTGCCGATCCAGGCCTCGTTCTTTTCCGCCGAGAACAGGTTAGCCAAATTTTGTTGGAGATTGGTGGGTCTGACCTTAAAGAGCCAGCCTTTGCCGTAAGGGTCGTCATGGAGCAGGCGGGGGTTTTGGCGCACCTCGGGGTTGACTTCCGTCACCACGCCGTCCACCGGTGCTTCGAAGGAAGCCTTGTTGTCTTTTTTGAGAATGGACATGCAGATGTGATCCTGGAAAAAGGCTGTGCCCACCTCGGGCAGCTTTAAGGCGTCGGCCGGACCTAGAATCTTCTGGGAAAAATCATCCAGTCCCACCCGTACTTCACCGCCATCTTCCACTGCCGCCCAGGCATGACCCCGGTGTAGATAATAGTCCTCAGGAGGCGTATTCACCCCGAAGGCCTCCACCGCCTCCTGAGAAGATTCCGGGATGACCGCGGCTTTTACCTGATCGCCGTCTTTTAAAGGATGGTGCTTTACCTGCCAGGTGGCCCCGCATTGGCGGCAGATGCATTTGTATTGGGATTTGGACTCCGGCTCCTGCCCGGGGACCTCGACGACCAGCCAATGCCCCACCATCGCCCCGCAGTTCTTGCAATCCAGTTTCATGCGTTCTTCCTCCGCCGGGCGGACACCTCTTTCCTGCCGCCCGATCCTTAGGATTATCTTTTCTTCCAGTCTTTGGTTAAGTTGGTTAAGAGAAACTCCTTGACCAGGCGCCGCCAGCTTAATTGCGGATAATGCCCGTAAACGTCGTCCAGCACGGCGCCGCCGCTGGGGAGGGTGGCCCCCACCGTGGAGTTCATAATGTAAAACAGCCGCTGGGACTCCTGCTCGATCCAGGTGACATTGTCCTCACCGTAAAACAGGTTTTCCAGATTTTGCTGGAGATTGGCGGGGGTTATGGTAAAAAGCCAGCCTTCTCCGTAAGGGTCGTCATGGATCAGGCCGGGCCGCTGCCGCACCTTGGGATTGACGGCCTCGATCACGCCGTCCACCGGGGCTTCCACCGAAGCCCGGTGTCCCTCTCGCACCAGGGCCATGCACACATGATCCTGGTAATAAACCTTGCCGATCTCCGGCAGTTTGACTTCGTCCGCCGGGCCCAGGATCTTCTGGGAAAAGGCGTCCAGACCCACCCGCACCCGGCCCGGTCCCTCGGGCGCCGCCCAGGTATGTCCCCGGTGCAGGTAATAAATAGTGGTGGGCACGGGAAAACCAAAGACGTCCAGCAACTGCGGCCTGAGGCAGTGCACCTGGCTGTTCCGGTTGCTCATGACTCGGACCTCCGCCTTAAATATTCCTCTGATCCGATTACAACCCGCGTTCCAGGCCGGCGCCGGCGGATCTTTTCTGCCACCCCTGGCTCAAGGTGGTTAAGAGAAATCCCCGGACCAGGGGGCGCCAGCCCAACTCGGGATATTGGCCGAAAACATCGTCCACGAAGGCGCCGCCGTCCGGGACGGTGACCCCCACCTCGGTCTCCATGAAATTCATTAAGCGATGGGACTCCTGAAAGATCCACTCCACGTTGCCTTCTCCGGAAAAGAGGTTGTCCAGATTGCGCCGGAGATTGGTGGGCTCCACCTTATAGAGCCAGCCCTCCCCGTAGGGGTCGTCGTGGATCAGCCGGGGGGTGTCGAGCACTTTGGGATTGATGGCGGCGATGGGGCCGTCCACCGGCGCCAGGTAGGAGGCCTTCTTTCCTTGTCTGAAGAGAGCCATACAGATATGATCCTGATAATAGAGAGCGCCCACCGGGGGTATCTTGACCTTCTCGGCCGGCCCCAGGACCTTTTGGGAAAAATCATCCATTCCCACCCGCACCAGGCCGGTATCCTCCAGGACCGCCCAGGCGTGGCCCCGGTGCAGATAATAGTCGCTGGTGGGCACTTGAAACCCGAAGACTTCCGTCATCCGCACTCCCGGGAGCGGCGCCCGGTTTGCTTGGTTATGTTTCATCTGCGCCTCCTTAACCAGATTGTGTTTTTCAATGCACCGAGTCACGTCGCAGGCACGGGAAACACACTTGCCGTGGCGCGTGATGCGCTCGTGAAAAAAAATCTCAATTCGACAATGCCCGTATTTCCTGCACTTCATGCGCCTTCATCTCCGTCACGGAATTTCCGTTCAGGATTAGGGCATCTTCCCGGGTTTCCCCATTTTTTAAGCAAGGACTGGGCCAATTGGTTATCTATATGAAAATATTATGATAATAAGGATAATAACCGCCATTGCCAAAACCAAGTAATGTTGAATATTTCAACATGAGTGATTGTGAAGTATTTAACATGTTGAAATTGCAGGCTAATATTATGTTTAATAATTAAACAAACACCTCCTGGGTTTTGTTGAATTATTAAACAAAATCGCGGTGGGAAAATTAAAAGACGGAATGGAGGTTCTTACAAGCCGTTCCTGTTGAAGTAATCGGCCAACAGGATGCGGCAATAGTCGCAAAACTCCAAATTCTTTTTATCCAATTGCTCCAGGTTGGCGGCAAAACCCATCAGGCAGCCGGGTTGCCGGCAGTGGGGCAGGCTGAAGGTATGGCCCAGTTCGTGAAGGCTTAACTTGAGGAGGCGATTCATCAAAATGGAGTGCGGCGCCCTGACTCCGCTGGCTTCCCCCTGGGGGCGGAAGGTGGAAATGATCGCGGCCTTGCCGTCCAGTTGCGCCTCGCCAAACACAAAGGTGAAAATGGGGATATACAGGTCCACCGCGGTTATCGCCAGAACCCGAAAGAGCCCGTCATGGTCTTCGCAAGCCAACAGGTATTCCAGGAGTTGGGTGGAATAATGCTGGTTACGCGTCACGTGGAAAGTATGGGAGGGTAGGGGCTTGGGGGGCAGGATCTGCACCGGCAGGGTAAAAGCTTTAGCGATGGCCGTGCTCAAATGGCGGAGAATTTCCGGATCCACCGCGTCCAAGGAAACCAAGGCTAAAACCTGGTAATGGGGCATCTGCTTCTAAGGCGCTGGGGGGCGGGAAGCCGCGGGGCGATCCGTCTTCAAGACGCCAGACCGTATTTTTTGATCTTGTAATAGAGAGTGGTGCGGTTGATCCGGAGGACTTTGGCGGCGTTGGAGATGTGGCCGCTTTCGGCGGCCAGCACCTGGGCGATATGGCGGCGCTCCACCTCCTCCAGAGACAGATTTCCCATTTCCTCCGTTCCGGTCCCGGAATAACAAAAAGGCAGGTCACCCGGTTTGATCTGCCGGCCTTTTCCCACCACCACCGCCCGTTCGATGGCGTTTTCCAACTCCCGCACGTTTCCCGGCCAGGCATATCGCCGCATTAATTCCAGGGCTCCCGGACTGATGGAATCGACCTTTTTGCCGGTTTCCGTGGCATAGCGGCGCAGGAAATGTTGGGCCAGCAGGGGGATATCTTCCGGACGCTCCCTTAAAGGGGGAACTTCCAGGTGGATGACGTTGAGCCGGTAGAAGAGGTCCTGGCGAAAGGTCCGGTTGCGGATGCTCTCCTTCAGGTCCTGATGCGTGGCCGCGATGACCCTAAAGTCGCTGTGCAGCGGCATCGTCCCTCCCACTCTGGTGAATTCGTGGGTTTCCAGGACCCGCAGGAGATCGATCTGCATCTTCATGGAGATGTCTCCCACCTCATCGAGGAACAGGGTTCCGGCATTGGCCATTTCCAGCCGGCCTTTTTTGGTATACTTGGCGTCGGTGAACGCGCCTTTTTCATGGCCGAAGATTTCGCTCTCCAGGAGATGTTCGGTGAAGGCCCCGCAGTTAATGGCGATAAAAGGGCTGTAGCAGCGGGGGCTGTTGGCGTGAATGGCCCTGGCCACCAGTTCCTTGCCGGTGCCGGTCTCCCCGGTGATCAGGATGGTGGCGTCGCTTTGGGCCACGTCGGCGATGGTTTCGAACAGCTTGAGTATCGGCGGCGACTGGCCCACCAGGTTATCGGAGCGGGTGATGGTGGCCACCCGTTCCTTGAGAATCAGGTTTTCCATGGCCAGGGTCTGCATCTGCACCAGTTTTTCAATGGTGAGGCTGAGTTCCTCGAGGTCAAAAGGCTTGAGGAGATAATCGTAAGCGCCCAGCTTCATGGCTTCCACCGCGTCCTGGATGGCCCCGTGGGCCGTCATCATCACCACCGCGGTTTCGGGATTTTTCTCCTTCAGCTCTTTGAGCACGGTGATCCCGTCCATCTTGGGCATTTTGACATCGAGGAGCATGATGTCATAATGCTTTTCCTGGATCCGGGCCAAGGCCGTGGGGCCGTCCTCCGCCATCTCCACCTCATAGCCGTCCTGCTGCAGCCAGCCGCTCAACGATTCCCGGATGCTCAACTCGTCATCCACGATCAGGATATTGATCTTTTTATGAGGCAACATTCTTTTCCCCCGGTTTAGCAGCGGGCAGATGGATGGTAAACTTGGACCCCCGGCCCACCGTGCTCTCCACCTCTATGGTGCCGTGATGATCCCGGATGATGCCCTGAACCACGGAAAGGCCCAGTCCCACCCCGGAGCCGCTTTTTTTGGTGGTGAAAAAGGATTCGAAGATCTGGGGAATATTTTCCTCGGGGATGCCCACGCCATCGTCGGCGACGGTGATGATGATCTCTTTGGGTCCGGAATTTCTGGTGGCCACCTTTAAAGCGCCTCCCTTGGGCATGGCTTCCTGGGCATTCAGCAGGAGGTTCAAAAAGACTTGCTTCATTTGCCCTTCATCCGCCATCACCTGCAGAAGATTGGCGGTAAAGTTCGTCTCCACCGTGATTCCCTGCAACCGCATCTGATAGCCGGTAAGCGCCAGGGTCTCCGCCAGCAGGACGTTGAGATTGACAGGTTTGAATTCCGGTTTGGACTTGCGGGAAAAGGGCAGCAGGCCGGAAACCGTTTTACTCACCCGGGAAGTTTCATTAAAAATGAGATCCAGATAATTTTTCATCTTGGCCAACGCCTGTTCGTCGGGGTCCCCCTTTTTGAGCATGCGTTGGATCAGCTTGACGAAATTGAGGATGCCGGTCAAGGGATTATTGATCTCGTGCATCACGCTGGCGGATAACTTCACCAGGGAAGCCATCTTGTCTTCGTGCATCATCCGGTTGCGGGTGATATCCTGGGTGATGTCCCGGGACAGGTCCACTACCTGCACGATCCGACCCTCTTCGTCGAACAGTGGATGGTGGACCACGTGCACGTAGCTTTCCCGGCCGTCTTTATTGAAGTGGACGTGGATCGCGGACGCGGCCTTGCCTGTGGCCACCGTGTCTTTTAAAGGACAGGGATGGTCGGGGGAATTGCAGGGTTCTCTCAGATGGTGCGACACTTCGTAACAGTGTTTGCCCACCACTTCCTCCCGCTCCAGACCCACCATCTCCAACAAGGCCCGGTTGACCTCGACGATGCGGTAATTAAGATCGATTACCATCATGTGATCTTCGATCCCGTCGATGATGGTCTCCAGGAAGGCCTTATCTTGTATGGCCTTTTTCAGCAGTTGCCGGGTTTCGGCCTGGGAGATATCCAAGGCCGCCTCCAACTGCTTGCGGCTGGTGATGTCCTTGATGACCTCCACCACCCTTTTTTGGGCGGCCTCTCTCGGGAACAGAGGGGACATGGTAATTTCGTCGCAACGGCCCGTCCCTTCAAAACTCGAACAATGTAATACCTGGACGGTCTGGCAGCTCTCCAGGACCCGGGGCAGGGGACAGGCGAGGCCTTTGGCATCGCAAGGCTCATCGAACCCATGAAAAACTTCATAACAGGGTTTTCCCACCACTTCCGCTTCCTTTTTTTGAAAGCGGTTCAAAAAGGTGAGGTTCACTTCATCCACCAGATAGTTGGAAAGCAGAACCAGCACCGGATCGGGCAGGTGGTCAAAAATTCTATGAAAACGGCTGCGTTGCCTCGCCAGCTTGATTTCGCTTTCCACCTTGCTGCGCAGGCGGTCTTCCTCCCGGCGCAACAGTTCCCAGAAGAGACGGGCCTTGATGTGGTCGATAATCTGCGTGTGGGGTTGCTTGTTGCGGATAATTCCTTCCCGTACCTCGCTTTCACCGGTAAGCTCCAGGACCAGGTCGGGGTCTTCTGCCAATAGAGGAGCGTAATCGTCAAACGTTGGAATACCCATACTTCTCGCCAGGATCATCCCCTGAGCCAGGGGATTGGGGTCGGCCACCCCAAGGATTTCTATGCGCTTCCGGAGACCCGGATTTCCGGCCAGATGCTGCAGCACTTCATAACCTCCCTTCCCACCCCCGGCAATGGCCAGTTTCAAGGGAGCCGTCTCTTGAATGGATGATAGTTCCACAGGAATCAGGTCCCAGAAGTCCTCCCAGGAAAAGAAGGGCCGATCCACGTTGAGAACCATTAAATTCCTGGGAGCCTCCTTCCGCAACTGCTGGGATACTTCGGAGTGGCCGGTGGCATTGACGATGATGTCCAGGTCGGGAAGGCTGAAAAAGTCGGTGAAATTGGTGGTCACAAAGAGGTTGAAGCGATTGGCGTAATTGATGCCGGGAGCATTCGGGTCCAGGTCGGCTACTCCCACCACCTTTAATGGCTGCTCCCGGAGTACTCCAATTTTTCGGGTGGGCACCAGAGCCTCGAGGATGGCCATGCCGTGCCGCCCCCCTCCCACAATAGCCAGGTTATAGGATTTCTTATCATTACCCATGTCGCCCTTCCTGAAATAATCCTTTACTGTTTCGTCTGCTCCGGGCGGAACGGCTCAAACGCCGGCAAGGGGCGCCCGCAGCCAACGGAATTGGGAGAGGTCCTTAACCTATAATTTTACTATAAATTACAATCTTTACCAAATTATGTGCAAGCGGGAATTATTCCGAAACTCCTGGCAGGCAGCATCGATTGGAAAAATATGACTTTATTTTAACCACTTGATAGATGCAGAATTTTTTGCCGGCCTCTGTGTCTCTGCTTCAAAAAGTGGTCAGTGGTCAGTGTCCAGTGGCCAGTAAAAGTCAAGGGACCGCTTGGGACTTACTCCCTCGTTCACAAGCTCCGCTTGGGAATGCCAATTTCCCGTCCAAGCTTGCCCTGAAAAGCTCTAAGCGGTAGTACAGGCTTTCAAGCCTGTACGGATTATCAGTGAGGGCGGGACGCCCGCTACGAACTTTTCATGAACCTACATGCTTGCGTCTTGATTTGCGCCTTTGCGTCTTTGCGTGAGGTTATTTTTTTCAGGAGAGAATAATATCCTCCAGCCTTCTTTTCGGCACATGGTGGACCTCTGCGGCGTCCCGCCAATATTTAATGGACCCGCCGGGAGACGCTTCCTCCAGGACCACCTGTTCCTTGGGTTTGCCCAGGGCAATGGCCAGCAGAATCTCATATTTCTCCGAAATCTTCAGAAGATCCCGCAGGCGGTCCCGCTGGATGCTCCCGATCATGCAGCCGCCCAACCCTTTTTCCCGGGCCCCCAGGAGGATGCTCTGCGCGGCGATGCCATGGTCGCAGCCGAAGTTCTGGGCGATCTCCTTATCCCCCAAGATAACGATATAGGCCGCGGGCCGCTCCCCCTCTGCCGGCCCCGGCCAATCTTTCAGGTATGCGGCCCAGGCCAGGCAGGAGAAGACGGCCGTGTTTTTGGCGGGTTCATTGCTGAGGATATATTTCAAGGGCTGAAGATTGGCCCCGGACGCGGACAGCCGGGCCAGGTTCACCAGCCCTCTCAGGGTGTCCAGGGAGACTGGCTCGTTTTCATAAAACCGCCGGTAACTGCGGTTGCCCCGGATCAAGTCTGCGATCATGATTGCCTCCTGGTTAACGTACTTCCGGAATTATACGAAAAATCCGGCGCCGCGGGGGATGGGAGGGAGAATTATTAATTAACCTTAAATCCAACCGGCCCCTCCCCTGGCGGCTTTTCATTACCCACAAGTCGGGTGAGGCAAAATGGGCTACGTTAATATTAAGCGATTCTGTGTTAATACGCCCCCCTCACCCTAGCCCTCCCCCGAGGGGAGAGGGGATTAATACTGGCATATCCTTAAGTTATTATATTATGGGTATGCCAATCATTGCCCTCTCCTCATGCGGCCGACCATTAACCATTCGGTTGTATCTTATAGATATGGCAGGCATTTCCCTCTCCCCCCGGAGGGGGGAGAGGGCAGGGTGAGGGGGGGATGCCTGCAAATACTGAATATCCGCTCTCACCCACTCAATTTGCTTGCCCTTTCAATTTGTGGGTAATGATTAGCCTGGCGGTGAGGGGCCGGGAGAATAATGTGAAATCTCAGGAGGTTTTCTCACCAATGGTTATTTTCACCTGCTCCCTTTTTTCTTCCCCGGTCTTGAGGGGCACATTGCCATTGCGGCGCAGATTGACGAATTTATTAAGCAGGTCGGTCCAGAAGGGGGCTCCCAAGGAAATGGCCCAAGTGGTTAACAATAAGCCCAGAATTTTAAAAAATAGGGGCCAGCCATCCGTGGGTATAGTCCGGGGGTCGGGGATCACTGCTGAAACTGCGGGGGTTGCGGTGGCCGCAGGTTTTTCCGGCCACACCCAGCCGAGGGGTAAATTTAATTTATCCAGTTGTCTCTTGATCGCTTTATCGATCTGTTCATCAGCCTGCTTATCGGTTTTGGGAACCTGTTTGATATATTCCGCGGCCCCGGTGGCCACTGTGGCCCGCAAATCTTTATCCTGCCAAATCATCTTGCCCACCATAATGGTGTCGGCATTCAACGCCAGACAGACGAGGAAGGCCACCAGCAGGAGCCACCATCGGGCTTGGCTTTTAAACCAGCCGGAGACCCGGTCCATGGCGTCGTCGAACCACTGTTCGATGTTTTGCCGGGCCTTTTCTAGGTCGCCCTGGGCCGCATTTATCAGGGGGAGCAATGCTCCTTTGATCCTGGGATTTTCAATTTTATCCACCGCGGTTTTTAATTCGGAGAATTCTTTTGATTCGGGAGAGACAATATCAAGCAGCGCAGTGGCAAACGTCCTGGAAGGGATATAGGACGGCATGGTTTTGAAGAGACCTTCGAAGGGCTCCCGGCATTCCGCCAAGGTGTTATTTCCCGGCCCCGGGGTTATTCGAGTTATCTCGATCGGCCTTCTCTCATCGCGGCACAGTCCTCTGACCAGTGGATGGCTGTAAAGCGCGGTGACGGTAGGGACATCATAAAATAACCCGGAAATGCCTTCGAGAAGGGTTTTTTGGCGCAGGTTCCGCCACCGGGAAATGATGTATTCGTTGACCATGGTGCAGACTAACGTCAGGATGAGGTAAAAAAAAGACATGCCGATACAGAAGTCGATGATGGATGAATCAAGGGATAAACCGAACATGGCGGGCCTCCTTTCCTAAAGCGCATCGGATGATACTCGGGATGGTGGGAAATATCAGGGAAACTCCGGGTCTTGGGTCATCAAGAACACCGGGGGGGCAAAAACACAAACGCCCTTCAGGTTTCTTTCCCTGAAGGGCGTTTATTGCTGATCTTCTTCGTTCAGCTGGCCGGTCATTGTCCCTGTCCCTTGCTGACGAGGGTGGAACAGATAATCCCCCTTACCATTATTAGTATGGAAAGTCAAACAAATTAATCAACCGGCAATTGCGGAATATATTAATATATAAACATAATTAGCCGTAGATAACGTGCGGCCCAACTTCTATTTGAGACCTCTGCGAAAGTCCCTTTTTTGTCATCCTGAACGGAGCGAAGCGGAGTGAAGGATCTGGTTTTTTGGCGATCATGATGTTCAATTTGCTTGTAATCATCGGTACCGCCGGGAAAAGCCTTGCCGCCAAAAGCGAGATTCCTCGGTCGCTCCGCTCCCTCGGAATGACAAGTGGGGAGCCTTTCGCAGAAGTCTCTATTTGGAGCTTAATCGCACCGGGGCGTGAGGCTGAACGTGCCCTCCGGCGTCAGGGCCGCGTTAATCCCGTGATCTTTCAGAAACCGGGTCAGGGGCCGGCCCAACAGAAACTCCGTGGCCGCTTCGCTCAGTTCCCATTCATCCTGGAGCATTTGCCTCAAGTAATGGTCGAAGTGCAGGGCGTCGAACAGGGCTTCCCCGGCCTTATCCGGTTCCGCTTCCAGCCCTTTCAGGGCCTCGGCCAGGCGGCCGAGCCCGCAGCGCTCCCGGTGTGCGGCAATCAGGTCCCGGATTTCCGGGGCTCCGGCCAATACCGCGTCCCGGCTGAGAAGTTCCGAGGTCTCCAAAACCCGGTCCTCGTCCCCCCAGCACTCCTGGCGCCGGCACTGCTCGGGCCTCTCGTCGTAGATGCGGCAGGAGTTGGTGGCGGCCAGGTAAAACCAGCACTGCCGGCTGCCGGGAACCTCCCTGATCTTCAGCCGCTCTTCCCGGAGGGTTTCGGGTTTCCCCTCCCGGGAGGTGACCCGTTCTCCCGGCCTCAAGGTATAGACTTCGTTCCAGGTGAGAATTTCTTTCTGGAACAGGGCCAGATCCGGGGCCAGCAAGGTGGGGCTGGAGATTTCGCAACATTCGCCGCAGCGCACGCAGGTTTCCCACCCGGCCCATAACACGTCCTTGGCCGCACCGATCAGGCGCTTCCAGGCCGCGGCCCGGGCCTCCACATCCATGGTGTTCCAATCCCGGTAAATTTCCGGGAAATCAGCCTTCTCCTCAATCTGCCGCCGCACCTTCTGGTAACGCCGGCTCTTTTGGGAGGCGTTCAGTATTTCCTGGAGGTATTCCTGCCACAAGGAGGCCATCACCTCTTTAGGGCCTTTGGCCAGGGACTCCCCGGGGTCCTGTCTGATTTTGCCTAAGAACTTCTTTTCTTTCATGAGTATTCCTTCTTAATAGTTCAAGGTTCAAGGTTCAAGGTTCAAAGTCAAGGCACGGGCCGACGCAAATCTGATGATAATGCCCGGGCGCAAAAGTTCTCGGGAAGCTCATTGCCAACCTTGAACTTTGAACCTTGAACTTAAAAAACTAGCGCCCCAAAACTCCTCGTCAACACCCCCAACACCAGCGCCAGTCCCAACGAGACGACCACCGCCAGGCCCGCCTGTTTCCAGCCCAGTTCCCGGGAGAGCGCGGCAATGGTGGAGGCGCAGGGCACGTAAAACAGCACGAAAACGGTGAAGGTGAGCAGCTGGGCCTGGCTGAGCACCGCGGTGATATTGGTGGTGCCCAGGGCCTCGCCCAGCATGATCAGGGACAGCTCCTTGCGCATGATGCCGAAAATCAGGGTGGTCCCCACCTCCAGGGGCAGGCCCAGGAGCGCGGTCAGGGGCCGCAGCACATCATTGACGTGGCCGTCAAAGCCGTAAAATTTCAGAAAGCTCAGCACCAGGCTGCCGGCGATGAGAATGGGCCAGGCCACCACGATGAAATCCTTCAGGCTGTACCAGGACTTGCGCAGGACATTATGCCAGGTGGGTTTACGGTACTCCGGAATCTCCATCAAGAGCCCCGGGGAGATCTCCGGCAGCAGGATGGTGGAGATGCGCCCCAGGATGCCGATGACCAGGATGTTAAACAGGTAAACCCCCAGGGCCCAATAAGGCCCCAACGCGTAGGCCACCAACGCGAAGATGATCACCGACCGGGCCGAACAGGGAATCAGGACGGCCAGGAGCGACACCACTAACCGGTCCCGGGGGCTCTCCAGGATGCGGGTGGAGATCACCGCGGGCACGCTGCAGCCGAAACCCAGGATGAAAGGAATGATGGATTTCCCGTGCAGCCCCAGAAGGTGCATGAGGTTGTCCATCAAGAAGGCCACCCGGGGGAGGTAGCCGCTGTCCTCCAGCAAGGCCAGGCCCACCAGGAAGGGCACCAGGTAGGGAAAGACGATGGCCACCCCCCCGAAGATGCCCATGAAGACGCCTTCCACCAGGAGGTAATAGGCCAGGGTATCTTTGCCCAGCCACACCGCTCCCAGTTTCTGGGCCTCTTCCAGATAGCCCACCAGAAAGCTCTCCGTGGTCTGGCCGACCCGGAAAACCCCTTGAAAAAACAGGCTGAGCACCAGCAACAGAAAAATATAGCCCCAGAACTTATGGGTGGTGATCCAGTCCAGGCGTTCCCGCCAGGTGGGTCTTTGGGAAGGGGTGACTTTGGCGACGGCTTCGAAGATGTTCACGGTGAGCGCATGGCGCTCCGAAGAAATGACGATTTCCGGAGAACGGCCGTGGGACTCCGCCAGGATGATCTGGTGGTTGCGGATAATGGGCAGGCAGTCCGCATGCCGGCGGCCCACTTCCTCCAAGAGATGGGGATCGTCTTCCAGGAGTTTCACCAGAAAAAACCGCCAGGGCAGGCCCATTTCCCGGGCATATTCCCGGTCCAGGCGGTCGCTCAATTCCGCCACCTCTTCCTCGATGTCCCGGCTGAACCTGATCTCCACGGGCCGCACTCCGACGTGGCCGGCCTGGACCGCGGTCTCCAGCAGTTCCGTGAGCCCCCGGCCGGTCGCGGCCACCGTCGGGACCACCGGCACGCCCAGCATCTTGGAGAGGTGGTCCATGTCGATGCGGATGCCTTTGCGGTCCGCTTCGTCCATCATGTTCAGGGCCAGCACCATGGGCCGCTCCAGGCTCATCAGCTCCAGGGTGAGTTCCAGGCTGCGCCCCAGGGTGGAGGCGTCGATGACGTTCAAGATTACGTCCGCTTCCCCGGCCAGAAGATAATTCCGGGACTCCAGTTCCGCAGGATCGGTGGAGGTCAGGGAATAGACGCCGGGCAGGTCCACGCAGGTGATCTCCTCCCCCTGGAAAACCACCTGGCTGACGGTGTATTTTACCGTGGTGCCGGGGAAGTTGGAGACCATGGCTTTATAGCCGCTGAAATAATTGAAGATGGTGCTCTTGCCGCAATTGGGCTGGCCGATGAGCGCGATTTTTAAGGACATCTCGAGATCTTCCCACCTTGACACTTGGGCATAGTTCTTTATAATAAATTTTTTATAGCTCCGGCCCAAGGAATTATTTGGGCGGATGTGAAAGTAAATAATGTTAAAGAAGAAATCCCTGCGCGTCCCCCTCACCTCCATCGCCCCTGAAGGGCTGGAAGTGGACGTGGACCTGGGGGAAAATTATTTTTCCCGGTGGCGGGAAGAGGACCCCGGACTGGAGTTCACCGGCGCCCGGATCAACGGGACGCTGCGTCTGGAGAAGCACGGCCGGGACGTCCTGGTCCGGGGGCATCTTAAGGGGCATATGCAATTGGTTTGCAGCCGCTGTGTCGAAAGTTACGACGCACCGGCGGACGCGGACTTCGACCTGCTCCTGGTGCCCGGCCCGGGACCCGGGGGCGGCGAGGAGGAACTCTCCGCGCCGGATTTGGACCTGGATTATTATACCGGGGAGACCCTGGACCTGGAAGCCGTGATCCGGGAACAGGTCATCCTCATGGTGCCGCTGAAACCCCTGTGCGCCGAGGACTGCCAGGGCATCTGCCCCGACTGCGGCGCGGTGCTCAACCGGGAAGAGTGCAGTTGTAAAAAAGATTAACCACAGAGGCACAGAGGACACGAAGATTCACAGAGGAAAAATATTTTATTTAGGCGGGTTCCCCGCCTAAATAAAACAATTCTCTGTGAAACTCCGTGCTCTCTGTGTCTCTGTGGTAAAAATGTTTTTCCATAGGAGCCGGACCATGCCTTTACCGAAAAGAAGAACCTCCATTTCCAAGAAGAAGATGCGGCGTTCCCATGATCACCTTACCCTTCCGCAGCTCTCCAACTGCCCCAAGTGCAACGAACCGCGTCTGCCGCACCACGCCTGCCCCCATTGCGGTTTTTATAAGGGCCGTTTGGTGCTGCCCCAGGCCGCGGAGTAAGCCCCCGTGGACTACCTGCTCACCGAAGAGCAAACCATGCTCCAGGATCTGGCCCGCCAGATCACGGAGGAGCGCATCAAACCCATCCGGGCCCAGCTCGACGAAGAAGAGATCTTCCCCACGGAGATCATCAAGGACCTGGCCCAGGCCGACCTCTGCGGAGTGATCATCCCCGAGGAATACGGCGGCCTGGGACTGGGCGCCATGGAAAACTGCCTGGTGGGGGAGGCCCTGGCCACCGGTTGCGTGGGGGTGGCCACCACTTTCGGCGCCAGTCTCCTGGGGTCCTATCCCCTGCTGTATTACGGCACGGATGCACAAAAAAGCCGCTATCTGCCGCGCCTGGCCAAAGGCGAGGCCCTGGCCGCGTTCTGTCTCACCGAACCCCAGGCGGGCTCCGACGCCGGGGCCATCCTCACCACGGCCGTCAAGGACGGCGACTCATACGTCCTGAACGGCACCAAGCAGTGGATCACCAACGCAGGCGAAGCGGAGATTTACACGGTCATCGCCCTCACCGACCCCGCCAAGGGGGCCCGGGGGGCCAGCGCCTTGCTGGTGGAAAAGGGCGACCCCGGAATATCCTTCGGCAAGAAAGAGCAGAAAATGGGCATCCGGGCCTCCGTCACCCGGGAGGTGATTCTGGAAGACTGCCGCATCCCCAAGGACCGGCTCCTGAGCAAAGAAGGCATGGGGTTCATCATTACCATGAAGACCCTGGATATGGCCCGGCCCGGCGTGGGCGCCTCGGCCGTGGGCCTGGCCCAGGCCGCGTTGGACGAAGCCGCGGCCTTTGCCAAGGAACGCCAGCAGTTCGGCACGCCCATCTTTTCCTTCCAGGCGGTGCAGCACCTGCTGGCCAACATGGCCACCAAGCTGGAGGCGGCCCGGGCTTTGGTTTACTCGGTAGCCCGCTTCATCGACACCAAGCCCAAGGACTTTTCCAAGGCCTCGGCCATGGCCAAGGTCTTCGCCACGGACATGGCCATGGAAGTCACCGTGGACGCGGTCCAGGTCATGGGCGGCCACGGCTACATGCGGGAATACCCCGTGGAAAAGATGATGCGGGACGCCAAGATCCTGCAGATTTTCGAAGGCACCAACCAGATTATGCGGAATGTTATCGGGTTGGCGCTTAATAAAGAGTATTCGAAGAAGAAATAGCTTGGGGGGGAAAGTGGTCAGTGGCCAGTAATCAGTAATCAGTAATCAGTGATCAGTGATCAGTGATCAGTAAGGCCAAGGGTGGGACTGCTCACCTTCTCCGCACTCGGCTCCAAGGCTCATTCCTAAGCTAAGCTTGAGAACGGGGATAATGGATGATACGGCGTAAGGAAACAACCCCGGTCTTCACCCCTGGCAACGAGCCATATCTTGGGCTTGAATCAGTCCTATGGTTTGACCGAATTATTTGTTGGTCTCTGGAGTCAAACCAAAAGGTTGCGTCATGGACACGTGAGAAATCCAGTTCTCTTTCTCCATTACAGCGGGCAGCATGCCAAATCATTCCACAGGGTATAAGTATTGCCCTCAGCATTCGGGAGTTGATTAGGCAGGGGTATTTGTTTTCAGCCCTCATTCTAATGCGTCCACTGATTGAGAGAGCAGCGACGATTTCATATCTCGATAACCACCCTGAATTCGTCTCCCTTTGGGAGAAAGGTTGGCATTATCATAAAAGGCCAAAGCTTGCTACCATGATGGCAAGTATGGCAGGTGGAGTGCCAGACAATGAAGCCCAGAATATTGTCAACTCCCATAATTCCATGGTGCATGGAGATCCAATAAGTTGTTATCAAAATCTTGTTGCTCTGCCAGACGGCGAACTTGGATATGCAAGCGGGAAGATATTGAATAATCCTGAACTGTGCAGCGCTATTGCCATGGAATGCCAATGTTATATGGTTGTACTTTCGGGTCGAATGTCGAAAATTTTTCCGGATGTGAAACTAAATTTACCACCACAGGATTTTCACTGATCACTGATCACTGATTACTGATCACTTTCTGGCCACTGACCACTGACCACTATGAAAATCGTCGTCTGCATCAAGCAAGTGCCCGAAACCCAGGACGTGCGCCTGGACCCGGTGACCCATACCCTGAAGCGGGAGGGGATTAAGTCCATTATTAATCCCTTCGACCTCTATGCCTTGGAAGAGGGGTTGCGGGTCAAGGAATCCCAAGGCGGCACGGTCACGGTCCTCACCATGGGCCCGCCCCAGGCGGAAGAGGCCCTGCGGGAGGCCTTGGGGCTAGGCGCGGACGCCGCGGTGCTCCTGTCGGATAGGGCCTTTGCGGGCGCGGACACCTGGGCCACGGCCTTGACGTTGGCCAAGGCCGTCGAGAAACTGGGGGGCGCGGACCTGATCTTCACCGGCAAGCAGGCCATTGACGGCGACACCGCGCAGGTGGGACCCATGATGGCCAGCATCATGAACATTTCCCTGGCGTCCTGGGCCCGAAAAGTCAGTTTCAATACCGCGGGTAAGGCGGAAGTGGAACGCCTCCTGGACCATGGCTACGACGCGGTGGAGGTGGACCTACCGGCTCTGATCTCGGTGACTAAGGAGATCAACGAACCCCGGCTGCCCTCTTTCAAGGCCAAACTGAAAGCCAAGAAAGAGCCGATCCCGGTCTGGGGCCTGGCGGACCTGGGCCTGAACGCCGCAGAAGTGGGCCTGGCCGGTTCCTTCACCCAGGTGGTAAAAGTCTTCCCGCCCCCGGCCCGGGGCACCTCGGAGACCTGGGAAGGCAGCCCCCAGGACCTGGCCGCGCGCCTCTGGCAGCGCTTGCAGGAGATGACATAAGCAAGATTTAACCTCACGCAAAGACGCCAAGACGCAAAGACGCAAGAATTATGCAGGTATTTATTTTTCTCTCTGCGCTCTCTGCGTCTCTGCGGTAAAAAAAATTATTCACCGCAGAGACGCAGAGGGCGCAGAGAAATAACGGGAAAACAGAAAACAGAAAACAGAAAACGGTCTTTAATGGCCCTCAGGGAAGAACTCAGACAAACCGGGGAGTGGCTGTTCCGCTGGCGGAGCTACCTCCCCTTATTATTGATCGCCCTGTTTCTTTTCGCCCTGGCCGGTTTGCGCCATCCCCACGGCCGCGGCCTGCCGGGCGGGTCCTGGGAGATTTTCTGCCTGGCCGTTTCCTTTGCCGGGCTGGGCATCCGCTTTTTCACCGGCGGCTACGTGCCCGCGGGCACTTCAGGCAGAAACGTCAAGGGGCAGGTGGCGGACGTTTTAAACACCACCGGGGTCTATTCCCTGGTGCGGCATCCCCTATATCTAGGGAATTTTCTCATGTGGCTGGGAATCGCCCTGTTTTGGGGGCTTTGGTGGCTCAGCCTGATCATCGTCCTGATCCTTTGGCTTTATTACGAAAGGATCATGTTCGCGGAAGAGGAGTTCTTAAGGGAGAAATTCGGCGAGGCTTTTGTCCAGTGGGCCGGCAAAACCCCGGCCTTGATCCCCAAATTCGGCAATTGGGTCAGGCCGAACCTGCCGTTTTCCTTAAAAACCGCGGTCAGGAAGGAATACGGCGGCTTTTTCGCCATGATCGCAGTCTTTACTGCGCTGAAAATCGCCGGGGAGTTCTTAAGCCGGGGCGGCTTATGGATCGGCTGGCGTTGGGCCGTGCTGTTCGGCGGCAGCCTCATCATATACCTGGGCGTGCGCTACCTCAAGAAACGCACGGACTGGCTGAGGGTGGAAGGAAGATAGCAATTTTTTCTCTGCGCTCTCTGTGTCTCTGCGGTGAATTAAGTTACGAGTTACGAGTTGCGGGGTACGGGTTATAGAAAGATGTGGTTTTTACCTCGCAACTCGCAACCCGCAACCCGCAACCCGATTCAACCGCAGACGCAGAGGACGCAGAGTTTCGCGGAAAATGGAAAATGAGCCTCATTCTTGATGCCGAAAAATGCACCGCCTGCGGCGCGTGCGTCGATTCCTGCCCCTTCGGGGTGCTGTCGCTCAAAGGCGAAACCCTGGTCATCGGCGAGGGCTGCACGCTGTGCGGCGCGTGCGTGGAAGTCTGCGAAGCCCAAGCCCTTTCAGTACCCGAGACTGAAGACCCGTCCCCCCGGCCCGGCGTCCCCCCAGGCGGCGTCTGGGTCTTTGCCGAGCAGCGCCACGGGGTCCTGGCCCCGGTCACCCGGGAACTTCTGGGAGAGGCCACCCGCCTGGCTAAAGAAATAGATGCAGCGGTGGCCGCGGTCCTCTTGGGCGATAAAGTGGAGCACCTGGTCCCGGAACTCCAGGCCGCGGGCGCGCAGCGAGTCTATCTGGCGGAGCATCCGCTTCTGGCCGAATTCCTGGAAGAGCCTTACGCCGCGGCCTTAACCGAGCTGGCCCGGCGCTTCCAGCCGGAGATCATCCTGGCCGGGGCAACTTATGCGGGCCGGGCCTTCATCCCCCAGGTGGCGGCGAATTTAAAGACCGGCCTCACTGCGGACTGCACCGCGTTCGCCATCGACCCGGAAAAACGGCTCTTACAACAAACCCGCCCCGCGTTCGGCGGCAATATCATGGCCACCATCATCACGCCCCGGACTTACCCCCAGATGGCTACCGCCCGGCCCGGGACTTTTAAACCCCTGTCCTCGGGGTCAAGCGCTGACGGCCAGGTGGTCCGGGTGGAATTCAACCCCGGAGAGACCGCGCCCCACAGCCGCTTTCTGGCCACAGTGGCGGAAATCAAGGAACGGGTGCCGCTGGCCGGCGCCGAGGTGATCGTCGCCGGGGGACGGGGACTGAAAGACGCCAAGAATTTTAAGCTTCTGGAGGAACTGGCAGACCTGCTCGGCGGCGCGGTTGGCGCCACCCGGGCCGCGGTGGATGCGGGCTGGATCGCTTACCCCCAGCAGATCGGGCAGACCGGGAAGACCGTCTCGCCCAGGCTCTATATCGCCTGCGGCATCAGCGGCGCGGCCCAGCACCTGGTGGGCATGCAGTCCTCGGATTTCATCGTGGCCATTAACAAGGACCCGGCCGCGCCCATCTTCCAGGTGGCGGACGTGGGCCTGGTGGGGGACGTGCTGGAGATCGTGCCCGCTTTGATCCAGGAGATCAAGAAGTCCAGGAACGTTTGAAAAAATTGTAACAAACCTCTTTCAATTTCCGGCGATTCGTTTTATTAAAGTTAGATAATTTGTCAGGACTGAACTAAACCAGCCTCTTGGCGCGGCGGTAAAATCAAGGTATATTCCCAAGTCGATCCGATGACCGAAAACTCACGCGTAGCTCTGGTAACCGGCGCGGCCCGGGGCATCGGCCGGGCCATCGCCCTGGCCCTGGCCCGGCCGGGCTTGATCTTGTACCTCAATGACGTGGCCATCGGCGAGGAGGCCGAGTCGACCCGGAATGAGGTGGCGGCCAAAGGCGCGGACGCGCGGCTGCTCCAATTCAACGTGGCCGACACGGCCGCAGTGCAGGCGGGCATCGACCACATCATTAAGGAAAGCGGCCGCCTGGATCTTTTAGTGAACAACGCGGGCATCACCCGGGACAACCTGGTGATGCGCATGAAAGAAGAAGATTGGGACCGGGTCCTGGAGGTCAATCTCAAAGGCGCTTTCAATTGCACCCGGGCCGCGGCCAAACCTATGGTCAAACAGCGGGGCGGGCGCATCATCAATATCGCCTCCGTAGTGGGGGTGATGGGCAACGCAGGGCAGGCAAATTACGTGGCATCCAAAGCCGGTATCATCGGGCTGACCAAAGCGGTGGCCCGGGAGCTGGCTTCCCGCAATATCACCGTGAACGCAGTGGCCCCGGGATTCATCGAAACCGAGATGACCGCGGCCCTGCCGGAGAAAGTTAGGGCCGAAATGCTGGCCCAGATTCCTTTAAACCGCTTCGGCACGCCGGAAGAGGTGGCCCAGGCGGTGCTCTTTCTGGCCGGGGACGCCGCAGCTTACCTGACCGGCCAGGTTCTGCACGTAAACGGCGGCATGTTGATGGCTTAAGACCAAAGGAGGTTCGTGCCCATGGGCGCAAACGAAGAGAAGGTGATTGACATCATTGTGGACAAATTGGGTGTGGAACGGTCCGAAGTGACTCCCGAAGCTGTATTCGTGGATGATCTGGGGGCCGATTCCCTGGACCTGGTGGAATTGATCATGGCCATGGAAGAAGAGTTCGGTTTTGAAATCGCGGACGAAGAAGCGGAAAAATTGAGGACCGTCCAGGATGTCATCAGCTTCATCCAGGCCCGGGCCAGCTGATCCGGAGGTGATCGCAGTCGCCTGCGATCACGCCGGTCACAGCCTGAAAACGGTAGTAATCAAGCTGCTGGGGGAACTCAAGGTGCAGGTTTCTGACCTGGGTTGCGCTTCCCCGGAGGAGTCCGTCCACTACCCCCTATACGGAAAAAAAGTGGTGGACGCGCTCTTGGCCCGCCCCAAGGCGCGGGGCATACTGATCTGCGGCACGGGGTTGGGGATGAGCATCGTGGCCAACCGCTTCCCGGGCATCAGGGCTGCGCTGTGCCACGATATGTTCACCGCCATCATGAGCCGCCGCCACAATGACTCCAATCTCCTGGTCATGGGCGGGCGGGTCATCGGCCCCGATCTGGCTAAAGAGATCGTCCGGACCTGGCTGAACACCCCCTTTGACGGCGGCCGGCACCAGGAACGGCTGGACCTATTGGAACAACTGGCCCGGGAGGCCTGTCCTCCAGCGGATAAGGCATGAGAGACGATTTGGCACATACCGACCCGGAAATCTACGCGGTCATCGAACGGGAGCGGCAGCGGCAACTCCAAAAACTGGAGATGATCGCGTCCGAAAACTTTGTCAGCGCCGCGGTGATGGAGGCCCAGGGGTCCATCCTCACCCACAAGTACGCGGAAGGATATCCGGGCCGCCGCTATTACGGCGGCTGCGAATACGTGGACACTGCTGAAAACCTGGCGTTGAGCCGGGTGAAGGAACTCTTCGGGGCTTCCTACGCCAACGTCCAGCCCCATTCCGGCACCCAGGCCAACATGGCCATTTATTTTACCTACCTCCAGGTGGGCGACACCATCATGGGCATGAATTTGGCCCATGGGGGACACTTAAGCCACGGCGCCAGCGTGAACTTTTCCGGCCGCCTCTTCAAAGCCGTGAATTACGGGGTGGACCGGGAGCACGAACAGATCGATTTCGACGCGGTGCGGGAATTGGCCCGGGAGCACCGCCCCAAGATGATCATCGCCGGGGCCAGCGCCTATCCCAAGGCCATGGATTTTTCCAAGTTCGCGGACATCGCCCGGGAGGTGGGGGCGTATCTCATGGTGGACATCGCCCATATCGCCGGGCTGGTGGCCGTGGGCCTGCACCCGGACCCCGTGTCCGTGGCCGATTTCGTCACCTCCACCACTCACAAGACCCTCCGGGGTCCCCGGGGCGGTTTGATTTTGGCAAAGGAACAATACGGCAAAGCCCTGGACAGCCAGATCTTTCCCGGCATGCAGGGCGGCCCTTTGATGCACATCATCGCGGCCAAGGCCGTGGCCTTCAAAGAGGCTTTGGCTCCCAAATTCAGGCTCTACCAGGAACAGGTGGTGAAAAATTCCCGGACCTTGGCCCGGGAGTTCCTGCAGCGGGGCTACCGTTTGGTAGCCGGGGGCACCGACACCCACCTGATCCTGGTGGACCTCTCCGCCACCGACCTCACCGGCCAGGAAGCGGAAGACGCCCTGAACCACGCGGGCATTACCGTGAATAAAAACGCCATCCCCTTCGATCCCCGTCCCCCCAAGGTCACCAGCGGCATCCGGGTGGGGACCCCGGCCCTGACCACCCGGGGCATGAAAGAAGGGGAGATGGCCGTGATCGCCGACTTGATGCACCAGGCCTTGAGCAATTCCAAGGACACCGCCTTGTTGGAACGGCTGCAGGCCCGGGTCAAGGATTTTTGTGTCCAGTTCCCCATGTTTGCGGACGAATGGAAGATAGAATAGCTGTCAGCTTGCAGCGGGCAGCTAGCAGCTAAAAGAAAATTCCTAACCACAGAGGCACAGAGAACACAGAGTTACACAGAGTTTGTTTGGCCCTTGGCGCTTTGCGCCAAGGGCCAAATTAAATTCTCCGTGAACCTCTGTGACCTCTGTGTCTCTGTGGTTTATTTTTTTAAGCTGACCGCTGATAGCTGAAAGCTGAAAGCTATGTTATAAGATAATCCCATGCGCTGCCCTTACTGCCACAGCACCAACAACAAGGTGATCGACTCCCGCCCGAGCCGCGAGGCCAACGCCATCCGCCGGCGGCGTGAGTGCCTCAACTGCGCGCGGCGGTTCACCACCTATGAACAGGTGGAAGAGACCATGCCCCTGATCATCAAGAAAGACGGCCGCCGTGAGTCATATCAGCGGCCCAAGATCGCGGAGGGCATCAAAAAGGCCTGCGAGAAGCGCCCGGTCTCCATCGACGCCATCGAAAACTTTCTCGACCAGCTGGAGCGGGAGATGCTGGAGAGCAGCCAGCGGGAAATTCCCTCCTCCTGGATCGGCGAAAAGGTGATGAACCAGCTGCGGCAATGGGACGAAGTGGCCTTCGTGCGCTTTGCCTCCGTGTACCGCCACTTCACCGACGCCACGGACTTCATGGAGGAAATCCGCAAGCTCCTGGCGAGCCGGGAAGGAGAGAAATAAAAAATTTACCACAGAGACACAGAGGACACAGAGAATCACAGAGAATTTTTTTAATTTAGGCGGGTTCCCCGCCTAAATTAAAATATTTCTCCTCTGTGAAACTCCGTGCTCTCTGTGTCTCTGTGGTTAAGTCTTTTTATGAACGACGCAACCTACATGAAGCTCGCCCTCAGCCTGGCGGCCAAAGGCGCCGGCCGGGTCTCCCCCAACCCCATGGTGGGCGCGGTGGTGGTCAAAGAAGACCGCATCATCGGTCGCGGCTATCACCGCGCTTACGGGAAGCCCCACGCTGAGGTGGAGGCATTAAAGAAAGCCGGGGCCGCGGCCCAGGGCGCGGACCTCTACGTCACCCTGGAGCCCTGCAACCACCAGGGGAAAACTCCGCCTTGCACCCAGGCCGTGCTTAATGCGGGCATCCGCCGGGTGGTCATGGCCACCCGGGACCCCAACCCCCGGGTGAACGGCGGCGGCGCCGAGTTTTTGCAGGCCCAGGGCGTGCAGGTGGAAATTGGCCTGCTGGCGGACGAAGCCCGGCGGCTCAACGAAGCCTGGTTTAAATGGGTGGAGACGGGTCTCCCCTTCGTCGTCGCCAAGGCCGCGTGCTCCCTGGACGGTAAGATCGCCACCGCCGGCGGCGAGAGCCAGTGGCTCACCGGCGAGCAGGCCCGGGCCTTCGGCCACCACCTCCGCCACCAACTGGACGCCATCCTGGTGGGCGTGGGCACGGTCCTAGCTGATGACCCCCAGCTAACCACACGGCTTCCAAGCCCAAAAACCGAAAACCGAAAACCGAAAACCGAAAACCATCCTCGCGACCCGGTCCGCATCGTCCTGGACAGCCGCCTGCGCCTGCCCCTAAGCGCCCGGCTGCTGCACCTGGACTCAACTGCCCCCACCTGGATCGCCTGCACGCCCGTAGCCCCCAGGGATAAAATCCAGGATCTGCAAGAACTGGGAGCGGAGGTGCTGATGCTGCCCTCAGAACCCGGCGGCCTGGTGGCCCTAAAACCCCTGCTGGCGGAACTGGGCAGCCGCCGCGTCCAGAGCCTCCTGGTGGAAGGCGGCGCCGAGACCCTGGGGTCCTTTTTCGACCAGCGCCTGGTGGACAAATTCTACTTTTTCTACGCCCCCAAGATCCTGGGAGGCAAAACCGCTCCCGGCATGCTGGCCGGCGCGGGAGCGAAGCATTTGGGGAATGCGTTGCAGGCAAAGGATTTGCAAGTCAATAAATTGGGGCCGGATTTGCTGGTTACGGGGTATTTGTAAGGATGTTGTACTATTAGAATAAACGTTTAGATAATGCCACCTCGGATTTTGGGAGGCAAGACCGTGGGTATGCTGGCCAGCTTGAGGGTTACTAATCTTGGAAATGCCTACCACGCGACTGAAAGATTCTTCGTCACTTTGGAAAAGATATATTGATTTCGGGATATTTTTAAATAAATATTAAACCTGAGCAATTGAGCTGAGGGCATAGACTGTATGTCAAATTTTAAAGACAATTTCTCAAAAGTCATTTTTACAATTGGTCATTCAAACCACCAACTATCTATATTTATTCAGCTATTGAATAAATATCATATTGATGTTTTAGTTGATATTCGCTCTCACCCTTACTCAAAATATGCTCCACAATTTGATATAAATAATCTTAAAAAAGCAGTTAAAGCTTATAATATAAAATACTTATATTTGGGGAGGGAATTGGGGGGAAGGCCAGAAGGAAAAGAATTTTATGATATCAATGGCAACATAATCTATTCTACTCTTGCAGAATCACAATTTTTTAGGGAAGCGCTTGCCAGAATTGAAGAAGGTCTTCAAAAATTCCGTATTGCACTAATGTGCAGCGAAGAGAATCCAGATAGATGTCATCGTTATCTATTAGTAGGCCGCACTCTTGCGGCAAATGGCGTTATCGTTAATCACATACGAGGTAATGGAGAATTAGAAACACAGAATCAGTTGAAACCTGAAATAGAAAGCGATAGCGAGCGACAATTATCGCTATTTTAAATAAAGGGACAATATTATGAAAATATTTACAATAGGATTTACAAAAAAGAAAGCAGCAGACTTTTTTGGAATACTGCGGAAGAATAGGATTAAAAGACTAATTGATATACGATTGAATAACTCTTCTCAGTTATCCGGTTTTGCTAAAAGTGATGATCTTAAATATTTTCTTAAGGAATTATGTGGTGCTGATTATATTCATGAAATATTACTTGCTCCAACAGAGAATATACTAAATGAATATAAGAAAAATAAAGGCGATTGGAGGGAATACGAAAGAAGTTTTATTAAATTACTTTCAGAAAGGAAAATTGAAGAAAAGATCAAGCCTGATATCTTTGAAATTCCTACCGTATTATTATGCAGTGAACCAACTTCAGAATATTGCCATAGACGGCTCGTTTTGGAGTATCTAAAACATAAATGGGGTGAAATAGAGATAATTAATTTATAGGGAGATAGAATGTGCCTGGTTTTGAAATAATTTGTTTAGCTAATTCCAGAAAACCGTCAGGCAGATGCATAGCAGGTTTGAGAACAAAAGGAGAGGGTTGGATCAGACCTGTTACTAAAGATGGTGCGTTAAGCCGAAGGCATTATGTGCTTGAAAATAATACTGATCCAATGCTCTTAGATATTTTGAGGATTCACTTACAGACTCCGGTACCAAAACCTTACCAACCAGAAAACTGGCTCGTCGGAGCTAAGCCTTGGAGCTTGATCCAGAGACCAGCCGAAGATAAATATAGCTATCTCCTTAATCAGTATATTAATGTTGGACCAGAATTATTTGGGGATACATCTGACCGCATTAAAGTAGAAGAATTTACAATAACACCTGCAAAGGCATCTTTAACTCTTATATTTCCTATTAATGTAAGATGGCAAATAACAACATCTTATACAGGTAATCGTCAAACCAGGGCATGGTTTTTATTAAATGGAGTTCATTATGATTTGGTTGTGACCGATCCCCTTTGGGAAGATAAACTCAAACCATTTACTCATGGAATCTATTCATCAGAACAAATTGGCTTGAAGAAGGAACAGAGAGTTTTATTTACAATTAGTCTTGGGGGGCCCCTGCGCGGAGAAATATGCTTCAAACTAGTTGCAGCCGTTATTATCTTACCTTCTACATGGCACTAAAATAATATCAATTTTCTAATATTATTTTTTATCATCTATGGTGCGCAATGCGCACCATATTTTTAATTCATGCGGGTTGGGGAGGGGGGTTTGGGGGAGGAGCAGAGGACAAAAGGCGGACGGGGACGCCCGCCCTACGGGTCCCTGGCCCCTCCCCCCACAAAACATATGGCCAAAATCCTCTACGCCGTCCACGGCACCGCGCACGGGCATGCGATCCGGGCTTTGAGCATTGCCCGGCGGTTCCCGGAGCACGAGTTTCTCTTTGTCAGCCACGAGGCGGGGCCGGCGATTTTAGAGCGGGAGTTCCCGGCGGTGGACATCCCCAGCCTGGGGACGGTGTTTACCAGGCACCGGGTGGACACTTGCGCCACCATGAAGATGAACCTTCCGGTCTTCTGGAACCGCCGGGCCATCATGCGCCGGGTCCTGAAGCTGATGGAGGATTTTCAGCCGGACGCGGTGATCAGCGATTACGAATTTTTCCTGCCCCGGGCCTGCCGGAAATTAGGCGTCCCCTGCCTCTCCATCGACCACCAGCACGTCATCACCGCGTGCAGCCATCCCCTGCCTTGGGGGGAGTACCCCAGCTACCTGGCCACCAGCCTGGCGGTGCGGCTCCTGTTCAGCCGGGCCACGGACTACCTGGTGATCTCCTTTTTCCAGCCCCCGGTGCAACCGGGCTTAAGGGCGAAAATCCTCCCGCCGCTCCTCCGGGACACGGTCCTGGCCCGGCAGCCTGAAGACCGCGGCCACGTCCTGGTGTACCAGAGCTATATCACCGACTTCAGCAAATTCATGGCCTTTGTGGAGGCTCTGACCAGGCCCGTGATCGTCTATGGGGTGCCGAAGGAGGGTAGGGAAGGCAATATTCTGTATAAGCCCAAGTCCGAGGAAGGTTTCCTGGACGACCTTTCCTCCTGCGCCTACGTGGTCTGCGGCGGCGGCCATTCGATGATCTCCGAGGCCCTGTATTACGGCAAACCGGTGATTTCTTTTCCCATCAAGGGGGCGTTCGAGCAGTTTCTGAATGCCTTTTATATCGAACGCCTGGGTTATGGCCGGGGGATCACCGCGGCCTCGCATCTGGACCCCGAAATGATTCCGGAATTCGAATCCAGGTTGGAGGAATTCCGGAGCCGCATCCGGGCGCACAATTTTTGCGGCAATGAAGAGATTTTCCGGCAGGTGGAGTTTTTTGTCCAGGAGAAAAAGCTGGACTATTAGAAACCCTTTTTATCTCACGCAAAGACGCTAAGACGCTAAGTCACAAGAAATATTTAACCGCAGAGACGCAGAGAGCGCAGAGATACACAGAGATAATATTTTTGGTTTGGCACCCGGCGCCAAACCAATAATCTCTTCTCTGTGGAACTCTGTGTCCTCTGCGCCTCTGCGGTTAATCTTTTTTGCGCCTTTGCGTCTTGGCGTGAGATAAAAATCAGGTTTTCAATCCCGCTTTCGAGAATGTTTTTCCAACAACTCCTTCAATCTCCCGTAATTCTTCTCCGAATCGAATTCCCGGGCCACCAGTTCCTTCCCGGCCCGGCCCCGGCGGCGGGCCTCTTCGGGGTCTGACAGGGCTTCCATGACGGCCCCGGCCAGGGCTTTAGCGTCTCCCGGCGGCGCCAGCCAGCCGGTCTTGCCCGGCAGGACGATTTCCGGGATGCCGGAGACACAGGTGGAGACCACCGGCACTTCATGGGCCAGGGCCTCCATGATCACCGTGGGAATACCGTCCCGGTCGCCGGAGGGAGCGATGATGCTGGGCATGATGAACAGGTCGGCCCGCAGGAACAGGCGGGGCACCTGTCCGTGGGGGACGAACCCGGGGAAATGGACCCGGCCGGATAAGCCGTATCCTTGAGCCAACTCCACCAGTTCCCGGCGCTGGGAGCCGTCTCCGGCCAGGATCAGATGAAAATCCACCCCCCGGGCGGCCAATTCCCGGCAGGCCTCCAAGAGAATAGGGAAACCCTTCTTGGGCACCATGCGGCCGATGCTCAGGAGCTGATAGGGGGCGCGGGGAGGCCGCCGGGGCCCGGGCCGGAGCTTTAAAGGCGCGCCCAAGTGGATGACTGCGATTTTATCGGCCGCGGCCGGCTCGCAAGCCGCCAGAAAGTCCCGGTTGATCCGGGAAATAGCCCGGATAAAGCTCGCGGCCGCAAGTTTTTCCCTTAAAGCCCCGTCCGGTGGATAGATATCCCGGGCATGGGCCGCGCAGCTGAAGGGGATGCCGCTCAAGCGGGAGGCCACCCAGGCCGCGGTGGCCGGGCCGTCCGCCCAGGGCGCATGGAGATGTTGAAAACCTGCGGCCTGCAAGCGTTTTCCCAGGTGCAGCCCGGCCAGGGTCGCCCACAGGGCTTCGCCCGCGGTCTCCAGACGCCGCCATTTCCGGACTAAAGTTTCCGCCAGGACCCGCCGGGCCAGGGGCCGCCGGTCCCGGAGCAGGCGCAGCAAATCCAGGACCAGAGTCCCCAATGAGGCGATTCCCAGCCTCTCCACCGGCGCCAGTGCCGGGGCCATGCCCGCCAACCGTTGTGAAGGACGGGGACCATAAAGTGTATAGACCTTCACTTCCAGACCCAGGCGGCAGAGGGTATTCACCTCGTCCAGGATGAAGGTCTGGGAGGGCTCGGGAAACCAGAGGAGGAGGTAAGCCACCCGGGGGCTGGCCGTGTCTGGTGCTGAAACCGGTGACAAGGAAGTACCTGCGGGCGAAACAGCCGGGCTAACCGCATCCTTAAACGCCGGGGTTGGCTTCTTCTGCGGATGAAAACCCCGGCCCGACGCCCTTTGCGCCAGCAGCTTCTCAAAGACCTCTTCATGGCCGCGCACCATGGTGGCCAGGGAAAAATGCCGCTCCACCCGCTGCCTGGCGGCCCGGCCAAAGGCGAGCCTGGTCTCCGGATCGCCCAGCAGTTGGGACATGGCCGCGGCCAGCGCAGGGGGATTTCCGGGAGGAGCGAGCCAGCCGGTCTCCCCGTGGAACACCATCTCCGGGATGCCCCCCACCTCGGTGGCCGCCACCGGCAGGCCCATGGCCATGGCTTCGAGAATCACATTGGGAAAGGCCTCCTGCCGGGAACTGAGGACTAAAAGAGCGGCTTCCTCCAGTAACGGCCGTACGTCCGGCCGCCCCGGCAGGAACCGCACCCGTCCGGGAGGGAGGGTTTGTTTAACCGATTCCCTGAGAGTCTGCTCCAATGGGCCATCCCCCACCAGCCACAGTTCCGCTTCCGGGTGGTCCCGGAGCACGAGGCCGAAGGCACGGATGAGGGTAGCATGGTCCTTCACCGGCGCCAGCCTGGCCACGCAGAGGATCACCGGCTTCCGGCCGGCCGCGGGACCTTCGGGCTGAAAGAAATCGGTGTCCACGCCGTTGGGAATGACGGTGATCCGGTCGAGGGGAATCTTACAAGCGCTGTTAAGAATGTTCTTTAACTTATTGGCATTACAAATAATATGACCAGCCAGAGGCCAGAGCCAACGCTCATGCTGGTCCCGGTGGTTAAGCCCCCGAACGTTTCCCACCAGCAGCGGCAGCCGGGAGCAACGCCCCAGAATCCGGCCCCAGATATTGGGCAGGGCCGTTAAGGTCATCAGCAGGTCCGGCGGGTTGCGGCGGAGGCGCAGCCAGACCCGGATCAGGTCCACCGGCCCCGGCTTTCGATGGTGTGAAAAGCGCACCACGGGAATCCCCCATTCCCGGGCCAAAGGTTCCAGGTCGTCTCCCGCGGCCAGGGTCCAGATTTCCGGCTGAAAGCGCCGCCGGTTAAGACCCCGGGCCAGCTCCAGGGTCTGGCGCTGGGTGCCCCCGAAGGTTAGATTTTCCAGGAGGAGAACGATACGAGCGGGGCGGGTTAGAGAAGGATTAGTCATCTAATGCCGTTTTTATACAGAGCGAATTAATTAATCACGCTTAGCATTCTCTGCGCCTCTGCGTCTCTGCGAGAAACCTTTTTATCTCGCAGAGACGCAGAGAGCGCAAAGGTGAAAAATGCGCAAATATTTAATTTCGCTATGTATAGTTTTTACTTTTATCTTTTTCCTTGCTTCAATACCCCATCAGCCCGCAGCAGCGGGAGCAGACGGGCATCAGGCCCTCTTTGGCCAGGCTGCGGCGGAATTTTTTGTAGGCCTCGGAGTTCCACAGCTCGGTGATGGTCTTTTCCTTGAGGTTGCCCACCACGTAATCATGGTAGTCCCGGCAGGGGGAGAGGTCGCCGTTGGAGTTCACTTCCACCACCTGGAAGATGGACAGGCAGCGGTTAAAGCCGAAGTCGGCCCGGTGGTCGGTGTAATAAGTGCGCAGGTCGGCCTCTCCCATGAAAGGTGGAATAAGGGTGACCGGGGGCGCGGCCCAGGCGCGGGAGCGATGCTGCAATTCCTCCAACTGCCGGTTCAGTTCCCGGTAGTCGTCGGGTTGCCAGTCGCCCACCCAGCCCCAGGGGCGGGTGGGTTTGAAACCGAAGCGCCGGGAAAAGTCGTCTTCATGGGCCTGGGCCCGGTCCTTATCGATCCACCAGGCCAGGTAAAAAACAAAGAGGTCCACCTTGTCCCGGAAGGCTTCGTAGATCTCTAAGAGATGCCGGTAGTTTTCCCGGGAAATGGTGGTGAGGGAGGCGATGAGGGGCAGACCGGATGTATTCGCTTTCCTGGCCTGGCGCACGGCGGCCAGCCCGGCCTGGATGTCCGCGAAATTATCCGCTCCGCCCACGCCCGGGCGGGCCCGGTTATGGATGGCCGCGGTGGGGCCGTCGATGGAGACCTGCATCAGGAACAAAGGAGCCTTGACCAGGCGCTCGGCGAAACCGGCGATGCGGGTGCCGTTGGTGGCGATGGAGGTGGGGAATCCCAGTTTGGTGGCCGCAGTGATGACCTCCAATGCCCCTTCGTAAAGCATGGGTTCGCCGCCCCAGAGATAGAGCAGAGGCCGGTGGCCGTGGCGTTTCAGGTCTTCAAAGACCTCGATATAGCGGCTTGCCGGCACTTCCCGCTTTTTAAATTCCTTTAAGTCCTGGCCCCGGAGAAAGCCCCGGTCTCCCCATTGGCCGCAGGTATGGCAGCGGAGGTTGCAAAAATCGGTGATCCTGAGGCTCACCTGGCGGATGCGGTGTCCCCGGCCCTCGCTGGAGGGAGGATAGGCCAGGTTGAAAAGCCCTTTTTCCACCTGCAAAGCCGCAAGCTTATGATAAATCCAGGGGTGGCGGACCAATTGGCGCATGGTCTTCAGCACCACCCCCAGGCCCACTCGGCTGTGTTTTCCCATTATATTTCCCGTTGCGAGTTGCGAGTTGCGGGTTTCGAGTTTGAAACCTCAGCCTAAAAACCGGTTCATAGCCCTTAGCGCCGCGTAAGTTCAAGATTCATCGGTTTCCCCGCTATCTCTGGAAACCAGGTGCGGGGACTTTTTCACAGAGGTCTCGATATCACTTAAAATTTTATATTATACTCCTTTAAGCTCAATAGCCAAGCAATCTTCCCAAAATGGCCTTGACAAGGCACGGCTCTCGGGGCACATTCCTTTTAACTGCCAGGGACCCCAATCACTGATCACTGATCACTGATCACTGGCAACTGGCAACTGGCAACTGGCAACTGGCAACTGGCAACTGGCAACTGACTACTGGCTACTGACAATGCAAGCCCTGGTCTATACCCGTTCCGTTCCCCGGTACCTCCTGGCCCGGCTGTGGTATCGCCTGCGGCCCCGGAGCTTTTTGCCGAGCCTGGCCCCGTTAAGGCTCCGGGAAATTACCCTCTCCAGGCCCGGCCCGGACTGGGTCGTCTTGCGCACCCGCATCTGCGGCGTCTGCGGCTCGGACCTCCGGCTGTTGAAAGGGGTGGAATCCCTGCTGCTGGAGCCGTATGCCTCCTTTCCCGCGGTCCTGGGCCATGAAGTGGTGGGGGAGGTGGTGGAGGCCCCGCCCGGCTCGGAGTGGCGGGTAGGGGAGAGGGTAGCGGTGGAGCCGGTGCTGCCCTGCGAGACCCGGGGCCTGGCCCCCTGCCGATTCTGCGCTAAGGGGGAGTATAACCTCTGCGAAAATTTCACCCGGGGAGGAATATCAGCCGGGGCCATCATCGGCTTTCACCGGGACGCGGGCGGGGGCATGGCCGAATTCATGGCCGCGCATCCCAGCCGGTTAGTAAGGCTGCCCGAGGGTATGCCGGACGAGGCCGCGGCCCTGGTGGATTCCCTGGCTTCGGCCCTGCAGCCGGTGCTGGATAATTTCCCGCAGCCCGGAGACCTGGTGGTAGTCTACGGCGCGGGGATCATCGGCCAACAGTTGCTCCGTATCCTTCAGGCTTTAGAGACCGAAGCCCGGGTGGTGGCCGTGGCCCGTTACCCGTTCCAGGAGGACCTGGCCCGGGCCGGGGGAGCGGAGACGGTCCTCATGGAACCAGGCCGCAAGGAGCTGGCCGCGGCCGTGGGCGCCCGGCATCTGCCCACCATCCTGGGGGGCGGGAACGTGGAAGGGGGCGCGGACTTTTTTTTCGACTGCGTGGGCAGCAAAACCTCGATGCAGGAAGGCCTGTTGGCCTTGCGGGCTAGGGGGACTTACGTGCTGGTGGGCACCGCGGGGACCCTGGACCAGGTGGACCTCTCCAGCCTCTGGTTCCGGGAACTGAAGCTCACCGGCTCCTCCATGTTTTCCTACGGCTTCTTCCGGGGACGAAAGATCCGCACCTACGAACTGGCCGTGGAACTGCTGGCCCGGGGGGATTACCCCAAAGAGGGGCTGCTGTCCCATCTTTTCCCCCTGGAGGAATACTGCCGGGCCTTCCGGACGGCCTTCAACAAGCCCCGCTTCGAAAGCGTCAAGGTGGCGATAGATTTGCGGGGTAAAAAAGATTAACCACAGAGGCACAGAGAGCACAGAGAATCACAGAGGAAAATTATTTTGGGTTGGCGGGGAACCCGCCAACTAAAAAATATTCTCTGTGAATCTCTGTGTATTCTGTGTCTCTGTGGTAAGGTATTTAATTTAGAAGATGAAACTGGTTATCAGCATCGACGTCGAGGAAGAGGGCCTGTTTTCCGGGAAATACGCCCGGACGCCCGCGGGGGTGAGCAATGTCGCCGAACTGCGGCGCCTGGAGTTCATCCCCCGGGAATTCGGCTTTCCTTTAACGCTCCTGGCCACCTACCATGCGGCCCGGGACCCGGAGGCCCGGGAGGTCTTGCGTTATTGGCGGGACCGTTACGCCGCCGAGATCGGCGCGCACCTCCACCCCTGGAACACCCCGCCTTTTGTAGAGTTCCCCGAACCCGAGCCGGTGCGCTCCGGGAAGATTCCCCTCCCGGTTCTCAAAGAAAAGCTGGCCAACCTGGCGGCTGCCATCCAGGAGGGATTGGGGGTCGCGCCCCGGTCCTTCCGCATGGGCCGCTTCGACTGGGGGCTGCGGCTATTGTCCCTGTTGCCGGCGATGGGTTTTATAGTAGACAGCAGCATGGTGCCCCTGACCCAAAAAGTGGGGGGACCCCAACAATTCCTGGCGCCCAACGATCCTTTCCGGTTGCAGCTCCCGGCAGCGGAAGCAGCGCCTCTGGTGGAGGCGCCGGTGACCATGGTGGCGGTGTGTCCGGCCTCTGCCCGCCTGGTTTACCGGGTCTCCTCGATCTTTCCCGGCGCCAGAGGGGAACGCTTACGCTCCTGGTTCCCCTACGTCCTGGCCGCGGGCGTTAATCCCGTCTGGTATCCCCTGCCTTCCATGCGCCTGGCCGCGCGGCTGCACCGGAGACGGGGGGGCCGGGTGCTGCACCTGTTCCTCCATTCCTCGGAACTGGCCCTCGGAGGCAACCCCCAATTCCCCACGGAGGCCGCGGTGGAAGGATTGGTGGGCAAAATCCGGGCGTTCCTGACCTGGCTGAAGAAAACCGGCCCGGTGCAGGGCGCAACCTTGTCAGAGCTTTATGAGATGGAAGGGTTGCAGGAGGGTAGGGTAGGGGGAGTTTAGTTTAAAGAACTTTCAGGGTGCGCAAAGCGCACTACAAAAATTGAAACCTGGAACTTTTTTCATCCACTGCTGGAAGGATTTCCCGGGGTCAGGGGCGACTCCAGCGGCGGAGTCCTCTCGGAATAATAAGAAGGATCCATCAAGCCCCGTCCTGAAGGAGAGAAGATGCGGAACTGGCCCCAGTTCCGCCGCTGCAGGAAGACCTTTACGGAGGTGGCGAGGACTCCCAGGCCGTATTTGACGCTCCGGGGAAAATTGATGGAGGAGGCCTCCGCGAAATAGCGGGTGGGGCAAGACGCTTCGCCCACCCGGAACCCGAAAAAGATGGTCTGGGACAACATCTCGTTGTCGAACAGGAAATCGTCGGAATTCTCCCACAGGGGCAGGGTCTCCAGCACCTTCCGGGAAAAGGCCCGGAACCCGGTGTGGTATTCCGAGAGTTTCGCCCCTAACAGCAGGTTCTGAAACGCGGTCAAGAAACGGTTGGCCAGGTATTTATAAACCGGCATGCCGCCCTGGCGGGCCTTGCCCCCCAGGATGCGGGAGCCCAGGGCCGCGTCGTATTCGCCGCTGGCCACCAACCCGGCCAGGGCCGGGATGATTTTGGGGGAATACTGGTAGTCGGGGTGGACCATGACCACGATGTCCGCCCCCAGTTTCAGAGCTTCGGTGTAGCAGGTCTTCTGGTTGCGGCCGTAGCCCAGATTCCGCTCGTGCAAGAAGCAGCGGATTCCCAGCTTATGAGCGACTTCCAGGGTCTCGTCGTGGGAGGCGTCGTCCACCAGCAGGACTTCGTCCACAATGTCGAAAGGGATGTCCTGAAAGGTGCGTTCCAGGGTGAGGGCCGCGTTATACGCGGGCATGACCACCAGCACTTTCTTTCCTGCCAACAATTTCTTCCCCCCCGTTGCTCCCTCTGATATATTGCCAGAGGCGCTCCTGAGGTAAATTTGTACAGGAGTTGCCGGGAAAAAGCAACTCTCCGGCCCCGGGGCTGAAGGCGTAGGGCGGAACCGCAATCCGGGATAGCGGGAGAGAAGCTAACTATTTGGCGTCGGCGCCTATCTAATATTTTAACCATAGAAACTTTGAACCTTGAACCGGGAACTCGGAACTATTTTCTTAGCAGCCATTCCTGGGCCTGCGGCGCACTAGTAAAATATGAAAAGCTTGCCCCCAGCCCTCTCCCCCGTCAGTCAATGGCAGGGGAGAACGGGGACCCTCTGGGCAGGGGGAGGGAGAAAAAGTGGTGTCCAAGCAGAGCTTGGACGGGAAATCGGCGTTCCCAAGCAGAGCTTGGGAACGAGGTTAGAAGGAGTAGTTCCAGGAGGTACCTTGGTTTTTACTGACCACTGACCACTGGCCACTGACCACTGGCCACTGACCACTGGCCACTGACAACTTTTCAGAAGCAGATAGTCTTTATGAGATTCGCCTCAACAAACCCCCGGGGTTTCTATCTGGCCGGCGCGGCGCTGCTTTTTCTGGCGCTGCCGGTGGCCATGTTTTGGCGTCCCGGGCTCTTTTTTTTCATCGAGGACGACTGGGCCATCCTCACCCAAATGGTGAGCCATCCCTTCTGGCAGTATCTGCTGACGCCGGACGGCGAGGTCTGGATGCCGTTGTCCCGGGCGGTCTCTTACGGCCTGGTGAGCGCCTTCGGGGAGAACTATGACCGCCTGCTCCTGCTCAATTGCCTGGCCGGAGGCCTATTGGCTTTTTTGTATTACCTATTTCTGCGCCGCCACTTCCGGCCCCTAACCGCGCTGTTCCTGGGTTTATTTTACGGAGGGGCCGCGGCCCTGACCAGCCTGACCCAGGTGGCCTTCTATATCAACGCCCTCATGTGTTACATTTTTTTCCTGCTGGGTTTGCTGCTGACGCATCGCTATCTGGAGACTTCCTCCCAGGCCTCCCTGGGGGGCATCGCTTTGTGCGTCGGTCTGTCCCTGCTTTCCTGGAACTTCACCATCCTGGCGGTCTGGACCCTGCCGTTATATATCGCCATCCTCGGAGGCAAAGAGAAACGCCGCCAGTTCCTGGCGGTGACCGCGGCGGTGGCGCTGCCTTTCCTGCTGTTCTCCTGGGGATATTTTACCTTTGCCGGTTTTACGGCCGCAGCCAGCCACAACCGGGGAATCGTGGCCGGTTTGCCCGGCCCCGCTTATTTGCTGCACTTCCTTTTTGCGGCTTGCCTTTCCCCCTTTATTTATTTATTTTGGGGACATTATCATTACCCGGTGCGGGCCTACATGTTGGGGGGCGCGGCCCTGGTGGTCAGCCTGGGGCTGATTTGGCATTGGGGGGAACCCCGGGAGAAGCGTCTGGGCCTTTGGGCCCTGACCCTTAACGCCTTGCCCTTTTTTCTGGTCTCTCTGGCCCGCTACCAGAGAGGCCTGAATCAAGCCTTTGCTCCCCGCTACGCGGTCTACACCCTGATGGGAAGCCTGATCCTACTGGGTTTGGCCTGGGGTATCTGGCAACGCCGGATGGATAAGCGCCCCGCAGTCCGTCTGGCGCCGCTGGCGCTCCTGGCCGTCATGGCCGCCGGGCAGATAATGGCCCTGACGCCCTGGGAAAAGCTCTATGGCGGAATGAGCCGAGCCTCCCGGGATTTTTACCAGGGCCTGGATAACTCCGGCTCCCCTCCGCAGGCGGCCGGAGAGCGGGTGCCTCCGCAGTTCTGGTATCCGGAGCGCCTGCACCTGACCTGGGATCAGGCGGTGAGCATCCGGGGGTTTCTGAAGGGATCACCGGCAGGAAACAAACCGCCGGATATTTAAAAATCTTGCGCGAGAGCGGGCCAAGGAACCTGTCTAAGGATAATCTCAGGGGATGCCAAAGGCCCGGATTGCGGCTCCGCAAGCGGATGACAGGACCCGGGGTTAAGATTCGGTGATATTTTTATTTATCATCGCATCTTTCTTCTGGTATAACGCTCTTTTATGACTTAAGATGTCTTGGGAAAGTTTAATCTCGGTCAATAAAGGCAAGTCTTATTGCGGTCGGATGAATGGTATGTAATATCATATACTTAGCCAAGGAGGTTCGATTCAGGGATAAGTTACATAAACGGGGATGTAGGTTTTTTTGCCTAGAAACAGGGGAAGCGCTCTAGGCCTTGTGATTAAATACGGTTGACTTTTTCTTAAGATACCATTAAAAAGGTATAGACATACGGGGGAGGAGCAGATTCTGATATGTCACTAAAAGCACGCTGCCAACCTTTTGCCCGCTACGTGCAAGCCGGCAAAGCAGGGGGATACTACCCCTATTTTCGCCCTTTATCTCAGTCGTGGGGGACCGAGGTGGAGGTGAACGGCCGGCGGCTCATAATGATCGGTTCCAATGATTACCTGGGCTTGAGTCATGACCCCCGGGTAATGGAAGCGGCTGCAAGAGCTATGCGTCATTGGGGAACGGGCGCGGGGGGGTCCCGTTTCCTGTGCGGCAATCTGGTCTTGCACGAAGTCCTGGAAGAGCGTCTGGCGGCCTTTGTCCACAAGAAAAAAGCGGTAGTGCACGTCACCGGCTTCAGCACCAACCTGGGATCCATCGCCTGTTTGCTAACTCCTCAGGATATGATCCTCTGCGACCGGGAAAATCACGCCAGCATCTTCGAAGGTTGCCAGGCCTCCCGCGCCCGGCTGGTTCCTTTTGCCCATAACGATGTGGAGGCCGCAGCCCAAAAACTCGCCTCCATGAAGGAGAAAAATCCCCACGGACTGGTATTGTTGATCACCGAAGGGGTGTTCAGCATGTCCGGGGATCTCTCTCCGCTTCCGGAACTGGTGCAGTTAAAAGAGGAATTTCCGGATTTACTCATCTACCTGGATGACGCCCATGGCCTGGGAGTCATGGGCCCCCAGGGACGGGGCACGGTGGCCCACTTCGGCTTGAACAGCGAAGTTGATTTCATCATGGGCACTTTCAGCAAGGCCCTGGCTTCCGTGGGTGGGTTCATCGCCGCCGACGATGAAGACGTCATGGAATATTTGCGCCATCATTCCCGGCCCCTGATCTTTTCCGCGGCCCTGCCCGCCAGCAATGCGGCCACGGTATTGGGCTGCCTGGACATCCTGGAGCAAGATCCGGACAGGGTTCCCCGCCTTTGGGAGATCGTCCGCAGAGTACAAGCCGGCTATCGGGAGATCGGTCTCGTTACCGGAGAATCAAAAACCCCCATTATACCCATCCATATCGGGGACGACCTGAAGGCCTTCGCTTTTGCCCGGGACCTTTTTGAGGAAGGCGTGTTCGCCCTGCCGGCCATCTTTCCGGCAGTGCCCAAAGGGCAAGCGGTGATCCGTACCGCCTACATGAGCACCCATGAAGACCGGCAGATCGACTTCGTCCTGGAGGTCTTGGCCCGTCTGGCCAAGAAGCACCGGATCAGGGCCGAGGATTTATCAGGACGGGAGCAATTTCTGTCCAAGGGCG
Source organism: Deltaproteobacteria bacterium (assembly GCA_003599195.1). Taxonomy (GTDB): domain Bacteria; phylum Desulfobacterota; class Desulfobaccia; order Desulfobaccales; family 0-14-0-80-60-11; genus SURF-52. The sequence goes on along the minus strand of QZIZ01000113.1, from coordinate 16,377 downwards.
GTTTTTCGTCCCAGAGCCTGACCATTTAACTTGAGAAATTTGCCGGTAACGCCGAAATATATTTGGGGGATATTTTTCTTTGAGGCTCAGTGACCTGCTGCGGCTCAGTATTCGCCAGCTCCTGCGCCATCGCCGGCGCTACTGGGGGGTAATGTTGGCTATTGCCCTCGGTACCGCCGGCTTCATCACCATTATCACCATGGGCCGGGACCTCAAGGAGAATTTCAACCGCGACCTGGAACTCCTGGGACGGGCCACCCTCGTCAAGGTCTACTTCGAAAAACTGCCTCCTTATCAACATCAAATCTTTCAGCAATCCACTTTGGAAGCCCTCCGCCAGATGCCTGGGGTAAAAGACGCCAGTTTGGCGGTCAGCACCTTCTGGGCGCAAACCAGCCTCCAGGGGCAGCAATATGGTTTTTCCCTGTTCGGCGCGGACCGGGCCTTCTTTGAAGTCTGCGGATTATCGGCTCAAAAGGGAAAAGTCTTCGGTCTGGAGGAAAATAATCACCGCCGGCGGGCCGTCGTCTTGGGTCCGGAACTGGCCCGCACCCTTTTCGGCACCATTGACGTGGCCGGGGCCGAGCTGGAAATCCAGCAGGACATTTTCACGGTGTCGGGAGTGCTGAAAGATGTGGGCCTGGGGGATCTACGGAATTTCGCCTTTGTTCCCTTCACCACCGCCCAGGACCGCATCCCTAACATCAGTTACCCGAACCGCATCTATTTGCGGTGCTCCACCTGGGATGACGTGGAGAAGGTGGTGCCCCTGATTCCCCAGGTGATCCAGTCGCAGCAGTATGTCCAGGGCCTTAAAGTGGACGTGGCCTGGGATCAGGTAAAACGGGTGCAGGCCATAGCCTTTTGGGTCGAGCTTTTCATTTTCAGTTCCATCGCCGCCACCCTGATCTTGGGAGGAGTGGGCATCTGGACGGTGATGATGGCTGCCGTCCGGTCCCGCACCCGGGAGATCGGCCTGAAAAAAGCCATGGGCGCCGAGGATCAGGCGATCATGGCCCAATTCCTGGCCGAAGCCGTCTGTCTCAGCTTTACCGCCTCCCTGGCGGGCAGCCTCGTGGGGTTTGTAGTCGTGGAGATCACCAGCATCATGATCAACAGCCACCCCGCGCAGGGACTTTTTCTTTTTTGCGTCTTCATCGGCCTGCTGGTGGCCGTGGGTCTGGGAGTAGCCGCGGGGATCTATCCTTCCCTCCGGGCCAGCCGCATGGAACCTGTCTCCGCCATCCGCTATGAATAATCTCTCTCGCCCCCCCCTGGTTAACGGCCCCCTGATCCAGGTGATCCGTCTGTCCAAACATTACAGCAACGGCCATGGGGTCATTCCGGTCCTGAGGGGAGTCAACCTGGAGGTGCACCCCGGAGAGATGATAGCGGTGACGGGGCCTTCGGGCTCGGGCAAGTCCTCTCTTCTGTTTATCTTAGGCTTGTTGCAGCCGGCATCTTCCGGTAACTACCAATTCTTGGGACGGGACGTGCTCCACTTAAGCCGCGCTGACCAGGCGGAGTTCCGCCGCCGGCGGGTGGGTTTCGTCTTTCAGAATTGCGACCTCTTCGAGAACTCCACGGTCTATGAAAACCTGGAGTTCCCCCTGGTATACGCCATGGTCGAGCGCCACGAACGCCCGGCCCGCATCGCCTCCGCCCTGGAGATGGTGGGCCTGGCCCATCGGATGGGGCATCCCGCCAACCGGCTCTCCGGCGGCGAACGGCAGCGGGTGGCGGTGGCCCGGGCCCTGGTCAACCAGCCCCGGGTGATCCTGGCGGATGAACCCACCGGCCAGCTCGATCGCCAAAACGGCCACAAGATCATGGATCATTTCGAAGAGATTGTGGCCCTGGGGGAAACCGCCCTGATAGTGGTGACCCACGATTCCCAGGTGGCTGAGCGCTGCCACCGCGTATTCTCCCTGGAGGACGGCATCCTTTATGAAAAATAATCTCCGGGGTGCGGCAGGCGGAAGCCTGACAACCCCGCGCCCAAGGGAGAAGTGCGGCCGTTTAGGCGAGAAACTTTTCCTCTTTCTGGTTTTTATTCCTTTGGCCATCCTTTGGGCCGCCCCGATGGCCCTGGGGGAAGGAGCCCCGCAAACAGCCGTCCCCCAGGAGACCGAGGCCGTCACCGGCCCGGTGGACTATGACCGGGCGGTCCGGCTGGCCTTAAGGCGGTCTCCTTTTTTCCTTAAAAGCTCCCTGGAGGTGGAGATCAAACACCTGGATGAGACGGACAGCAAGTTCGACATGGTCCCCAAGGTGACTTTCCGCACCCAATATTATGTGAACCGCCCGGATGACAGCGCCAACCGCCCATATACCCTGAGTTTCGTCAGCAGCGGTTATAATCCCCTGGAATCTTATATCACCCTGCAGGCCAAGAAATTGTTCACCCAAATCGCGGTCCTGGCTCACATGCAGGTCGTTTCCGAAGGCATTCAAAAACTGGGCCGGATGTTTCTGGAAATGGAAACTCTGATAGCCGCCGCGGCCCGGCAGCAGAACTTCGTGGATCTGGCCCGCCAGAACCTGGACTATTTCCAAAACCGGGAGAAGATCGGCTCCGGCACCTCGCTGGAGGTCAAGGTGGCCGCCCAGGAGTTGAACGCGGCCAAGGCCGAACAGGAGCGCATCGCCGCCTCCAGGAAACGGCTCCACGAGAGAATTAAGGCCGTAATCGGGATGAAACCCGAACAGACCCTGGAACTGGATTGCAAAGACGCGCGGCGCCAGGTGATGGGGGGCTTCGATCCCGCCTCCGCTTCCCTGGAGGAGGCCAAGAGGCGCTCTCATATGCTCAAGATCGCGGAACTGAAAAAAGAGCTGCAACAGTATAATATCACCATGGCCAAGGCCAAGCTGCTGCCCACCGTGTTCTTCGGCGCCACCACCCCGGATCCTTTGAGCACGACCCGCTCCCGGGACCTGTTCTTCTCCCTGGGCTTGGAAGTGCCGGTTTGGGACGGATTCAAGCGGGTCAGGAACATTTCCCGGCAAAAGACCGTTTTGAGACAATATGAGGTGGAATCGGACGAACAGAGCCTCGATTTGACCGACAAGTGGTCCGACGCCCAGGAAAACCTGAGGCTCGCGGATGTGAACCGCAAGACCGCCCAAGCCCAGGAGGAGCTGGCGCGCCTTAAAGAACGTCAAGGCGACATCCGCTATCAATCCGGAGGCGAACTCTCCGTTCTCCTGGAAGGCCGCAAAATCCTGATGGAGGCTCAAAAGGCCGCTTCCCTGAATAACCTGAACTATGACCTGGCGGTGCTGGGGCTACGCCACCTTTCCGGAGACCTGAGTGCGAGTTATGTGGATGAACAATCCTGGCAACTACAGCAATAAACGCCTTCTTTGTCTGCTGGGGGCTTTCGCCTTAATCTGGCTGGCCCTGGCCGGCCACCCGGCCTGGAGCCGCGAGCCGGCAAAAGCCGGTGAGAAAGAGAAAGCCGAGGCTCCCGCCCCGGCTACCCCGCCGATGGGCGAGGTGGCCTTTATCGGCAAATTTACCAGCCCGGTCAAGAGGTTCGTGGTGATGCCTTTCCAGGGAATTATCACTACCCTGGAAGTGCAGGCAGGGCAGCAGGTCAAAAAGGACGAAGTCTTGGCCCATTACCACCTCACCCCCGAGGCCGCTTTGCTGTTGCAGCGGCGCCTCTCTCCCCCCCAGGTCAAAGACCTGGAGGTGAAACTGGCGGAAGTGGAGAGGACCTTGAGCCATGCCGGGGCCAAACGCCGGGAGGTGGAACAGTTGGCGGCCAAAGGCATGGCTTCCAAACAGGCCCAGTCCCAGGTGGAGAAGGATTATAAGCTGCTGGGCCAACAGAAACAGGCCATCCAGAAACAACTGAGCCGGGAGAAGAAAATAGCAGCCGAGGATCTTCAGGTCTTGCGGACCCACCTGGGGGAGGGCGTGGGCGAGGGCCATGCGCCCCAGGCCGCGGCCCTGAAGTCTCCCATCAACGGCTTCGTGCTCTTCGTGCATCCGGATTTGCGGACGGGCGCGCAGATCGAAGCCAATACCCCGGTCTTCCAGGTGGGGGTGATGGACCCCCTGGTAGTTAAGGCCCAGGTTCATGAAATGGAATCCCTACGGGTAAAAGTGGGGGATCCGGCCGATATCCTGCCCGAATCCCTCCCCGGGAAAAAGTTTGAAGCCCGGGTCAGCCGCCTCTCCTGGGTGCCCATGAAACCCGGCCTGGACCTGCCCACCTATTACGAGGCGGAATTCGAGGTGCCCAACCCCGATATGACCCTGAAGGAAGGGATGAAGGTGCGCATTGTCATGCGCAAGCCCAAGTAATTCCATGGGAATCACCGATTACCGCGAGGGGGTCAGGGTGGTTCCCGTGCTGGGCGAAGGGGACCTCTGGGAATTTCTGCGGCTTCCCTGGCGGATTTACCAACACGACCCCTATTGGGTCCCCCCACTGCTGGCGCCGCAAAGAGATTTCCTGGACCCTGAGAAGGGTCCTTTTTTCGAAGTGGGAGAGGCCCGGTATTTCCTGGCCCTGCGCCGGGGGCTGCCCGTGGGGCGCATTTCCGCGCACCTCAACCATCTTTACGATGATCTCTACGACCGGGTGACCGGTTTCTTCGGTTTTTTCGAATGTATCCCCGATCTTAAGGTGGCGGCCGCGCTCTTCGAGGCTGCGGGCGGCTGGCTGCGGCGGCAGGGCCGGACCCGGCTTCTGGGGCCGTTGAGCTTCTCCATTTACGATGAAGTGGGCATGTTGGTGGATGGTTTCGATTCCCTGCCGGCGATGTTTCAGTCCCATAATCCCGCGTATTATCCCCGGCTGCTGGGGGACCTGGGGTTTCGCAAGACCTTCGATTTCTTCGCCCTGCGCCTCACCAAACGCTTTCCCGTGGAGCCCCTGGAGGAAAAAATCTCCGGGATTCTCCGGGACCAGAACCTGAGGCTGGTTCCTATGACTTACCCAGACCTGGAGCGGCGCCAACAGGAAGTCTATGAACTCTTTAACGAAGCCTGGCGAGCCAATTGGTGCCACCTGCCTCTCACCTGGAAGCAGTTCCAAAAGTTTTTTAACCAACTCAAGCCCCTGCTGCGTCCCAACCTGGTGAAACTGCTGCTGGACGGGGACGCTCTGGTGGCTTTCTCCATCGTCCTGCCCGACCTCAATCCCGTTATTAAACGGTTTAACGGCGAGTTATCCCTTTTTAACAAGCTGAGGCTCTTTTACGAGGCCAGATACCGGCCCGTCAGGAAGGCCCGGGCCCTGGTGCTGGGAGTGCGGCAGCCTTACCAGGGGCGCAAACTGCACCATGCCTTGATCCTCAAGAGCTACGTGGACGCGGTGCGGGAAACGCCCTGCAATTTCTGCGACCTGTCCCTGATCCCCGAAAACCTGAGGCATTATATGCGGGCCTTCAGGTCCGTGGGCGCCGAACCTTATAAGGTCTTTCGCATTTTTGAAAAGGAAATTTGACCCTCTTCCAGGCGCACCTCCACCGGCCGCCGTTCCCTGGACCGATACGGTCCTGGTAGCCGTGCTCTCCGCGGCTGTCTTTATCTTCGCCCACTTTGATTCCCTGACCCGGCATTGGGTCATCAATGACGACGTGCGGCAGCAGATTTTTTGGATGCAGCAGTGGGGGGACCCGGAGCTTTTCCCCGGGGATTTGCTCGCTGATTACGCCCGGGCCTATGTGACCTGGGGGGTCAAGGGACTCTACCGGTTGGCCTGGCCGCTGCTGAACATTTCCATCGTCTCCAAATGGCTGCCGTTCGTGTCTTTCGCGGCCCTGTCCCTGGGGGGCAAGGGACTCTGGCTCTCCTCGCCGGTGGCGGCGCCCATCACCTTCTCCAAGTGGCTGCCCGGTCTGTTGTTCGTCTTCCTGGGCTGTTGCCTGTTCCGTATCGGCGCCCGCCTGGGCTCACGTTCGTTGGCCTGGTTTATGGCGGGGATTTATTGGCTGCTGCCGTTTTTCCTGGACCACCTGGCCGGGGGCCTGGCCCGGGCCTTTGCCGCGCCCCTGCTGGCCTTTTTTTGCCTCTGCTGGCTGGCGGCCCGCCCCTGGGGCCTGGCCCTGGCCTTGCTGCTCCAGGCCCTGTTTATTCCTTATATTTTTCTGACCGGAGCCCTGGCAGTCGTCCTGGCCTGGCTGGCGGCGCGCACCGGCAGATGGGCCGGGGCGTCCTTCCTGAATCGGGGCCACCTCCTGACCGTGGCCGCAGGCGCGGGGTTGGTCTGGTTAATGAACCAGGAGTTTAATGCCGCGGGCTTCGGCCCCCTGGTGAGCGCCGCGGATATGGCTGGGCGGCCGGAGTTCACCGCCGCGGGACGGTATGCCATCTACCCGGCGCCCTCGATTCTTTGGGAAGTGGTGAGCCCCTGGGAGTTCATCGCCCCCTTCCATGAAGGGGGGATTATTTTGGGAGCCCTGGGCTGCGTGTTGCTCATGGGGGCCGCGGTGTGGGGGGCCAGGAGCCTCGATTGGCGGGAACTTAAACCTAAGCTGCAACCCTTTTGCTATCTGTTCCTGGCGTCCGTGCTCCTATATTTCCTGGCCCGCATCTTCATGCTGAAGCTCTTTGTCCCTGACCGCTATCTCGTTTATACTCTGAACCTCTGCTACCTGGTGGGACTGGCTCTCTGCCTGCACGCCGCCCTGTACCGGCGGCCCTGGCCCCGGGTTGCGGCCGCGGCCGTCCTGATTGTGGTGGCGTTTCTGGGGGGCCTGCGCCTCCAGAGTGTGGGACTGTTCGATTATTCCATGTACCGGCCCCTGTACGCCGCCCTGTCCCAGACCCCCAAAAACGCGCTCATCGCCGGACACCCCAATCTCATGGACAACGTCCCCACTTTTGCCCAACGCCCGGCGCTGGCCACTTTTGAACTGGCCCATCCCTGGAGTAAAGGCTACTGGGAGCAACTCCGGCCCCGCCTGGAAGACTTTTTCACCGCCTATTACGCGGAAGATCCCCAGGTGGTCCGGGATTTTTGCAAAAAGTACGGGGTCTCTTTCCTGGTGGTGGACGACCGGCATTTTGCCCCGGAGTTTCTGGCAGGGGGGCGTTTCCTGGTTCCGTTTGATCCACCTTTGGCCCGGAAAAGGAAAAGGCTGGAGGAACGGGCCGCCTGTCCTTTCTTCGCACCCTTTGACGCCCGGATTAAAAGCCTGGCCAAGGACCCGCGGCATTTCGTCCTGTTGGACCGGGAACTCTTTCCCGGACTGGAGGTGGATAAGCATCAACGGCTTCTGGATATGCGGCAGTATCGGCGCTAATCAGTGTGCAGCGGCGGTTAACCGCGGATGGACGCCGATAAGGAAAAGAAGGGGGACACTCCGCTCTTTAATTGCCAAAATCACCCCGGAAATGTTAAGTTAACAGAGTAATTGTGTTAACTTTACATTTTATCCGCCAGCCAGGTAATTTCCGGCAACTGGATTTCTATATAATTTCAGTAGAATATTCCAAGCAGCCCTCCTTGCTGTTCCCGGCATATACCTTGCATAAAAGCCGCTGGTATAACTTGATTCTTGACTAATTATTGTTTAAAAGCCATAATGTTCACAAAGTAATTTATCTAGCAGGCACGCGGCCTGAAGAGACAAATATGGACCTCAACTTCATCTTAAAAATTTCCATTATCTTGCAGTTCCTGGCGGCGTTGCTGGCTCTGGCGCTTATTCCCCTGACCCGCAAACGTCTGGCCTGGGTGCTGATTGCCGCGGCCCTGGTGCTCATGGCCTGCCGCCGGCTCATCAGTTTATGGCAGCCGGAGTTCCCGGGAATCTTTTCCGTCCTCACCGCGGAATGGGTGGCCCTGGCCACCTCGGGCTTGATGCTGGCGGGCATCGCCTGGATCGCGCCTTTGTTCCGCTCCATCCAACGCACCAACCTGGCCCTGGCCCGGAGCGAAGCCAAGTACCGGGAACTGGCAAAAGAGCTGGTGGAACAATCCTGGCTCCTGGAGGCCTTTTACCGCTACACCATTATCCCTCTGGTCATCATGGATAAAAACTTCAACTATATCCGGGTCAACGACGCCTTCGCCCGGGCCGCGGGGCGGGAAGTCGCCGAATTTCAGGGGAAGAACCATTTTGAGCTATACCCCAGCAAACAAGGCCGGGAAGTCTTTATCAAAGCCGTGGAAAACAAAACCCCGGTGCAGAAATTTGCCCGGCCCTACGTCTTTCCGGACCATCCCGAGCGGGGGTTGACTTACTGGGATTGGACTTTAGTGCCCATTTTGAACCGGAATGATGAGGTGGAGTTCCTGGTGCTTTCCCTGAAAAACGTGACCGAGCGCCAGCGCGCCGCCCAGGCCCTCCGGGAGAGTGAAGAAAAATACCGCCTGCTGGTGAAGAATATCCCGGCCCTGGTTTTCAAAGGCTACGGCGATTGGACGGTGGATTTTTTCGACAACAAGATCGAAGAATTTACCGGGTATTCCAAGGAAGAGTTTGATTCCCGGAAGATAAAATGGTCCGGTCTGGTACTCCCGGAAGACCTTCCCGGCATCCAGAATGTGGTGACGGAGGCGTTAAAGGGCAATAAATCCTACATCCGGGAATACCGGATCAGGGCCAGGGACGGCAAAATCCTGTGGATTCAGGAAAGAAGCCAGATCATCGCTGACGCCGCCGGCAACCTGGCTTATATCAGCGGCGTTTTCTACGATATCAGCAGCAGCAAGGAAACGGAAGAGGCCCTGCGCAAGAGCGAAGAGCAACTACTGCAGGCCCAGAAAATGGAAGCCATAGGCCGGCTGGCCGGAGGGGTGGCCCATGACTTCAATAATTTGCTCACCGGGATCATCGGCTATGCGGAACTGCTGGCGGCGAACCTGGATACCGTTGACCCCCGCCACCGGGAAGCGGATGAGATCAGGAAGGCCGGGGAGCGGGCCGCGTCTTTGACCCGTCAGCTCCTGGCCTTCAGCCGCAAACAGATTCTCCAGCCCAAGAGGCTGAATCTCAACGCGGTGGTCCGGGATATGGAGAAGCTGCTGCAACGGCTGATCGGGGAGGACATCTACCTGGCCACCGACCTGGAAGCCGGACTGGGGCTGGTGGAGGCCGATCCCAGCCAGATCGAGCAGGTGATCATCAACCTGGTGGTTAACGCCCGGGACGCCATGCCCCTGGGAGGCAAGCTGAACATCGAGACCGCCAACGTGGAACTGGGAGAGTCTTACACCCACCGGGACGTGAATTTCCAGGCCGGCCCTTACGTGATGCTGGCGGTGAGCGATAACGGGGAGGGCATGGACGAAGAAACCAAGGCCCATATCTTCGAGCCTTTCTTCACCACCAAGGGCGCCAATCAAGGAACCGGCCTGGGCCTGTCCACGGTATACGGCATCGTCAAGCAGAGCGGCGGTTATATCTGGGTCTACAGCGAACCCAAATGGGGCACCACTTTCAAGATCTACCTGCCCCTGGCCGCCGCCTCCCTGGAAGCGGAACGATCCCTCCCGGAAGCGGCTGCGCCCCGCCAGGGCTGGGAAACCGTCCTGCTGGTGGAGGACGAAGAGACGGTCAGGGAATTGGCTGCGGAAGCACTCCGACAGAACGGTTACCACGTTCTTCCGGCAGCCAATGGGAAGGAGGCGTTGGCCCTCTGCGAGGACTATCAAGAGCCCATCCACCTGCTCCTCACCGACGTGGTGATGCCCGGCATGAGCGGCCGCCAATTGGCGGAAAAACTCTGTGCCCGGATTCCGGGCCTCAAGGTCCTGTATATGTCCGGCTATGCCGAAAACGCCATCTCCCATCACGGGGTGCTGGACCCGGGCATAGCCTTTCTGGCCAAACCCTTCCCCATCAATTCCCTGGTCAACCGGGTGCGCCAGGTGCTGGATCTGCCCGTCGCCACTCAGGCAGGGTTATTCACGGGGGCGAAAAAACCGGCCCTCCAAGGTGATTCTTTCAGCGATCCGGAGGGAAATAAAAAGAATCCGGATCATGGATAAGGGCCTAAAAATCCCCACCCGGATCCCGTTAATTGCTGCATAACTATCCAAAACTCTTAATTCTTTACGACCAGCTCCCGTAAGGCCCTACATTTTTTTTTCTTTATGACCAAAAAAATAGCCGCGGCCTCTAAAATTGGACCGGTAAGTGGCCGAAGCCTTCGTAATTTTATTATCCGGGCCTTCCAGGTATTTTTTTCCGCCTTCCGGGGGTCTACTAGAAATTCCGATTAGAATGAAGTAAATTGTATTAATCTTCCGATGACAAAATCTCATTTCATCATCAAAGATATTTGTAAATAAGTATTATAAATAATAATTTCTATATAATATGGAGAAAATATACCGATATTTACAAGTGAAACAATTCACTAATGCATGCGCCATGGTCCTCCGATAACTGGTTAACTTCTGACTAATTTTAAAGGAGGGCTTATGTTCAAAAGAATTAAATTAAGCGTTAAGCTAATCAGCGCCTTCACGATAGTGGCATTAGTCACTTTGGGCGTAGGTTTTGTAGGGTGGCACGGAGTAAGCAAAACTTTAGAAGTTAACGAGAAGACAAGTTTTATCGAAAACGTTGCCAAAGAAGTACTGAAGAGGGAGATCGATCACCTTAATTGGGCCAGGAAGGTTGGAGAATTCCAGCGCGATGAAAACATGAAGGAATTGGGGGTTGAAAAAGATCCGCATAAATGCGCTTTCGGCAAATGGTATTATAGTGACGCCAGGAAAAAGGCTGAAGAAGCGATTCCGGAAATTTCTCCTTTATTGAAACAGGTGGAAGAACCTCATAAAAAACTCCATGAGTCAGCGCAACATTTAGAAGTAATACTCAAAAAGGGAAAAGAGTTTCGCCCTGAAGCCATTGCTTTCTACCAAGACAAAACCGGAAATTATCTTAAGAATGTCCAGGGCATCTTGGGGGAGATCAACCCCAAGACCGAACAGCATGTAACCGCATCGAAAAGGGACGCAGCCAGGATGACGGACCGCTCTAAAACCTTGGCAGTGGGGGGCATGGTTGTGGGCACTCTCCTGGCCCTGTTCCTGGGAATTCTCTTGAGCAGTTCCATTACCCGGCCCATCACCCGGGTAGTGGCGGGCCTGAATAATAACGCCGACCAATTGGAATCGGCCTCCACCGAGGTTTCCACCGCCAGCCAGGGTCTGGCCGGGGGCGCGTCCCAGCAGGCCGCGGCCATAGAAGAGACTACTTCCTCCCTGGAAGAGATGGCCTCCATGACGCGGCAAAACGCTAATAACGCCAAACAGGCCGACGCCCTGATGCACGAGGCCGCGAACGTGGTGGAGGAGGCCAACCGCTCCATGGCCACCCTCATCGATTCCATGCAAGAGATTACCAAGGCCAGCCAAGAGACCGCGAAGATTATCAAGACCATCGATGAAATCGCGTTTCAAACCAACCTGCTGGCCCTAAACGCCGCGGTGGAGGCTGCCCGGGCCGGGGAAGCGGGCTCCGGTTTCGCGGTGGTGGCCGATGAAGTCCGCAGTCTGGCCATGCGGGCCGCTGACGCGGCCAAAAATACCGCCAATCTTATTGAAGGCACGGTGAATAAAATTATGGGCGGCTCAGAAGTGGTCAATAAGACCGCCGCGAGCTTTTCCCAGGTTTCCGGCGACACCGTCAAAGTCAAGGAATTAGTGGCGGAGATTGCCGCGGCCTCCGGCGAGCAGGCCCAGGGAGTGGAGCAGATAAACCTGGCGGTGAACGAAATGAACCAGGTCGTGCAGCAGGTGGCGGCCAATGCCGAAGAATCCGCGTCCGCCTCGGAAGAACTCAATTCCCAGGCCATCCAAATGCGCGGCTACGTGGGGGAGCTGATGGCCCTGGTAAACGGCGCCAATGGCTCCGGGGCGGCAACAAGGCACTTAACCTCCGTTCGGGAGACCAAACCGAAACGCCGGCGGTTTTCTTTGCCCGCGGGCACAAGGGCCTTGGTTGCGCAAAAAGGAAACCATACCCCGGGATTTAACGGCCCCCCTGCCCGGGAAAAACTTCTCTTGGATGCGAAAACAGTTGAGAGTTTTTGATTAACCATTGAGAATCAAAAAGAGAAAAGCGGCCTGCGGGCCGCTTTTTTGGTGGAGACTAATCTGATGCTTCAGATAGGTTATCCACTCGCGAATAGATGGAAGTAGGGCTTTAAAGTCCCCCTTAAAATTCATTTCTCTGCGCTCTCTGTGTCTCTGCGGTGAATCCTTTATTTTTTACCGCAGAGGCGCAGAGGACGCAAAGAAAACGCAGAGGGAATTATGATCAATTAAACATTATGCAAAAGGCTCGAAAGGAGAAAACTGAAAACCGAAAACTGTATTTTCAAACCCGGATATCCAGGAGACTTCCCAGCATTTCCTCCGCGGTTTTGATCACCTCGACGTTGGCTTGAAATCCACGCTGCCCCAGGATCAGGTTGACCATCTCCCGGGCCGGGTCCACGCCGGCGCCTGTGGCGGTATTGAGGCGGGCCAAATTGCCGGCCGCTCCCAAGACTATGGCGGTGTTCGCCGCCAACCCTGAAAGGCCGTTATTAATGGCGCTGATCAAGGAAACCTCCTGGCTGTCACTCAAACGGTGACCGTCACCGGCAAAGATTTATCCTGGTTACCTTATCGGCAGATATCCGGGAGGGCTAAAAATCGAGGGCCTTGCCGTTATTATACTGAGCGATTTAATTAATCACACCAAGCACTCTCTGCGCTCTTTGCGTACCCCCACCTGAAAATCGAATACTAGGCCCGGAAGGGGGATTTTAATCCCGCTATCGTGGACGCTCCGTCCAAGGAGCTGGATGTCCCCAAGAATATGATGTTCATGGGCTCTCTCAACTATACCGAGTCCTTTTCCCTGCAAGACTTGGGGGGCATACGGGTTATTTGGTAAGATTCCGGAACCCGGATGGCTGATTAGAATAATGTGGGCCATTTCTTATCTATCCATTACATCCCCATTGACCAAGCGTATTGGATAAACTGACATTTCATGTAAATATTAATTGACTTGTCTGCGGTAGAGCGATCAGCATGGAGAAAAATTATTAAAAAGGACAAGACATGAAGCTGCTATTATGTATTCTCATGGTACTGATGATTCCCGGCGCAATGATTGCCGGTTCTCCTCCACCTTTGCCAAGTGACATTTCAGAGCTATCTTGGGAGAACCTAAAAAAGTTGAAGACATTTTGAAAAGCGGAGGAAGGAGGGAGGGTCCTAAGGAGCGAAAGGATCTGCTTTACAACTTGGACGGGAAGGATGTGATAATCCGGATTAACCCGAATACCGGCCTCGTTGTAAAGGTTATTGAGCAGTAAATTAATAAGGAAGGCAGGATGGCGAATCGCATGCTCCCGGAAGCAGCAGAAGATCGTCTATACAGCATCGAAGAAGTGTTTCCCGATTTCCACCCGGGGGACACACTCAAAGGCGCCCGTCTGATGCATGAGCTGACGCAGGCGCAACTGGGCGCCATGATCGGTGTCAAACCCGGCCATATTTCGGAAATGGAAAAGGGCAAACGTCCCATCGGCAAAGAGATGGCCCGGCGATTGGCCAAGGCCTTGAATACTTCTTACAAGGTCTTTTTATAAAAATACCGGCGGCACAGCCTTTCCAGGCTGTGCCGAAAAATTATCCTGACCGTTGTGCCCAACAAACCGTAGGGCGGGCGTCCTCGCCCCCCAACTGTTAAAAATCCTGAAAAGCGCTCTCTGCATGGCTCCCGGATGTCTCCGGGCTTAGCTTCCGGCCCGGCCTCTCCAGGGGTAAAAACTTTCCCGCCTGGGGCTTCCGGGTGATCGCCGATTTTAAGGGCGGCGCGGCGCAAGGCGACACCCCCGGTCTCTTGCCGTTGTTTCCTGGCTGCAAGAGAGCGGCGTGCCCTCCCACCATAGTTCCCAAATCCACTACCAATTTCTTCATATTCTCCGATTGGCCGTCAAGTTCCTGAGAGGCGCCGGCGCACTGTTCGGCATGGGCCGCCAACTGCTGGGTGACGCTGTTCAAGCCGCTTACGGCCTGGTTGATCTGTTCCACTCCCTGGGCCTGCTCCAGGGAGGCGGCCGCGATCTCCGCCACCAGGTCCTTCACCTTGCCGGTGGCGGATGCCACCTGGGAGAAAGAAGTGACGGTCGCGTCCACCACCTCGGTGCCGTCCTTAATCTTGCCTACCGTGGTTTGGATCAGGTCGGAGGTGCTCTGGGCCGCGGCCGCGGCCCGGAGAGCCAAGGCCCGGACTTCATCCGCCACCACCGCGAAACCTGCCCCCGCGGTACCCGCCCGGGCGGCTTCCACCGCCGCGTTCAAGGCCAGGAGATTGGTCTGAAAGGCAATCTCATCGATGGTCTTGACGATCTTGGCCGTATCCGCGGATGCCAAGGTGATTTCCTGCATGGAGCCGTTTAATTGTTCCATGGAGCTTTGGGCTTCGGCCATTACCAGGTCCGTCTGTTCCATCAATTTTTGGGCGGAGGTGGCGTTTTCCGCATTTTTCTGGGTCATGGAAGTCATCAGCTCCAGAGAGGAGGAAGTCTGCTCAATGGCGGCAGCGGACTGGGTGGAGTTATCAGCCAGGGTGTTGCTGGATTGGGCCGATTCCGCGGCCGCGCACTTCACCATCTCGGAGGAATCGTTCAAGCCCGTGATCACCCGGTTCAGGGGATGGGTGATGATAAACCTGATGATCAACAGCACGCCGCCGATCACCAATACTACCCCCACCAGCAAACCGCTGCCGATGGCAAACAAGCCCTGGCGGGCCAGGTCGTAAAGCTTATCCAGCTTGAAGCCCATTTTCAGCTTACCCAGCACTACCTTGGTATCCGGATCCTTGATCTCCCGCTGCAAGATGTAAAGTCCGGCAAGGGCCGGGGGTTCCTGGCTGTTTTTGGTCAGTTGCTTGCCCTTGGTGTCCGTAAACACCAGAAAGGCCACCTCCTGATCCCGGCCGGCTTCTTTGACGATGGCGTCCAGGGAAGGGTAGTCATAGTTGACGATATAAGAGACACTGAGTTTCTCCAGGAGGTTGGCCAGCGCCTCGCCTTTGGAAACCAGCAGGTCCTGGGCGGTGCCTTTGCTCTTGTACATCAGCAGGCCCCCGAGTCCGCACATCAACAACACTATGAGGGCCACGATGGGAACCAGGAGTTTGAACCCTAAGGTCTGGAATCTGGCGGGTAACATAGATTAAGCTCCATTATTCACGCAGCTTGCGGGTTTTGGATGTTATTTCCCCAGGTATTTCTGGCCGGGGCCCCGGATATAGTCCAGCATCTTCACCACCTGGGGATTCGGTTCGCCTTTGGTGATCAGGGTGATGGGGCGGCCCACCTCGGGGATCTTGGGCACCGCCACCGTACCGTCCGCCAGTTTGACGGGAGCCAGCCCCACCGCGCCGGGCACCGCTTTCACCTTTTCTTTGACACTCTCCGCGGTTTCCGCTTCCTGCACATTCTTGGTATAAGCTTCGCCCTCCATGGCCTGTTTCTGGAAGACGCTGTGGGTGCCGGGGATTTTCTTGCCCCAGATAACTACAATGGCCTGGTCCGGGCCGCCCACTTCCTTCCAGTTGGCGATCTTGCCGGTAAAGATGCCCTTAAGCTGTTCCTTGGAGAGTTCCTTCACCGCCACCTCTTTATGAATGATGACCTGGATGATGTCTTTGCCGATCACCCGGTACTTGTAGGCGTTTTTATCCGGAATCTGGTAGCCCTTCTTCTCCATCATGGCCAGCCAGTCCCCGAAGGTAAGCCCTCCGGCCGCTGCGTCCACCTTGCCCTGGTCCAGGTCCACCAGGGCCTCGTAGGGGCCATTATCGATGAGCGTCAGTTTCAGATCCGTTTCTTTCTCCATGGGTTCCTTAATTTTTTTAAGGACATTTTCCGAAGGAGCCGCGCCCGCACCCACTTTCACTTCCGCGGCCCAGAGCGCGCCGCCCGTGACACTTGATAGGAAGGCAAATCCCAGAAAACCCATTAGAAGCCTCTTGCTGATCATTCCCTACCTCCATTGTAGTCTTTTTGCCGATTAGACAAAACTATGTTCAAGAACTAAATTTGATGATCGGTAAATGAGCGAAAAAGTTTAATAGATTTTTGAGGGTATGGGAAATAAAAGAGCGGAGGCGGGTTATCATAAAATAGAAACCCAGCGGATTCCCCCGTCTTTTCTGAGAATGCGGGGTTCCCGCACATAAGAACCGTCGGCTTTCAAGGCGTCCAGGAAAACTTTGGCGGCGTAATCCAGATCATCCGGCATGATCACGTCGCACCGGTGTCTGGACACGCGTCCGAATAAATGCATTAAATCGGCGCAAAATGGTTATTAAGTAAAAATTTTTTCAACATATTTAGCGGCAGACCCTGAGGCCGGGAAAACCGAAACGCAGGCTTAAGGATAAATTTAA
>QZIZ01000075.1 GCA_003599195.1 Deltaproteobacteria bacterium | reverse complement strand
GGAAGCGTTAGTCGCCTTGGAAAACGACAGAGAATTGGTCGCCTCCACCACAGGCTTCGATTGGATAATTAATTGCCTATAGACTGCAACTTGGTATGAGAAGAATTATTCAGGTGTAGGCATTGAGGCGGCTGGAATTTATCCGGCTGATGCGGCACCGGGCGGCGTCAAGGAAAACCAGGCATATCCCGTTAACTGATTTAAAAAAAGTCAGACACACTACTGAATTACTGCTTCGCCTTAATGGGCGGCAGGCTGAAGACGGCCACCGGGTGATGGAGAAGACGGCGGTCTTTCTTAGTAGAAGATAATTCATCAAGGTATTCCACCACCTCCTGCTTGAGGGCAGGGTTCAAGCCGCGCACATCGGACTCCAGGAAAAAGCTGAGGAGGGCCTCCCCTTCGGCGGAGCCGGGCCGGAAACATTCGCTGACATTGATGTGACTCTCCACCGTTTCCAGGTGGTAGGGGATGCCGCGGAGTTCCAGGAGTTCCTGGATATCCCGGCTGGAGAGCATTTCTGCGTCGCTGCCCTTGACGCGCTTAAGAAACCGCTGCTGCACCTGGCTGATGCCCCAGGGGGTCTGGTGCAGGATGAGAAATAGGCCGTCCGGGCCGAGGGCCTGCAGGGCGTGGTCAATGGCCCCTTGGCGGTCCGGGAGGTAATAGAGGCAGTGGGTAAAATGCACCAGATCGAAGGGACGGGGGATGACAAAGTCCTCGAAGGTGAGGGGGTTGATTTCCAGGCGCACTCCGGCCCCGGCATGGCCGGCCATGTTCTCCCGGAGCTTGGAGCAGAGAGCCTGGTTGGGCTCCACCATGACATAATCCAGATTTCTCACCCGGGAATTCAGGATGGAAACGAAACGCCGGTCGAAGTCGCCGTTACCCGCGCCCACGCTCAGGGCGGTAAAGGGAGATTTCCGGGGCAGCCGCGGGGCCAGGTGCTCCTGGCACCATTTGAGGGTGGCCAGCCACTCGGTGGAGTGCCGCCGGAAGGTCAAAAAACAGTGGGCATAGGCCTCGGGGGATAAAGGAGGGGCCAGTTCGGGGGGGGTAGTCGGTGGAGTCATCTGTCCTTTTCCCTGTATTTACCGGCAGCAGCCGGGTTTTGCGCCTGCGCCGGGTTATCCTGCGCATGTGAGATGGATGCGCCGGGCTGCCATGCTCTGCATCCTGGCCTCTTTTCGTTAATGAGTAAAGAGATATTTACTATTCGGATAATTCCAATAAGTTATTAAGGAAATTAGACCAATGGGCTTGACAAATACACCAATGAGGTGTATTAATATAGTTGCCAAAGGGACCAGCAGATGAGAAAAAATGACAACAAAGAAGAAGCCGGTTTATGATCTTGCAGCTTTTAAGGCTGCGTTTAGCAGCGTTGAAAAACTGGCCATTACCACCACGGCACTTAAGAGCGCCGCTGATATAGGATTTGGGCGCCAGGAGATCGTGGAAACTATTCAGACCATGCAACCCAAACATTTTTATCAATCAATGACATCTTATTCAGATCATCGTATATGGCAGGATGTTTATCATGTTCCTTCGGCGGTTGGAGTTCTTTATATCAAGTTTACCGCCGAGGTGTTAACGGATTTTTTGTTGCTCTCATTCAAGGAAAAAGCCGATGGCAGTTAATCCTATATGTCCAAACACAGGTGCAGAAATGCATCGCGGTGTGCGTCCCCTGACTTTGACTTATAAAGGGCAGTCTATCACTTTCGATATGCCCGGCTGGTATTGTGATGATTGCGAAGAAGGCATTCATACCGGCAAGGATATGAAAATATCTGATCGCATGTTAAATCTACTTAAAGCCCGGAGTGAAGGATTACTCGAAGCGAAAGAAATCCGGCGTATCCGCAAAAAGCTTGGCCTTTCTCAGGAAGTGGCAGGAAAGCTAATCGGAGGTGGCCGTCGCGCCTTCCAGAAATACGAAAGCGGAGATTTATTGCCGAGCCGAGCTATTATTAGCGCCTTAGTATTACTTGATCGTTATCCTGCTGGATTGGGGGAGCTAAGGAAACGGCAACATTTGAAAACTGACGAGGCAGCATAGGAATCTTTTTCTATCATTAAGTCTTATCCTCTGGGGCCTTCTGGCCCCTGTTTTTTTGTCCAAAACCTCCTTTTTGTATATAAGAAAATGGTTCATTTTGAAACGCGCTAGTAAGCCTACTGATCTCTTACCCTTGATAATATTTTCCCTGAACTTATTAATAAATATAGTCCTTCATATCAGTCATATCAGTTGGAATGAAATAATGAGGATAACGCTGAATATCGAAGACGAGTTGCTGGCCAGGGCCGCGGAGTTGACCGGGATTAAGGGGAAGACCGCCTTGGTCAGGCTCGGGCTGGAGGCCCTGATAGCCAGGGAAAGCGCTAGAAGACTGGCCGCCTTGGGGGGAACCGAAAAGAATTTGGAGATGGTCCCCCGTTGATAGAGGGCGTGATGCTTATGCTGCTGATGATCACTGGCATGATTCTGGCCGCGGAGCCATCCGGGGCTCAGGAGCCACAAGCCCCAGCGGGGACCATTGCTTTTGCGTCACTGGCGCCCCGGGGCTGGGACATCTATGCCACCGACATTAAAACACTTCAGAGCCGCCGCCTCACCGACTCTCCGGCCCTGGACTACAATGCAGCGTTTGCTCCTGACGGCAAAAAGATCGCGTTCGTCTCCGAGCGGGACGGCAACCCGGAGTTGTATGTTATGGCCGGGGACGGTTCCGGTTTGCGCCGTTTGACGGATAATTTCGCCCTAAACGACCATCCGGCTTGGTCGCCGGACGGCCAGAAAATCGTGTTCGTCAGCACCCGGGAACCCGCCGCCGTACCCGGGCGGGCCTGGAATGCCATTTACGTCATGAACGCAGACGGCGCCGGGGTGAAACGGCTGTCGCCGCCGGACGCGGCGGATTACTCCCCAGCCTGGTCACCGCAAGGGGACTTGATTGCCATGGCCTCGGGGAGCGGCAGGGCCGGGGGCACGGATCTTTATGTCTTGAAGCCGGATGGCAGCGGCCGCAGGCTGGTCGTAAAAAACGGCGGCTGGCCTTGCTTCACCGCGGATGGGCAGGGCCTTTTCTTCCATAGCCAAAGGCAGGGCAATTGGGGCATCTGGCGGGTCAAGTTGGACGGCTCGAACCTGGAGCGGATTACTCCGCCGGAGTTCGAGGCCTTCACCCCCCGGGTCTCGGCGGACGGCAGACGGCTGGCTGCAGCGGTGCGCCGGGGCGAACACCGGCAGATCGAACTGCTGGAGTTGGGCACCGGCAAGTGGACTGCTTTGACCAAGGAGGCTACGGACCACTGGAATCCGTCTTTCTCAACCAACGGCGGGTTGGTGGTCTACCATCGAGTTACCTCCGGCCTGAAGACGCCCAACGTGGAGCTTTGGGGGACGCCGCCGGAGACCGGTCTTAAGCTGTTGCGGCTGGCGGGGGCGTTTCCGGCCTTCTCGCCGGAGGGCCGGCGCCTGGCCCTGGTGGGCGGCGACTTTTCCCGGGTGGACGTGATGGACATTGACGGCTCTAACCGCAAAAACCTTTACACCGGCCGGAGCCGCTCTCTGTTCAGCTCTGCCTGGGCGCACCGGGGCGATCTCATCGCGTTTGCCGCAGGCGGGGTGTTCCAGGACGCTGGGGCCGGGGTGGACCTGATGGCGGTCCAGCCTGAGGGCGGGGAGGCGCGCAGGCTGACCCAGGACGCGGGCAACAACGGCTTCCCGGCCTTCTCTCCGGATGGGAAAAGGCTGGTCTTCCGCTCCGGCCGGGGGGGCTCGAAAAACCTGTATCTCATGAACTGCGACGGGACCGGAATAACACAACTGACCAAAGGCAAATGGACCGATACCATGTGCGACTGGTCGCCCGACGGGGAGTGGATTGCGTTCGCCAGCGACCGGGACGGGGAGTTCGACATCTGGCTGATCAAGCCTGACGGCAGCGGCCTGCGCAAACTCATCGGCGGCGGGGGCCGCAACAATCATCCGCATTTTTCGCCGGACGGCAAGTGGGTGGTGTTCGCCAGCCAGCGGGCCGGTTATTCCGCGGAAGAGATTTCCCTGCCCTTTCAGTTCCAGCCCTACGGCGACCTTTTTGCCGTGCGGCTGGACGGCACGGGGCTGATCAGGCTGACCCACAACGGCTTCGAGGAAGGGACCCCGGCCTGGGGGCCGGCGGTGGAGGTGCGGGTTTCTGCTGAAGGGATGCAGGGAGGGGGGCAGGAATATTAAACAGAAGATCTCTGCGCTCTTTGCGTCTCGGCGGTAAAAAAAGAATCACCGCAGAGACGCAGAGGGCGCAGAGTTAAAAGATGTTTAATTGATTATGACGCCAGGATTAAAAGATCAAAACCGCCCCGGCTTGGTCTGGAGCCGGGCCTGGAAATATTGGGCTTTTTGGGAAACTTCCTGGAGATTGCGGTGATAATTCCCGCAACTGGCTTGCAGAGCCTTAATTTCCTGGAGATGGAGGTTCAGGCTGGCCCGCTGGATTGACGGGGCTTGCAGCAGGCTGACTTCCAGTTCGGTATTCAGGCTCGCCAACCTGGCGTCCATGAATCGCAGAGACCTGGTGATGGAGACCACGTCTTTATTGATCAGGTGCATCCTTAACGGTTGAGGCCAGCCGCCGTTTTTCAGCCTCTCCAGATTGGCTTCCACCCGCTGGATTTTTTCCGTTACCTTCCCGTATTCCACTCTAACCTGGTTAATGTTGTCGTCCCAGGGGAAATCCGGGGAGATGCGGCTGCGGACCTCCGGAATCTGCAGGAATCCTCGGATGAGAATGGACACCAGGAACGCGGCCAGTAGCCATTTGCCCCAGTTATTGGTTAATAGTTTTGGTGTCATGATGGGATCGCAGCCGGTAAATGATTAACTGATTCAGGGACGGCGCATCGGGCACAAAGCGATGATAGTAAGGATCGGCCCGGTTGCCGAATTCCTCATCCGCAAAGGGCAGCACCAGGGGTTCGTAATCCACGGCCAGGCGCAGGTTCAGGATAAAAGCCTCGGATCTGGTCAGGTCATACCTGCGGTTCCAGCGGGTATGCCAGCGTTTGACCACGAACTTGGGAAGCTCTCCCGGCTCCGGGAGGCGGCCCTGCAGCCCCCCGAAAACCACACAGGAAGTGTAGAACTGGAGGGGGAGATCTCCGTAGGTGGTGACGATGGTGTCCCCGGGGCGGGCATGGCCCTGGAAGAAATCGATCAGGTTGCGGTTGACGTCCGGGTAGCCGGCGAAGAGTTCGGACAGATAGAGTTTCAAGGGGAAATTGGGATAAGTGAGCATGTAAGGGGAATTATCCGCAGGACGGAGTTGGATCTGGAGCCGGGCCACGGGCAACAGATGCAGCCAGTTGGTAAACAGGAGCAAAAAGGCCAGAAGGACTGCGGAAACTTTGTGATAATCAGCCACCCGGCAGATAACCCAGCCCAGGATCATGGCGCACAGGGGATAAAGATGGAGCAAATAACGGTGTTCCCCCTGGGGCGCTAAAGAGATGATCAGGATATTGAAAAGGACGATCAGCCCCAGGAAAAAGGTGAACCGGACTTCCGGATCGGCTTTAAGCCTTTCCCGCCCCCCGGGGAAGGCGGCCGACCAGAGCCAGTAAAGGAGCAGGCAGCCCACCACCGGCAGGGGAGCCATGAACTGAAACAGGTCGAGGAAATAACATTGCAGGTTGGAGAAGATCCGGGTGAGATCGAACATGCCCCCTTGCTTTTGGATCTGGAAGAAGACCGTCCCCTGCAAGGCTACCAAAACCACCCCTCCTGCCAACAGCAAGGTGCGCTTCCAGGGCAGTTCCCGGTGGTAGAGCAAGATTGCCGCCAACAGAAAAGATGCGCCATAAGTGAAAAATAACAGATAGTTGGCATGAAAGAGCAGGCCGAAGGAAGCCAGGAGCAGCAAGGCCGGGCCCCAGTGTTTCTGCCAGTTGAGGCGGAAGGCGTAAAGGCTTCCCAAGACCAGGAGGGTGGCCAGGCTGTAATAACGGCATTGGCGGGAATACATGAGAAAGGGCACGGAAAGGCCCAGGAGCGCGGCCGCGAGGCGGGCCCAGAGAAGATCCCGGAAATGGCGTTTGATCAGCAGATAGGTAAGGCAGACGCACAAGATGCCCAGGACGGCGAAGGGCAGGCGGCCCGCGGCGGTGGATGGCTGGGCCAGGTAAAAGGCCCCGGCGGTCAGATAAATTTGCATCCAGGGGGACCAGCGCCACAGGTGGTCGGCGCCGGCTTCCCGCCCCTCTTCCTGGGAAATCAGGTTAATGCCGTCAAAGGCCCGGGGGGCGCCGAATTTGAGGACGTTTCGGGCCAGACAGGCGGTCTCGGCCTCGTCTTGCCAGAAGGGGCGGTGATCCAGATTAAAGAGCAGCAGAAAAGAGACCAGCGCCAGGAGGGCCAGGAAGAGGGGATCGAATTTGCGGAGGCTCCACCTCACCGGATTCTCCCTTGTATTAGGAGAAAGCAAAGAGAATTAGTGCTATCTGATTGCACTCTCACGAACATTCCAATGTTGGCGAATCGGCAAGGATGGTTTAAGGATAGGATAGTTGCCGTAAATGTCCAGTAATTTCTGCAAGTGATTATAACTGGTATAAATATCGTAATCCAGCTTTCTTTTGAATTATAGCCCGGTGACCATGGTCTGGCGGTTCTTTAAGGCCGCGACTTCATCATCGGAGCAGTAATCAGTAATCAGTAATCAGTGATCAGTGATCAGTAATCAAAGGTTTATTTCTATTAACGGATGACTGATTACCGATCACTTGTTTGATAGACTCCGGAATACGGCGCCAGGCGAGGCGGACGTTGATCCGCCTCGAGCAGCCAGACCCGCCGGTCTTTGAAATAGTCGAGCAACTCCCGGTCCGCCTCAGCCCCCATTTCCCTGGCCCAAATCACTTTGGCATTATTCAGGTCCGCGCGGTTGTAAACCCATTCATGATGCAGCGAATGGTTCCGGCCGTATCGCACTATTACCAGATGCGGCTCTCCGCTCTGCTCCAATTCCCGCAAAATGCGCGCTCGTTCCAGGATCCACTTTGACGGTTTATCGTAGATAGGGAAGGCGATGACGGTAGACGCCAGGAGCGCGGGCAGGAAGCCGTTGACAAAGGTCCGTCCCATGGGTCTGCCCCGCCAGGAGAAGCGGCGCATCCGGCGCAGGGACTCTACCTGAAGGAGGATGGCCAGGCAGGTTATGGGCGCGGCGTAGTGGGGGAAGAAATAGGGATTGGCCAGCAAGGCCGCAACCATGAGTAAACATACTGCCAGGGGGAAAATTACGTTCGGCCTGCGCCACGACTTGGGGGACGCGGCCAGGAGCAGCATGGGCGGTATGAAGATGAGGCCGAAATAGAACAACCAGAAATTTTTAAGTTTGTAATAAATGGAAGAATCCAACCAGCCTTTCAGAGACTGCTGGCTCTGGAAGAAACCGATGGAGCCTCGGTGAAAGTCTCGCAAGATTTCATGATTATATGGCGGTTCCGTTTTTAACGGCTGCCAGAGAAAAAGCGGCACTATCGCATAGGCGGCTTCGTGCGCCTGATAGGGCAGGCGGAGGGGGTCGCCGGTAACCCGGTAGTTATACAAGCCCATCCACGAGACCGCCAGCGTCAGGACCAACGCCGACGGCAACACCACCCGGCGGAAGCGGTTGCGCCAGGTGACGCGCCGGGTTCTGAGCAGCCAAATCCCCAGCACCGCCAACGCTGGAATACTCGCCGCCAAACCCTCGAAGGGCCGGCTGTTGGCCAGGATGGCCAGGCCCAGGGCCAGCCACAGGGCATCCCGGGGTTTTTGGTTTTTGATGATCCGGGGCAGCGCGCCGAAAACCAAAGCGCCCCCCAGGGCCGCGACGGCGCCGCCCCAATAGCTTTGGCTCCAATAGGGAAAGGGAGCCATCTGGACGTGAGGGCCGGAGAAGACGATCCGGATCAGGGCCAGGAAGCCCCCTAGCAAAGCCCAGCGAAAAGGAACCCAACCCGCGAGCATCCAGCAGACCGCGGCGCAGGCCAGCCCCACGCTCAGCCAGACACCGACGATGGGGCAGCCGGTCAGCGCCTGCCCCAGCGCCAGGGCCACGCCCTGGGCCGGCGGATATTTCGAAGCATAGGTGGGGTGGTGGAGCACGTGAAAGGTCTCAAAGTGCTGCCACAGGGGATGAGGCGGATTGGCCAGCCGTCCCTGGGCAAAGGTGTCAGCCGCGAGGAGATAGCCGAACTCGTCATGCACCGCAGGCTGAGGCCTGCCGATAAAAACCGGCAGCAGAGCGCCGGCGGCAAAGGCCAGAAGTCCCATCAGCAGAAAGGCGATCCAGGGGCGCCGCCTGAGCGGCAAAAACCAGCGGATGAAAGGGGAGGGCGCGGTTCTTGGGGTGGGCTTCTTCCGGAGAAGGGCCGCCAGGAGCAGCGCCGCCAAGGGAAGAATTTCATAGTATGGGTAAATTTCAAGCCAGCGAATGATATTCATGAGAAAGGATTAAGCCGGGCCGGTGTCAATCCCGGCCGGCAATAGAATTTCAGGGGAACATACCCCAAAGTTTCCGGTTTTAAAAGCCGCATCTTCCTGATTATCCACCGGTCAGCCGCTTCGTCCCGGTTAAGGCGCGGTCCGTGGTTTGAACCCGTCTGCAATCCCATTTCCCCGAAAGGCAAAATTGGCCGGACGATAGGCGCAAGGCAGGGGCGCGTACCAGCATAGGGTTCCGCTATGGCTGGGGAAATAGACTTTATGCCCCTGGATTTCCTTCATACTTACCGCCGCCTGCGGGTAAGGCAGGGGCCGCAGAAGGCGTGTGGCCGCGGCCGGGAGATCCAAGGCCGCAAATGCGGCCAGAAAATACAGCAATATCAGGCTTACCGCCCAGGGAAAGAGGCGGGTGACGCGATAATCGTAGGCTTTAAGAAAAGGGATGAAGATGATGACTACAAAAACCATCAGGAAGCCCAGGACGAAACGCAGGTCGGGCGCGGAGAAGAACCAAATAAACAGGCCGCCGCCTACAGTGAGATATGCTGCTCCGTTCTTCCTAATTTCGGAGAGGTCGATTCTGCAGGTGCGCATCCGGAGCAAATGAACCAGCCAATCCAGGAAAAGGAGCAGGGCCGGGAGGAGGATTTTCTCCAATTTCCCTCGGTAATCGGCGAGCGTCTGGGGGAGCCAATAAGGGAGCCAGGCGAAAGGAGTCTTGACCGCGCCCTGAGGGGCCAGGTATCCGGGGTCCCGGGCAAACTCCACGATGGCCCGTTTCTCCTCCAGGGCCTGGGCCGCAGAAATCTTCCAGTCAAAGGAGAAGAGATCGAGACCGGACAGAGGGTAGAGGAGATACCCCGATAACCAGATATTTCTGAGGAAAAAGGGTAGCGCCAGGAAAAGGACGAGTCCGGCGGCGATCAATATGTTTGCACGCCGCTTCCGGGCGATTTCCCGGCACGTAAGAGCCAGCATTAAAAGGGCCAAAGGCAGGGCGGATAATTTAATGGTGATGGCCAGGGTAGCCAGGAGAACAATGGCCAGAGCGAAAACGCAGTGAGGCGGCGCATCCCCGCTTTCCCGGAATTGAAACCAGAAGATAAATACCAGGCAGGTCAACAAGGCTGCCGGGAGATCCGGCGCGGGGGAGGACAACTGGTCTTTGAAGACAAACAGCGCCGGTAGAATCAGTGCGGCCCGGAGAATATCGCTGAAAAAATATGGCCCCCGGATGATCCGGTCCAAACCTTTCAAAGAGACAACCAGCATCACCGACATGAGAAAGCCGTTCAGGGCGTGAACGGGGCCGAACTGCAGAAACGGAAATCCGAACAGGGCGTTGGCGGGGAACCAGGCGGAGTTGAAGGCCAGACGGCTGTGGAGATTGCCCAAACCCGGGATCACCGGATATTCCTCGATCCAGCGGATGGCCTGGGCATGATAGAGGCCGGTGTCAAAGGACGAGGGGGGAGCGGCGGACTTGAGGAGAATAAAGAGAAAGCTTAATACCAGTAAAGCCAGGATAAATCTATTCAGGGCGAAGAGGCTTTGAATTCCGGACCTCAAGAAGGAGGTTATTTCCCGGTGATAAAAAGATATCAGGACCAGGGCGGCTGAGAAAACGATGCAGTTGGCCAACAGGCCGAGATTTATAAATAGCGAGAGATAGCCGGCGCCCGCGGAAATTAAACCCAACCCTAAAATGACCTGGAGGGAAAGGGGCAGCTTCGGTGAATCTTCTTCCTTTAAAAGAAAGCGGAATAACTTGACCGCGGCATGGCCGAAAACCAGGCAGATCAGGGAGATATAAAGCCAGAGGAAAATTAGAGACAACATTATCTATGCCTTTTGCAAAATCTTTCCTCTGCGCTCTCTGCGTCTCTGCGGTGAATTCTCCCTTTTTAACCGCAGAGACGCAGAGGACGCAGAGGAAACGCGGAGAAAATCAGGATAAATATTAATTTTGCAAAAGCCTCATTATCTGGATGGTGGAGGCCCCCTTTATTCAGGGATTTTTGGATTTGCGGACGCCGGGGCCGCGTCGTTCCAAGGCGGCAGCTCTTGGGGCCGGGAGGGCAGCGCGGCCTTGATGGTGTTTAAAAAACGGCGCCAGGTCAACAGGAGATATTCGTTATAATTTTCGTCTTTATGCAGGGGTTGGGCCCATTTGATCCGCAGGTGCCAGCCGTTGAAGGATTCTTCGGAGACCAGGCGAGGGCTTTGCGGATGCGCAGGTTGAGGGTTGATCCATTTCCTGAGGGGTTGTTCTTTATAGACAATCTCGACATTGTCAAAATCCAGGTCCCTGACACCTGATTCCAGTAGAGCCAAAAGATCGGTGACGGATTTGGCCCTGCCGGCCTTGAGGGTCATAAAGCGGAGAAATTCTCCCAGAAACTTGAAATGGGGCCGGTTCCGCAGGGTGAGCACGAGGCCCCGGTCGCCATAGAGCCGGATGGACCAGGTGACCGCCACCATCAGGCCCAGGGTGAGAAAGGCCGTCAAGAAGCGGAGCACGGGAGATCGGACTTCCAGCACCATAAGCAGGGTCAGGGCGCAGAGAGAGGCGCTGAAAAAATAAAAGATGGCCACCGTGGCCCGCGGGGCCTTGATTTTGCTCATCAGGCGATGATGCAGATGGTTGCCGTCCGCCAGGAAGATGGCCTGGCCGGTGATCCATCTTCTGATAATGGACAGGGCCACTTCAAAGAGGGGGATGCCCAAGGGCAGGAAGGGCGCCACGATCATGATGCTGGTGCCCAGGCGCTGGCCCGGGAAGAAGGCGGTGGAACTGATGGCCAAAGTGCCCAGCAGGAAGCCGAGCATCATGGAGCCGCCGTCGCCCAGGAAGATGGAAGCCGGGGGGAAATTAAACCTCAAGAATCCCAGGAGGCTGCCGGAAAGGGTGAAGCCGAGGGTGGCGATGAAGTAATCCCCTTTCACCAGGGCGATGACGGCGCTGGTCAGGGCCGCAAAAAAACAGATGCCCCCGGCCAGGCCGTCGAGGCCGTCAATGAGATTGATGGCGTTGGTGATGGTGATGACGGCAATGATAAAGCAGGGGATGCCGAACCAGCCGAACCACACCGTGCCCAGCCAGGGGAGGTTGGCTACGGACACGGTATGGCCGCCGATGACCAGAATGAGGGCTCCCAAGACCTGGCCGGCCAGCTTCTGTTTCCAGGGGATGACCAGGCGGTCGTCGATGGTGCCCAGGATTAGAATCCAGGTGGTCCCTAAAAACAGGGATAACATCCGCCCCCATTCGGGGTGCAACACCGTGAGCCTGCCGGTCAGGGCCAACGCAAAAAAGATCAGGAAGGCCCCGGCCAAGGGGAGAAAAAGAGTCCAACCCCCGGTTAACGGGGTATCCTGGGCATGGTTGCGCCTGCCTCCGGGAGGTGCGACCAGGTCCCAGCGCAGGGCCAATCTCTTGGCCGCGGGAATGGCCGCGTAGGTCACGGTGAAACCGAAAATTATCAGGAAGCCCACGGCCCACCAGGGCATAGTCATCTCCGCCTTAACACTTAAGGACGCCGGTTCAGGAGCGAGAAGTAAAGTTCTTCATATTGTGTAGCCAGACGCTGTGGATTAAATAGCGTAAATGCGCGATTTTTTCCAGCCGTCCCCAGCTTTTTTCTTAGACTTGCGTCTTTTAAGAGGTGTGAGAGGGCGGACGCGAAGGCGGAAGAGTCCCCATAGGGGACCACGTAACCCGTATGTCCATGCGCCACGGCTTCTCCGTTGCCGCCCACGTCCATGACCACACAGGGAAGACCCGCGGCCATGGCCTCCAAAAGGGCAATGGATAGTCCCTCCGAAAGGGAAGGGAAGGCAAAGAGGTCCAGGGCCGGGAGCATCCGGGGAATATCGGCCCGGAAACCGGGGAGGCGCACCTTATCCCCCAGGTTGAGCGCGGCGATGAGGTTCTCCAGGGCCGGGCGCTCCGGCCCCTCGCCGATGATCACCAGCTCGGCCTGAGGGAAGGAGACGGCAAGTTCTTTCATCTGCTCTATAAGAAAGGCAAGATTTTTCAAAGGCGCCAGGCGGCCCACGGAGCCGATGACCACTGCGTCCGGGGACAGGCCCAACTCCGCCCTGAGGGCTCTGCGGCCGGCTTCCGGTTGCCGAAAGGGATCCAAATCCAGGGCGTTGAGAATGGTGGAAACCCGGCCGGGGGGGATTTTCAGGCGTTCGACGACCGCCTGCCGGGCGTTTTCCGAAACCGCCACGTAGCGGGAGACCAGAGGCGCGCTGAGGCGCTCCGCCAGCCGCAGGGAACGGGAGGTAAAATCCCCGCGGACCATGTATTCATCGACACCGTGGATGGTATTGACGATCTTGGCGACTCCGGCCAAGCGGCCGGCAAACCGTCCGTAGAGATTGGCCCGCAGCAGGTGGCAGTGGAGGATGTCCGGGCGCTCCCGGCGCAGCAGCCGCACCAGGGGCGTAAGCACCCGCACATCCAAAAAGGACGCGGACATGGGCAGGACCCGGTGTTCTATGCCGTTTCTCAAAAGGAGGTCCCGTGGATCTTGCGCCGGCGGCGGCGCATAGAGAGACCAGATGGAAAAGGCGAATTCTCCGGGGTCATGGCTCCGGATCTGGGTCAACAAGGCGCTGCTGGGACCGTGGTTGGCCCAGAAGGAGGTGATGAGGTGAACGATTTTGATCTTGTTGCGGGTCATGAAAAGATATTCTCACGCAAAGACGCCAAAACGCAAAGAAAGGCGCAAATATACGGAGATGAACCTTTCAAATTTAGGAGCATACGGGTTATTTGGCAAGGATGGCCACAATCCTGGCTGCGGCCTGGCCGTCCCAGAGTTCGGGGACCCGCCCTTTTTTGCCGCCGGTGGACTTGAAAGTTTCGTATGCGGTGATGATTCCCTGATAATCCGTGCCCGCCAGGATGTTGGTCCCTTCGGCGACGGTCACCGGCCTCTCCGTATTGTCCCGGATGGTGATGCAGGGCACGCCCAGGGCCGTGGTCTCCTCTTGCAGGCCGCCGCTGTCCGTCAGCACCAGGGCCGCGTCCTTCCAAAGCCGCAAAAAAGTCTTATAAGGCAAAGGCGGCAATAAATTGATGCCCCGGCCGGTGAGGCCGGCCGTTAAATCCAGGGCCTCCAGGCGCTGCCGGGTGCGGGGGTGCGCGGGGAACTCCACCGGCAGGTCCCGGGCGATCACCGCGACGGCGTCCATGATCTCCAGGAGTTTGCTAGCCACATCCACGTTGGCGGGGCGGTGCAGGGTGAGCACGGCATAAGGCTCAGGCCGGTTGGCGTGAGTCTCTTCCAGAGAGGCCAACTGCAAATAAAGGGTGTCCACCATGACATTGCCCACAAAGTGGATGGCCTCCGGGGGTCTGCCTTCCTGCCACAAGTTGGCCAAGCCGCTCCTTTCGGACACAAAAAGGTAATCGGCCAGCACGTCGGTCACCATGCGGTTGATTTCCTCGGGCATGGTCAGGTCCCGGCTTCGCAGGCCGGCTTCCACGTGGGCCACCCGGATGCCCATTTTTTTAGCCACCAGGGCGCAGGCCAGGGTGGAGTTGACGTCTCCCACCACCACCACCAGATCAGGGATCTCCCGGAGGCAGACTTCTTCGAAAGCCGTCATGATCATGGCGGTCTGGACCGCGTGGGAGCCGGGGCCTACCCCCAGGAAGTAATCAGGGCGCTTGATCTGTAAATCCTCAAAAAAGGCCTGGGACATCTCATAATCATAGTGCTGGCCCGTATGCACGATTATGGGGCGCAGGCGATCAAAGTACGACTGGTCGATGACGCGCAACAGGGGCGCAATTTTCATGAAATTCGGCCGGGCCCCTGCGACCAGGAGGATTTTTTTGCAATTCGTGGTCATGATTTTGAGCTTTATTGGGGGGGCATCTATCACCCCCCCCTCACCACGGCCCCCCCATGGGGGAAGGGGGAATAAAAGGAAGGAATTTTTAGAACTTGCCATAATCTATATATAATGCAGGTTCCATCAGAAAACAGAAAACAGAAAACTGAAAACGGTCTTTGTCTTCACTGCCGCCGCCAGGGAATCAGGCCCAACAGCAGATGGAAGAACCAGCACACCTGGGGGTGCAGCAGGATGTCGTAGATGAAAAATGACAACAGGGCGCTGACCAACGGCAGAAATAGCGCCAACGGCGGAATGGTAGTGGTTTCCGTTTGCGTATAGATGGCGCCCACCAGTACTTTCATAAGTTTTATTAATGAAAGGCAGTAGATTAAAACAAAGGGGATGCCTACGCCCACCATAAAGGTGAGCAGCATATTGTCGGCGACTTTGATGGCTCCTAAGGACTTACTGAATTCCTCCCGGGTGACGTAAGGATATTTAATTTCATAATCTTTCAGGAATTCCTCCCTGGGCGTCAGGAGGCCGATGCCCAGGAGCGGGTGTTTCAGGGCAACGTGCCAGGAAAAAGCGATGTTCTCCACCCGGTAGTAGGCCGGCTCATATTCCATGCCCATTTTATAGTAGGGCAGATGGCGGATGAAATAGAAGAGCACGGCTGAGGATGCCAGAAGAATCAACAGAAAATACCGCACCCGCAGCCTGCCGATAAATACCGCCAGCAGGCCGAGGATTAAAGGCAGCAGCATCGCGGAGCGCAACTCCGTCAGGGAAAAGAGCAGGTAGCTCAGGCCGATGAGGACGGCGCCCATAATTTTCTTGGCAGTGCTCCCCCACAGGAGGGTCAGGGGCGCAAACCAGAGAAGCATGGTTTTGGTGGCCAGGGAATGGTATTTGGGATCCATGGCCGTGGTAATCTTCCCTGAAAGCAGATAAGAGACCAGGCCCACCAGGAGAAAGCCCGCTAACATCAAGAGAGCGAGCCGGAGGAAGTACCGTTGCCTGGCTTCCGCGGCCAGCAGGACCCTGGCTCCCCAGAATCCTCCGAGACCGGAGGCCAGAAGCACCAGTCCCCGCAAAGAATTGGTCAGAGGAGCGGAGCTGACCAACCCGCTCAGGAGCACCAATCCCACCAGGGACAGATAGATCGCGGCCTCGCCGCGGCTCCGGACCAGGTCCCCTTTCCTGGCGATGCAGATCGTCGCGGCCAGGGAGATGGCGCACAATAACCCCGAAAACAGGTTGGTGCGTTCTCCGGGAAGCAGGATTATCGACGGGTTAAGGAACGTCAACTGCAGGGAAACGCCGCAAAAGAGCAGCCAGGCAATTCTTTGGAAATGGGTTGTCTTCTCCGCTGCCCCCGGCGGATAATCTTGGGGTTGCGCCCCAGTCCTCATGGGCGAAAACCCGTTTTCCATCCCGCGCATAGTCAAGCTGCGTTATCTCCTTGGGGCAAGAAGGTTGGCGATAATGGCCGGGGCCATATTTCGCCCATCCATCTATATATTTAATCTGAGAGGTTTGTAAAGGCTCAAGAGAATTTCCCATGGGAGATTCCCGGTAAGTTACTGCCACGCCCTCATTTTAAGAAATCCTTCTCCTCGCCCAGGCCGGATGCCCGGGCCTTTTGGCAGACCGCATAGGCCAGGGCCAGGTCCTGAATGATGAGGCCGGTGGAATCGAAGACGGTGATTTCGGCAGCATCGGTCCGGCCCGGTTTCTTGCCGGCGGCGATTTCCCCCAGGGAACCATAGATCTGTTCCGGTTTAATTTTTCCCTGGGCCAGGGGCACGTTGATCTCCCCGGAGTGGGAGGCCTGGGCCCAGTCGTCCACCACGATTTTGGCGGCCTGGAGGATGGCCGGGTCCAACTCCTGCTTGCCCGCGGCGTCCGCGCCGATGGCGTTGATGTGGGTTCCGGGCGAGACCCAGTCCGCCATGACTATGGGCCGGCCGCTGGGGGTGGTGGTGGTGACGATGTCCAGGTCCCGCACCGCGTCCCTGGCGTCGGCCGCGGCCCGGGCCGCCACTCCATAGGTGGCGGTGACGTAATCCGCAAAGCCTTGGGCATGAGCCAGATGGCGGTCGAAAACCACCACCTCCTGGATGGGCCGGACTTTCAGAACCGCGGCCAACTGGGTCCGGGCCTGGGCCCCGAGGCCGATGAGACCCAGCCTGGAGGCATCGGGCCGGGCCAGGTATTTGGCGGCCAGGCCGCCGGCGGCCCCGGTGCGGAAATCGGTGACATGGGTGCCGTCCAGGTCCGCGAACTCGAGACCCGTTTCCGGATCATTGATAATGATCTTGGCCATCACCGTGAGCAGACCCTTGGCCGGGTTTCCCGGATGCACGTTTACCCATTTCAAGCCGCAGATGTGGGCCTGGGTCAGAAAGATCTCGCCGTACATGGCCCGGAAGTCGCCTTGGGCCAGTTGCAGATAGGACTTGGGCGGCATGTTCACCCGGCCTTCGCCGTAGGCCTGAAAGGCCTCCTGGGCCGCGGCCAGGGCCAGGTCCATGTTCAGGACCTGCATGACTTGGGAACCGGTGAGGACTAGGCTCATAGCGCCTCCGTTATGAGTTAAGAGTTCAAGGTTCAAGGTTCAAAGTTGATGCCCTGGTAAAAAGTCGGAAATTTCCAGGATCATATTTTAAGTGGCTGATTTTATTAATAGCAATTTCAAAAAATCGGCAATTTTCTGACTTTTTACAGTGCCATCAAAGTTCAAGGTTAAAGCTTCATGACCTTGAACCTTGAACCTTGAACCTTGAACCTTGAACCTTGAACCTTGAACTTTGAACTAATCTTCCCCGAAAAGCGGCACCACCTCAAACTTATTCACGTCCACCAGCCCCAGGTCCGTCAGTTTTAAAGCCGGGATTACCGGCAGGGCCAAAAAGGAGAGGGCCATGAAGGGGTCGGGGAGCCCTCCTCCCAGTTGGCGGTAGGCTTCCAGGAGGCGGCCGTAGGCCGCGGCCACGGCCTCCAGGGGCTCGGGGCTGATGAGACCGGCGATGGGGAGCGCCAGGTCCGCCAGCACCCGGCCGCCGGCGGCCACGGCCAGGCCGCCCTTAAGTTTCACCAGATGCTCCATGGCCAGGAGCATGTCCGTTTCATCGGCCCCCACCGCCACGATGTTGTGGGAATCATGGGCCACGGTGGAGGCCAGGGCGCCCTGTTTTAGGCCGAAGCCCTGGACCAGGGCGAGTCCCAGGTTGCCGGTGGCGCGGTGGCGCTCCAGGACCGCCAGTTTCAAAAGATCCCGGGCCGGGTCCGCGGCCAGGCGGCCGTTATGGAGCGGCGCGGGCAAAATCCGTTTTTCCGTGAGCAATTGGCCGGGGATGAGACCGATGACTTTGACCATATCGTCGGTGGCGATGGGAAAAAGGGCGTCCGCTCCCGGCATCTTGACGTTCATGGCCGGAGGAGGGGCAGGGTAGGGGGGGATCACCGGTTCAGCGGTCAGGCGGCCGCCATCCACCACAATTTTGCCGTTTTTCAGAACCTTGTCGACGCGGAATTCTTTGAGGTCTTTTACTATCACCAGGTCCGCGGCCAAACCCGGCGCGATCGCGCCCCGGTCCTTCAGTCCGAAGTATTCCGCGGGGTTGAGGGTGGCCATGGTGACGGCGGCCAGGGGGTCCAGACCCCGGGACACCGCCAGGCGCAGGAGATGGTTGAGGTGGCCGTTTTCCAACAGGTCCGCGGGGTGGCAATCGTCGGTAACCAGCATGGTGCGCCGGATCGAGGCGGGTGTCACTACCGGCAACAGGTCCGCCAAATTTTTGGCCAGGCTGCCTTCCCGGACCTGGACGTAAAAGCCCATCTCCAATTTTTCCAATGCTTCCGGGGCATTGGTGCATTCATGATCGGAATTGACGCCCGCCAGGCGGTAGGCGTTCAGGTCCTTGCCGGACAGCAGGGGAGCATGGCCGTCCACCGCCCGCTGGGGAAAGAGGGCGATCATCTCCAACAGGCCCGGGTCCCCGGACACCACTCCCGGGAAATTCATCACTTCCGCCAGGCCTAGGACCCGGGGATGGTTTATGTAAGGTTTAAGATCCGCAGCTTCCAGCGCCGCGCCTGCGGTCTCCAGGGGCGAAGCGGGGACGCAGGAAGGGAGCATGAAGAAGAGGTCCAGAGGCAGGCCGTCGCTTGCGGCCAGGATATAATCCAACCCTTTGGCCCCCAAGACATTGGCGATTTCATGGGGGTCGGCCACCACCGTGGTGGCGCCCAGGGGCAGCAGGGCCCGGGCCAGTTCCCGGGGGGTGAGCATGCTGCTTTCGAGATGCAGATGGCCGTCGATCAGGCCCGGCAGGAGATAGCGGCCGGAAATGTCGACGCGGGGGCCGGAGTAATCCCCCAGGCCGATGATGACGCCGTCAAATACGGCCACGTCTTTTTTAAGCCACTGCCCGGAATAGACGCAGGCCACCTGCCCGCCGGTGAGCACCAGGTCCGCGGGGATTTCGCCCCGCGCGGCTTTAAGGCGCTGTTGCCATTTGTTGATATCCATGGTTGACGCTGACCTCAGATTTAGAAAGTTCCAAGTTCCAGGTTCCAGGTTCCAAGTTATGAAAATATCGATAAGATTGGATCATGATTGGTATTTGTTGCCAAAAGTTTTTTCCGACCCCCCCCCACCCTAACCCTCTCCCCCCCTGGGGGGAGAGGGAATAAGAGGAAGAAACTTTCGACAATCGTGTATAACGTCCAGGTAGAGGAATCCCCACACCCATGACTTTCCGGCTTCGCCTATCACATCACCATATTATTAATGGCGGGCTGGGTGCAAGGATAACTTTCCGGGAAAAAGAGAGGAATGCAGGCCGAAGGAGGGCGTATTTATGATAGAAGACTGAAGACCCTAGACTTCTTCGAACTAAAAACTAAAAACTAAAAACTGCCTCACCGCGGCCTGGCTCGTGACAGATCCAGGGCCATCTTCACCTCCGCCAGGTTGAGTTGCAGGCGGCGGGCAATTTCTTCGGTGGAGCAGCCCTGGCGGTAGAGGTTCTCCACCTGGGAGCGCAGGGATTCGCCGGACTCCCAGGGGGAGGGGGAATCCGCGGGCGCATAGGCCTTGGAGCCGGCGCCGGACCGGGCTAATTGCGACTTAAGGGCCGTGGCTTTCTGGTCCATCAGGGTGAGCAGTTCTTCCAGATGCCGGCGTTTCTCATCCAGGGTCCCTGCCAATTCCGCCATCTTGGCCATCTCCTCCCGGGAAGGCCGTTCTGTCTCCAGGGCCAGGATCCGGCGGTACCAGGACCTGATTTTCAGCAGAAAAAACGCCACCAGGGCGATGAGTCCCAATTCCAGGACCATCTGCGCCAGGACCCAATATTCCAGGGTTTGCAGGGACACGTGCTTCTCCGGTTCTCAGACTTTGATGTCGATGAGACGTTTCGGCTTGCCGGGTTCTTCCGGAGCCGGGGTTTCTTCCTCTTCCACGGGAGGCTCAGGGACGGCCGGTTTCTGCGCGTAATACTGGGGCCTGGCCCCCTGGCCGCCTTTATCCCGGAGTTTTTCGCTGATCAGGGTCTGATCCCGGGGAATGATGGGAATCTTTGCGTGGGAATCGATGCCATCCACGGTCTTCCCTCCCTTAACGGAGCAAGAGGAAGCTTTGGTCCACCTTAACGGCGTTGACCGCTTCCTGCCCCAGGTAGCGGTTTAGCAGTCCGGCCAGCAGCTGTTCCTGCTCTTTCCTTTCTCTGGCCGGACGCCCCGGCTCCTTGGCCACCAGAAAATCATAGACCAGTTCCCGCAGGCCCGGGGCCTGGGGGTCAAATTTTTTCAGCAGGTCCGGCTGCAGAAATTCCAGGGCCACCAGCACCCGCTGCACCTGCACCCTGGATGCATCCTCCACGATCAAAAAGAAGGGGTCCAAGGTAATGGCCGTAGCGGGTTCTGCGGGTTTCTCAACCTTTTCCCGGATTTTTCCCTCCAGGGCCGGACCAGGCTCGGAAAAGGTTTTTTCAAAGCTGTTGGCATAAGCCGGCGCGGCTCCGGCGCCTGTCGCCAGCGCCAGGGCCAGGAAGAGAATGAAAAACCGGAAAGGCAGCAGTGAGGACCCGCGGCCGGTCATGTTCTTCAACCTCCCGGGTTAAAATGTTCCCGCAGCTTGCCCCGCAGGCGCAACATGGCCTGGGTATGCAGCTGGGAGATGCGGGACTCGGTATAACCCATGATCTGGCCGATTTCCTTCATGGTCAGTTCTTCGTAATAATACAAGGAAATCAGCAGTTTTTCCTTATCGGGCAGGGCCTCGATGCCCCGCACCATGACTTCCTGGAGTTGGGAAAAATGCAGGGCCATGTACGGGTCCCGCACGTTCTCGTCCTGGAGAATCTCCGGCACGTCGCTGTCGGCCACGTCAGCATTGGCGCTGATGGTCTTCCACACCCCTTCCAGCTCCACCAGGGACACGGATTTAGTCTCATCCAGGAGCTGGTAGAATTCATCCATCTGCAACCCGAGGGCTTCGGCCACCTCTTCCGGCTCCGCAGGGCGGCCCAGGGTTTTTTGCAATTCCGCGTAAGCATTCTCGATAAGATGGGTTTTCTTCCGCACTGATCTAGGTATCCAGTCCAGGCTGCGGAGTTCGTCCAGGATGGCCCCTTTGATGCGGAATTCCGCGTAGGTCTTGAAGCTGATATTTTTGCTGGGATCGAATTTATGTATTGCATCTATCAAACCGATGATCCCGGAACTGATCAGGTCGTCCAGAGAAATATGGGAGGGCAGGCGCAGGGCCAGGCGGGAGGCGATATACTTAATCAATGGCGCATATTGCAGCACCATTTGCTCCTGCCAGGAATCGTCCACTTGCGCAGGCCAATATTCCCCGGGCGTGGCGAAGGTGTCGTGGGCTAAAGCTTGCTTCTTCATGTCGTCGTTCTCTATTTCTTTCACGGCGCGGTCTAGATCTGGTATTGGAGCAGGCGCCGCCAAAAGAATTTGATGTTGCCGTCCACCTCTTCAGGGGCGGGAGTGTCCCAAAGTTGCTGAGCGATCTGCACAAAAGACCTGGATGCCCGGGATTTGGGATACAGGGTTAACACCGGTTGTTGTTTCAGGACTGACTTGGGTATGGACTCGTCGTGAGGAATAAACCCCAGATATTCCAGGGAAATATCCCGGCCCAGGAACCGTTCCGACACCTTCAGCAGGGTGCGGTACACCGCTTCCGCCTCCCGGGGTTGGGAGAGGCCGTTCACCAGCAGTTTAAACCGCCGCTCATTGTGTTGGGTGGCCAGGACCTTGATCAGGGCGTAGGCGTCGGTGATGGATGTGGGCTCGTTATTGGCCACTACCAGCCGCTCCTGGGCGGCGATGTTGAAGAAGAGCACGTTCCGGGAGATGCCTGCGCCGGTGTCGATCAACACCATGTCGACGCTCTCGGAGTAGTTGTCCAGCTCGTTTAACAGGAACATCTTCTGGTATTCGTCGAGTTCGGAAAGCTCCGGGATGCCGGAAGACGCGGGCAGGATCTTCATGCCCCCCGGGCCTTCCACCAGGACTTCCGGCAGGGTCTTGCGGAGCTGCAGCACGTCGTGAATGGTGAACTTGGGGTTCAGGCCCAGAATGATATCCAGGTTGGCCAGACCCAGGTCGGCGTCGATGAGGAGGACCTTGAGGCCCTGGTGCGCCAGGGCCAGTCCCAGGTTGGCCACCACGTTGGACTTCCCCACCCCGCCTTTACCGGAGGTTACGGAAATCACCCTTAAGTGCGGCGCAGACGGTGTGGCCAGTTTCCGGGCCGGCCCTTCCATTTCTTGCAGCATTGTGGTCGGTTTCATGCGTACTCCCAACTAGTTAAACATCTCGGTTAATGGCGCCGCCGCAGCAACAGTTCCGTAACTCGTCTGCGGGAAGAAAGTTCGATGTCCTCGGGCACCCGTTGGCCCCCGGTTAAATAGGACACCGGCACCCGGTGGCGGCAGAGCTGGTTGAAGATTCCGGAAAAGTCGTTGGTCTCATCCACTTTGGTAATGATGTATGAGGAGATGGGCAACACCCCAAAGCCGCTGATGGCGTTGGTAAGATTGGACTCCTTGGTGGTGGCGCTCAACACCAGGTGGTGTTCCAGGTCCGGAATATCGCCCAAAAGAAGGGTCAATTCCTTTTGGAGGCCGGGGGCATAGGGGCTGCGGCCCGCGGTGTCGATCAACACCAGGTCCATGTCCCCCATCTTCTCCAGGGCTTCCAGCAAGTCATGGCGCCGGTGCGCCGTCATCAGGGGCTGCCCGGCCAGGCGGCCGTAGGCGGCCAGTTGGTTGTGGGCCCCCAATCTCTGGCTGTCGAGAGAGATCAGGCCGACCTTTTGCTTTTCGTAAAGACCGAACTTGGCCGCCAGTTTGGCGATGGTGGTGGTTTTGCCCACCCCGGTGGGGCCGATGAAGGTCCAGTAGCGGGGCCGGCCGGCTTTGGCCTTCCAAGGGTCCACCACTTCAAAGGCGTGCATCAGATAGCGGCCGGCCACCTCTTTCAAGGTGAGAGGCTGGTCGCCGGATTGCTCCAACAGGTTTTGCACGTTATCCAGCCACCGCTGGAGAATCCGCTCATCAAGGCCGGTGCGGCCGAGAAAACGGTAGAAGGTGGCCAGTTCCTTGTGCTGCCCCAGCCAGGCGGGGGTGCCGTTTTCCCGCATCCAATGGCGCAGCAGATCTTTGACCTCTTCCAAATCCTCCTGAATCTGGCTGACGGGTGTCCGGAAGGGCGGAAACCAATCCCCCCGGAGTTCCTCTTCTCCATTGCCATTGCCATTACCGTTGCCGTTATGGCCGGGGAAGGCGCTGACATCCACGGCGGCAGTCACCTCCACGCCGGGGTGGCGTCCCTTCCCGCGGTGATCGTTTTTGACCCACCGGGACTGGGTGGAGAGAATCACGGCTTCCGGCCCCATCTCCTTCTTTACTTGAGACAGGGCTTCCTTCAGGTCTCGGGCTAAAAATTTTTTAAGCTTCATGGCCTAAACCCACAACCCCTAAGGATTGAATCTTGGCTTCCGTTACCAGTTCGTGATGGGACAGCACCCGTAAGGTGGGCAGATGCCTTTCCACCAGGCGGCGGAGATGCCGCCGCACTCCGGGAGAACATACTATTATCGGCTGCACGTTCTGTGCCGTAGCCTTATCCACAGCCCCCTGGAGGGCATTAATAATTTCCTGGGCGGTTTCCGGGGCCATGGCCAGAAAGACGCCGTAATCCGTTTTTTGCAGGCTGTCTTTCACCAGGTCCTCGATAAAGGGGTCCAGGGAATAGACCATGATTTTATTATCCGGGGACTCCAGGGGTTTGGTCAGGGCCCGGCCCAGGCGCTGGCGCACGTATTCCGTGAGGATGTCCGGGTCCTTGGTGAAAGGCGCATAGTCCGCCAGGGTCTCCAGGATGGTGAGGAGGTCGCGCACCGAGACCCTTTCCTGAACCAGGTTCTGGAGGACTTTTTGGATGCCCCCCAGGGAAAGGAGGCCGGGCACCAGTTCTTCTATCACCTTGGGGTTGGATGATCCCAGGCGGTCCAGGAGTTTTTGTACGTCCTGGCGGCCCAGGAGTTCGTGGCAGTGGGTGCGGATCACCTCGGAGAGGTGGGTGGCGATGACCGACGCCAGATTGACCACGGTATATCCCAGGTGTTGGGCCTCTTCCTTTTTGTTGGCCGGAATCCAGAGCGCGGGGAGATTGAAAGTAGGCTCCCGGGTGGGAATGCCCTCGATCTGGCGCAGGGCGTCTCCGGGATGCAGGGCCAGATGATAACCCACCATCAGCTCCGCGCGGGCCACTTCCACCCCCTTGATGAGAATCACGTAGCCGCCGGGCTTGAGTTGCAGGTTATCCCGAATGTGAATGGGAGGCACGATCACCCCCATCTCCACGGCGAATTGCCTTCTCAAGGCCCGGATGCGCTCCAGCAGTTCCCCGTCCTGTTCTTCGTCCACCAGGGGGATGAGGCCGTAGCCCGCTTCCAGCTCCAGAAGGTCCAGGGCCAGGAGGTTCTCCATGGGCTCCGGTCCTTTGGGCTTGGGGGGCGCTTTCTTGGCTTCGATTTCCGCGGCTTCCGCCTTTTGTTTGGCGTTTCGAGCCACGTAAGCCAAGCCGCCGGTGAGCATGGCCAAGGCGATGAAGGGGACATGGGGCAGGCCCGGCACCAGGCCGATGAGGAGAATAATGCCAGCGGCCACGCTCATGGCCTGGGGTTTCAGGGTGAACTGGGTCGCATATTCCTCGCCTATGGAGGCTTCGGACGCGGCCTTACTGACGATCAGGCCGGCGGCCGTGGACACCAGGAGCGCGGGGATCTGGCCCACCAGGCCTTCACCGATGGTCAGCAGGGAGAAGGTCTGGGCCGCATCACCGATGGTCATGTCGTGCTGGGCCACACCGATGATCAGGCCGCCCAGGAGGTTGATGGCCATGATCAGAATTCCGGCCATGGCTTCCCCCCGGACGAACTTGGACGCGCCGTCCATGGCCCCGTAGAATTCCCCTTCCCGGGCCAGGGCGGCCCGGCGCTTCCGGGCCTCCATCTCGTCGATGTAGCCGGCGTTGAGGTCCGCGTCAACGGCCATCTGTTTGCCGGGCATGGCGTCCAAGGTGAAGCGGGCTGCGACTTCGGCGATCCGGGTGGAACCCTTGATGATAACGATGAAGTTGATGACCACTAAAATCAGAAAGATGATGCCGCCCACCACGTAGTTGCCGCCCACCACGAAACTGCCGAAGGAGCGGATAACCCGGCCCGCGGCCTCCATGCCTTCATAACCGTGCAGGAGGATCAGGCGGGTGGAAGCCACGTTCAAGGAGAGCCTGAACAGGGTGGTGATCAAAAGCAAAGACGGAAAGATAAAAAACTCGATGGGCCGGATGGTGTACAGAGACAGCAGCAGGATCATCAAAGAAAAGGTGATGTTGAAGCTCAGCAGCAGGTCTAAAACGATGGGCGGCAGGGGGAAGACCATGACCAGGAGGATGGTGATCACCCCCAGGGCCACGAAGAGTTCGCCCTTATGGATGCCGAAACCTTTCATCACCGAAGGTTTGGAGGCCAGGGGCAGGGTGGTCATCTAGCGCCTCCCGCAGCCGCGCCCCGCAACCGGTAGATATAAGCCAGGACTTCGGCCACGGCCCGGTACAGGGAGGTGGGAATGGACTTGCCCACTTCCACCTTGCGGTAGAGGGCGCGGGCCAGCTCCCGGTTCTCCACCCTGGGGACGCCCGCTTCCTGGGCAATGGCGATGATCTTCAAGGCGATGAAGCCCCGGCCCTTGGCCACCACCTCGGGGGCCATCATGGTGGCGCTGTCGTATTTCAGAGCCACCGCAAAGTGGGTGGGGTTGGTGATCACCACGTCGGCTTCAGGCACCGCGGCCATCATGCGTTTGTTGGCCATCTGCCGCATGATGCTCTTGATGCGGGCCTTGACCTTGGGATCGCCTTCCACCTGGCGCATCTCGTCCTTGACTTCCTGCTTGGTCATCTTCAGGTTCTTTTCGAACTCGTAACGCTGATAGAGATAATCAAAGGCTCCGAGGACCAGCAAGGCGATGATAATGCGGGCGGAGACCCGGAAGGCGGTGCCTGTGAGATGGAGCAGCACCTGGCCCACCTCCTGGTCTACCAGGGGCAGCAGCGTGGGGAGCTCCGACTTTACTGAATAAAAGGCCACCAGGCCGATGACGGCGATCTTGGCCAGGGATTTCAGCAGCTCCACCAGGGTGTTCAGGGAAAAGAAGCGCTTGAATCCCTGGAAGAATTGGAGCCGGCTCAGGTCAGGGGTGATGCGTTCGGTGGAGTAGATCTTGCCCACCTGGGCGTAAGTCCCCAAGATGGCGGCCGCGGAAAGGCTCAGGAAAATGGGGGTCAGCAGTCCGGCCAGGGTGAGGCCGAAACCCACGAATAAAGGGGCCACCTGGTTGGGACCCACCATCCCCGGGCGGATTTGCCCCAGATATAACTGCAGCATTTCCAGGGTCTTCCGCCCCAGGACCGGCCCCCAGAGGATCAGGCACAGCAGGGCGGTGAGGAGCACCACGGCCCCGGACAGGTCCCGGCTCTTGGCCACCTTCCCCTTTTTCCGGGCCTCATCCCGTCGTTTTGGGGTAGGTTGTTCGGTTTTGTCCTGGTAGTCTTCCGCCATTTTAGAGACCGTTTTTAGTTTTTAGTTTTCGGTTTCCGGTTTTCATTTTGCCGAAAACCGAAAACCGGAAACCGAAAACCATCTTTTAGCCGTGCCAGGCTTTCAAAACCTGAAACAAGGGCCCCTTGAACCAGGAGAACTTGTCGGCCAGGAAGGGGCCGATGAGAATCATGGTCAGGGAGAGAAAAGTAAGACCCAGGAGGATGGTCACCGGGAAGGCCAGGATCATCACCTGCACCTGGGGAACGGTGCGGGCCACCAGGCCCATGGCGATCTGGGTCAAAAACAGGACCAGGATAATGGGGGCCACCAGTTTGACCGCCAGTTGGAACATCAGGCTTCCCAAAGGGACAATAAAAGAAAGGAGGCTGCCGGGCATCAGCGGCGGGCCGCCCACCGGCACCTCCCCGAAGCTCTGGGCCAGGACATAAAGGAGCAGATGGTGGCCGTCCACCGCCAGGAAGAGTACGGTGGCCGTAAGCATCAGCAGGTCTGCAATCAATACCGTGGGAATGCCGCTCTGGGGGTCCATGAGGGTCACCATGCCGAAGCCCATCTGGATGCCCGCCAATTCCCCGGCCATCTGGATGCCGGAAAAGACGAAGCGCACCACCAGGCCCAGAGAAAGGGCCAGGAGCAGCTCCCGAAGCACCAGGGAAACCGCGGCCAGCCAGTTCTGGGGGAAAGGGGGCAGGGTTCCCGCCACCACCGGGGTCAAGGCCAGGGAGATCACCAGGATGGAATAGACCTTGATCTGCGCGGGAACGAG
This sequence comes from Deltaproteobacteria bacterium, assembly GCA_003599195.1. Taxonomy (GTDB): domain Bacteria; phylum Desulfobacterota; class Desulfobaccia; order Desulfobaccales; family 0-14-0-80-60-11; genus SURF-52. The sequence continues at coordinate 54,347 of QZIZ01000075.1, read as the reverse complement.
GCGGCTGTCCCAAACCGGGAGGAAAAAGAGAATACAGCCCACCCGGATCACCACCATGAAGAATTGTTCCATTTGCAGGATCAGGCCGGGCATCTCAAGTTCCTTCAGCGCACGTAGTTGGGGATATTGCCGAACAGCTCGGTGGTGTAGGTCACCAGTTGGTTCATGATCCAGGGCAGGAGCAGCAGCAGGCCCACGAAAATGGAGACGATCTTGGGCACGAAGGTCAGGGTCATTTCCTGGATCTGGGTAGCGGCCTGCACCAGGCTGATGATTACGCCCACCACCAAACCGATGCCCAGGATGGGCAGGGATACCAACAGCGTCACCTGGAGGGCCTGCCGGGCGATGCCGATCACCACTTCCGAGTTCATTGCGCCTCCCTAATTCTGGTCATTGAAAACTTCGCACCAGGGAGCCCACCACCAGGTTCCAGCCGTCCACCAGCACGAAGAGCAAGATTTTAAAAACCATGGAAATCATCACCGGGGGCAGCATCATCATGCCCATGGACAGAAGCACCGAAGCCACCACCATGTCGATGATCAGAAAGGGCAGGTAAAGGAGAAAGCCGATCTCGAACGCGGTCCGGAGTTCGCTGATCATGAAGGCCGGAATCATGGCGGAGATGGGGACATCGTCGGCGTTTTTGGGCTTCGGGGTCTGGGAAATGGAGACGAACAGCCCCAGGTCTTTTTCCCGGGTTTGCTTCAGCATGAAGGCCCTTAAGGGTTCCAGGCCCTTTTTCACCGCTTCGTCTCCCGGCAATTTCTGATTGATATAAGGATTGACCGCCTTCTCTTGAATCTCCTGCCAGACCGGGGCCATGATAAAGACCGTGAGAAACAGGGACAGGGCGATGAGAATCTGGTTGGGGGGCATCTGCTGGGTGCCCAGGGCGTGGCGCAGGAAAGAAAAGACCACGGCCAGCCGGGTGAAGGAAGTGACCATGACCACCAGGGCAGGGGCCAGGGAGAGGACGGTGAGGAGCAGCAGCAGTTGCAAAGAGAGACTCAAACGCTCCGGGGCCAGGAGTTGGTCCAGACCGCCCAGACCTGCGTCCGGCGCGGCCCAACCGGGCCTTGCCAGCAGGCAGAGAAGGAGCAACAGGGTGTATTTAGCGACGCGGGACTTCATCCCCCACCTTCTTTTTCAATCTTTCGCGGCGGCGCTAAAGCCGGATCTTCGGCCTGGGCCGCCGCGGCCGCGGGCGCCAAGGGAGCGACCAGGCTCAATTGGTCCCCGGCGCTGGCCAGCAGCAGTCTTTCCCGGCCCACTTCCACCAGGATCAGGGCCTTCTTGGGAGCCAGATAATGGGTGGCCAGCACCTGGATCAAGGGAGAGACGCCCTGGGGCCGCAGGACGCCCGATCTCTTCCAGAGGTAAAGGACCAGGACCAGCACTCCCAGCATGGCGCTCAAGACTAAGGCCACCCGGATGAAGTGCTGCCAAAAAGGAAACTCTTGGGCCATGACTCCGCCGCCGGCGGCCATCCCTTCGGTTGCGCCTTGGGCGAAGAGGTTGAGCAAGCTCCAACCCTCCGGGACCCATCCCCCGAAAGCCGTCATCTGTCAGTCTCAGGAAAGTTGCTTGATGCGTTCCAGGGGACTGATGATGTCAGTGAGGCGGATGCCGAATTTCTCGTTAACCACCACCACTTCGCCCCGGGCGATGAGCTTCTGGTTGATCATGATCTCCAGGGGTTCCCCGGCCAGCTTGTTCAGCTCGATCACCGAACCCTGGCCCAGCTGCAGGAGATCGTTGATGATCATCTTGGCCCGGCCCAATTCCGCGGTGATTTCCAGGGGGATGTCCAGGAGCAGGTCCAGGTTTTGATGGCCGATTTTTTTGGCGGCTGCCGCTTCAGCCCCCGAGCCCAGGTCCGCAGCGTCTCCAAAATCCGGCTCCAGGTCCACGTTTTTATCGGCCAGCGCCTTTTCCCAGTCATAATCCTGCACTCGTTCATTTGCCATAGTTCCATTACCCTCCGGTCAGGCTTAACTCAATGGGCCGGTGTGTAAAGCTTGCTGCTTAATTGAAAAGCCTTGGCGTTGCGGACCTGGCCGGCCTTGCCCAGGAATTTGGGGATGCCTTCCACCTTGGCCAATAACGGTTCGGTCACCTTTTTGTCAAAGGTGATAACGTCTCCCACTTGCAGGTTCAACACGTCTTTGGCGTTCATCACCGTGGTGGCCAGTTCCACTACCAGGTTCACCGACATGTCGTGGAGCTGCTCCTGGATGCGGGCGGTCCAACGGCTGTCCAGCTCCAGCTGCTCGCTCTGGAACCCGGAGTAGAGCTTACCCTTGATGGGTTCGATATTGGAGTAAGGAATGCACACGGTGATAAACCCGTCGGTCTGCTCCATTTCCACCTGGAACTTGCTGATCACCACGATGTCGTTGGGGGTGGCGATACCCACGAACATGGGATTGATCTCCACCCGCACCAGGTTCATCTTCACCGGATGCACCGGGGCCCAGGCCTTCTCCAGGTCCTGGAAGGCCATGAGCACCACCTTGTTGATGAGGCGGCGCTCGATGGTGGTGAAATCCCGGCCTTCGATCTTGAACCGGGTCTTGGCGCTCCCGCCCAGGAAGCACTCCACCAGGGCGAAGACCAGTTTGCTGTCCACCACCATCAGGCATTGGCCCCTCAGGGGGTCCATCTTGTGGATGTGAAAACTGCTGGGTAGGGGCAGGGAGCGGAGAAACTCGCCGAATTTCACCATCTGCACGAAGTTGGTCTGAATGTCCACGGTGCGCCGCAGGGTCATGGACAGGGAGACCCGGAAGGCCCGGGCGAAATGCTCGTTGATTACCTCCAGGGTGGGCATGCGCCCGCGGATGATCCGTTCCTGGGAAGTAAAATCATAGTTGATGACCCCCTCTTCCGGGGCTCGCTGGTCGGTCTCAACGTCGATTTCCCCCTCGATCATTCCCTTAAGGAGGGCATCAACCTCTTCCTGGGATAGAACCTTAGTCACCTTGATCTCCTATTGGGCCACAAATTCAGTAAAAAAAGCGCCGCTGATCTTCTTGCCCGTGGGCAAGGCCGCCATGCGCTCCATGATCTCTTTCTTGAGCTGATGTTTGCCTTCAGGGGTGCTGATATCCTGGTAACTTTTACTGCTGAGAAGAAAGATGAGCTGGTCCCGGATGCGGGGCATGGACTTCTCCAGTTCTTTTACCGCCTTCTCGCCATCCACTTCCAGGTCGATCTTCACCTTGAGATAACGCCGGGAGTCCTTGTCCGCCAGGTTGACCAGGAACGGCTCCAGGTTCATCATGGCTTTATCCGCATGCTTGGCCTTTTCCTTGTCAGAGGAGGGGTCGTCGGTCAGGACGAGGTAGGCAAAGGCGCCGCCCACCAGCAGCACCACGGCCAGGACACCCATAATGATGATTTTCTTAAGTTTCCCCTTACGCTTGGGAGGAGCCGCCTCCATTTCCTCCTGAGGGAGCTCTTTTTCGCGGGCCATCACCAGGCTCCTTTGCGCAAATTTTTTTTCTAAAGGAGCAATGATTGTGCCAGCCGCGAAAGATGAGGGCGAGGGGCGCAAATCCCGATGGAACTGGGAAATTATCCGATCTGGCGGTAGCTCTTGACGGAAAACCTAGTCAAGGATGCAATTCTCTGTCAATAAATTGACAATCGAAATCGGGGGCCAGGGGTTAGGAGGTTAGGGGATCGTCTTGCCGATTAATCACTGATCATTGATTGCTGTTTACTGGCTACTGGCTACTGGCCACTGGCTACTGCTTTTTAATTGCCAAAACCGGGTTCCTATGGTAAAAGAAATCCAGTTAATTTACCCAGATAGGCGCTTTATCATGCCCCGCCCCGGGGTGCCCGACCCCTACCGCGACCAAGCCCGGACCGAAGGATACGTGGCCCGGGCCATATATAAATTAAAGGCGCTGGACGAAAAACACCGCCTGTTCCAGCCGGGACAAAAGGTGTTGGACCTGGGATGCTCTCCCGGTTCCTGGCTGCAATACCTGGCCTCCCGGGTGGGCGCGGGCGGTTTGGTGGTGGGGGTGGACGTGAATCCGCCCGCCATTAAGGTGGCGCCGCCCGTATACTTCGTGCCCGGGGACGTGAGCGGCCTGGATCTGGAGGCCGTCAGGGCGGTCAGTGATTTTTTTGACGCAGTGGTCAGCGACATGGCCCCCAGGACCACGGGCATCAGGGAGGTAGACCAGCAGCGCTCGCTGGACCTGGCACTGGCCGCCTGGGAGTGGGCCAAAAGGGTGCTCAGGCCCGGGGGATTTTTTCTGGTGAAGGTCTTCGAAGGGCCTGGAGTGGGGGCCCTGGTCCGGGAATTGGAGGCCGGTTTTAAGGTCTGCCGCCGGGTGAAGCCCCCGGGCTCCCGCGCGGCCAGCAAGGAGATTTACCTGCTGGCGTTGAATAAAAAAAAGATTCACCACAAAGACACAGAGGACACAGAGATTCACAGAGGTAAATTGTAATTTCCTTTGACGCCTTGGCGTCAAAGGAAATTATCAAATTCTCTGTGAAACTCTGTGCTCTCTGTGCCTCTGTGGTAAAATCATTTAAGGAGCAAGCCCGATGTCCGGCCATTCCAAGTGGAGCACCATCAAGCGCAAAAAAGGGGCGTTGGACGCCAAGCGGGGGAAGGTCTTCGGCAAGCTCACCAAGGAGCTAACCGTGGCCGCGCGCATAGGCGGCGGCGACCCCTCGGGCAATCCCCGCCTCCGGGCTGCCATTGCCGCGGCCAAGGCCGAGAACCTCCCCAAAGACAATATGATGAAGGCCATCCGTAAAGGCACCGGCGAAGGTGGCGGCGCGGCCCTGGAAGAGCTGATCCTGGAAGGCTACGGCCCCGCAGGCGTGGCCTTGATGGTGGAGAGCCTCACGGATAACAAAAACCGCACCGTCTCCGACGTGCGCCATCTGATCACCAAGTACGGGGGTAACCTGGGGGAACCCGGCTGCGTGGCCTGGATGTTCGACAAAAAAGGGGTCATCGTCTTCGACCGGGAGAGCGTCAAGGAGGATGAACTCCTGGAGGCCGCCTTGGAGTGCGGCGCCGAAGACCTGCAGAGTGATGAGACCCAGTTTGAAGTCCTCACCGACCCGGTAAGTTTTGTGGAAGTCAAAGAGGCCCTGGAGGCCAGAGGCTTTCAACCCGCGCTGGCGGAACTGCAGCTCCACCCCAAAACCACGGTGCGCATCGATGAGGAAAAGCCTGCGCAGCAGGTGTTGAAGTTGGTGGAATTGCTGGAAGATCACGACGACGTGAACAACGTCTTCGCCAATTTCGATATCCCGGATAACCTCCTGGAGGCCCTGATGTGAGCCAGGTGATCCTGGGGGTGGACCCGGGTTCCCGGGACACCGGGTTCGGCGTCATCCAGGAAGAAAGGGAGAAGCTCCTGCACCTGGATTCCGGGCGCATCCATGCCGGGTCTCGCCCGGCCCTGGAAAATCGCCTGCGTCAAATCTATGACAGCTTGACGGACTTGATCCAACAGCACCAGCCCCAGGCCCTGGCCCTGGAGGAAATCTTTTTGGCCAGCAACGTGCGCAGCGCCTTCGTCCTCGGGCAGGTCCAGGGGGTGGTGCTCCTGGCCGCGGCCCAATCCTCCCTCCCCGTCTTCCAGTATTCCGCCACCACCGTGAAAAAGGCGGTGGTTGGCTACGGCCAGGCCACCAAGGCCCAGGTGCAGTTGATGATCGAACACCTGCTGGGCCTGAAAATCACCAACGAACACGCGGCTGACGCCCTGGCGGTGGGGATCTGCCACCTGTTTCACAGCAAATGGCCGCGGTAATGACGGTCTTCGGTCTGCGGTCTACGGTCTTCGGTAAGACTACAGGACAGGCAATGGTTCGTCTTAAATTCCTTATTGCGGTTATTTGGGTAGGTCTTTTCCTGCTCCCTCTGCTGGCGTCAGCCCAAACAAGAGACCCTCGTCCCTGGGACGCGCCGGTTACCTGCCCCAGGTGCAACTCGGACCGGGTGGTCTATATCCTCTACGGCGAGCCGATATTGGATGAAGAACTGCATCGCGCCATCGACAGCGGCAGAGTGGAACTCGGCGGCTGCGAAGTTGCCCGGGACAGCAAGCGCTGGGAGTGCCGGAAGTGCGGGTCTAAATGGGGAAATGTAATTCCCTGAAACCGGAAGCCCGCCATGATCAGACATAAGTTGAAATGTGCTCGTACACAGTAATTTAACCGTGGGGAGACAATTCGGGAGATCAAACACACGCGCGACTAGAAGCCCATGTTAAGGAGTAGTGACATGTCGCCCGACCAGCGAACCCAATGCGCCCTGTGTGGTCGCGAGGATCGTCTCTGCGATTCGCACGTCATACCGGAGTTCATCTACAAGCCGCTCTACTCTGCAAGACGACGGATGGTCGGGTTTCTATTTAAAAATGGCGAGATCAAGAGGAGGTACCTCCAGAAGGGACTACGGGAGAAGTTACTGTGCGCAGAATGCGAAGAACTGCTAAACACCAGATACGAGCAACCTTCACTATCATACTGGCGAACTATCACGTCCTTTAGAAGTTGTCCACCCCCAAGCATGTCAATGAGTATGGTCGAGGGAGGGCCGTTGGGATTAAAAATGAAGCTCCTTCGTTTTAGGGGCTTCGACTACGATAAGTTCAAACTGTTCCTGATTTCCATCCTTTGGCGAAGCAGCGTTTCGACGCTTCCCGAGTTTTGGCAGGTTAGGCTTGGACAACACGAGGAACGTCTTCGCGCAATGCTGCTTAGTGGCAATCCAGGTGCCAGGTACGAATACCCGCTCTGGCTATGTCCTGTCATGCAATCCGGGCACGGTGGCGTCGCAGCCCCCTTCAAGTTCAAATACGAAGGACATTGCACCTATCAGTTTCAGCTCGGTAGAATCGCGGTGCTGTTCTGCGTATCAAGTCATCTTAAGTCGGACAATATTTGTTCACTGGCACCTGGTCCGGATGGTCGTCTTGGAGCTTTATGTCTACGTCCCCGTGAGTTGCCACAACTGTGGCAACACCTAAAGATGGCGGCGGGCCTGTATAGAGAAGTCGGGTCGTGAGTGGGCTGATACGGAGAGCCGTCAGAAAATGGTTCCCATGGAGATGTGGAAAAACCCCCGCCGCTCCCGCCTTTATTTAGCTACAGCAATTGTCGCATACGGAATCAGTTTAACTTTTCAGCTTTACATCTTATAAACGAAAAACGGAAACGGTATTTTCAAAATGATTGGCTTTCTAGAAGGCGAACTCCTGGACAAGAGCACGGGCCAGGCCATTGTCAAGGTGGGGGGGGTAGGCTACCTGGTGCTGATCCCCTTGTCCACTTTTTATGCCATGCCCGAGCCCCCGGCCCCGGTGAGTTTGCAGATTCATACCCGGATTCAGGACGACGCGCTCAACCTGTATGGCTTCATCACCCATGAAGAAAAAGACACCTTCCTGAAGCTCTTGGACATCCCCCGCATCGGCCCAAGCATGGCCCTAAAAATCCTCAGCGGCATTTCCCCCCAGGAATTCGAAGAGGCCCTGTCGTTAAACGACTCCCGGCGGCTGGCGGGGATTCCCGGCATCGGCAAGAAGTCTGCGGACCGCATCCTGCTCGAGCTGAAAGGCAAGGTGATCATCTCCGCGAGACCCCGGCCCGGAGTTCCCGGCGACCGGCCCTACCAGGACGCGCTGTCCGCCCTCCTTAATCTCGGCTACCCCAAAAACGTGGCGGAAAAGGCCCTGGATATGGCGCGGACCCAGGGCGCGGCCACGGTGGAGGATTTTCTGCGCCAGGGTTTGAAGTGGCTGGCGAAGTGAAGAGTGGCCAGGGGTCAGGGGCCAGTGATCAGTAATCAGTAATCAGTGATCAGTGATCAGTGGCCCATATCGGTATCTTTAATTCTTTAAACGTGGGGGTTTTTATGCGAATTGAAATTAAATATGGCTCAAGCCATGGAAACCACCCAATTGATCTAAGCATTAATGAACTCAACGAACTCCGAAAATCACACGAACTTCTTGTAAGACAAGATCATCCAGCCACAAAATCCCTGCACATAACGGGAAACCCGGATGAGTTGGAACTATTGGCAGCCGCGCTGCTGAATAAAGCGATAGATCTTCGGCGGTTAAGAACTTAAGCCAATTATCCGCCAAAAGGATATTTTTCGTAGGGGCGAACCTTGTGTTCGCCCCGGACGTTACAGGGCGAACACAAGGTTCGCCCCTACATTACATGCATTTATGACTACAACTCGTTATTATAAAAGTTCTTATGATGGATAACTGGGCCAAAATAATTTTTGCAGACAGCCGCTCCATGGTGGAGCTGGATGACCAAAGCGTCGATTTAGTAGTCACTTCGCCTCCCTACTGGCATATTAAAGATTATGGCGTCACCGGGCAGATCGGCTACGGGCAGAGCCTGCATGAATATTTGATTGACCTATACCGCACCTGGACCGAATGCTTCCGGGTATTGCGGGAAGGCAGCCGGTTGTGCATCAACATCGGCGACCAGTTCGCCCGCTCCAGCATTTACGGCCGCTACAAAGTAATTCCCCTGCACGCGGAGTTCATCTCCCAATGTGAGCAGATCGGCTTCGACTTCCTGGGGGCCGTCATCTGGCAGAAGAAGACCACCATGAACCCCAGCGGCGGCGCGGTGGTCATGGGCTCCTATCCTTATCCCCCCAACGGCCTGGTGGAGATCGATTACGAATTCATTTTGATTTTTAAGAAACCGGGGAAGGGGAGGGCGGTAGCTAAAGAAATCAAAGAAGCCTCAAAATTGACCAAAGAGGAGTGGAAGGAGTATTACTCCGGCCATTGGCGATTCGGGGGAGCCAAGCAGGTGGGGCATGAAGCCATGTTCCCGGAGGAGCTGCCCCGGCGCCTCATCCGCATGTTCACTTTTGTGGGGGATACGGTGTTGGACCCCTTCCTGGGGAGCGGCACCACCGTGAAGACGGCCCTGGAGTTGGGGCGGAACGGGGTGGGCTATGAGATTCACGAAGATTTCCTCAGCCTTATCCAAGAAAAGCTGGGGCTGAAGGACCGGCTGCCGATTTATCCTGAAATCACCATTACTTCCCGAAAAAAAACGCCCCGCCTGCCCCTACCATCCTACCAACCCCACCTGCCCGACGCCCGGCCCCTGGGGGAGGCGGAGTCCGGCCCGGTCCTCCACAAGGTAGTGGCCATAGTTGCCCCGGACACCCTGAAGATCGACACCGGCCAAAGCATAAAATTTCTCGGCGTCCGCATCACAGAAAAAGATAAGGCCATAGCTTATTTAACTGACAAAATCCTGGGGAAAAGTATAATATGCAAGATTCCGGACGGGGCGCCGAGGCAGGGGGAGGCCATTCCGGCTTACGTGTATTTAAAAAACCGGATTTTTGTCAATAAATACTTGCTGGCCGCGGGGTTGGGCGCGCCGGATATGGAAGTGGAGCATAAATTCAGGAAGAAGTTCATCAAGGTGTCAGAAGAGCAAAAAGCAGGTTAAACCTCCCGGCCCATCTCTCCTCGTTCCCAAGCTCTGCTTGGGAACGCACTTGTCAGCCAAGCTCTGCTTGGTTTTTAGGCGGTAGCCGAATAATTACCGCCGGGGAAGCGAAGCAGAGCTTCGCATCCAAGTGGGTTCTCAAGCGGAGCTTGGGAACCAGAGATATAACCAGAGATATAGAAAGAATCTGAGAGAGGCTATAAAAGAACACGCAAATTTATTTTAAAAATGTATCTAATCCTGCCCCATATCGACCGCGGTTTTAGGAGGTTGTCCATGCAAGGTCTGGAAATAACCGGCGCGAAGACCAACAACAGTTCCCTCCTCAGTTGGATTAATATGGTAGCCGGCCTCACTAAACCGGAACGGATCTATATTTGCGACGGTTCCGATGGAGAATACCGGAGCCTTTGCGACGATTTGGTGGCAAGCGGGACTTTTATCCGGTTGAATCAAGAAAAACGCCCCAACAGTTTCTTAAGCCGCTCCGACCCCAGGGACGTGGCGCGTACGGAAAGCCGCACCTTTATCTGCTCTCTCAATAAAGCCGATGCCGGCCCTACGAACAACTGGATTAACCCGGCAGACATGGAAGCAAAATTGACGCACCTGTTTGACGGCTGCATGCGCGGGCGCACCATGTACGTCATTCCTTTCAGCATGGGGCCTTTGGGTTCCCACATTGCCCATATCGGCGTGGAGATCTCGGATTCCGCATATGTGGCGGTGAATATGCGGATCATGACCCGTATGGGCCAGGCGGTGCTGGATGTTATGGGCGACGACGGCCACTTCGTCAAGTGCCTGCATTCGGTGGGCGCACCCCTGGCCCCGGGGGAAAAAGACGTCCCCTGGCCCTGTAATCCAGAAAATCTCTATATCACCCACTTTCCGGAGGAACGGGCCGTTTATTCCTTCGGCAGCGGCTACGGAGGCAATGCCCTGTTGAGCAAAAAATGCTTCGCTCTGCGGATTGCCTCGGTTATGGCCGAGGATGAGGGCTGGCTGGCCGAGCACATGCTGATTTTGGGAGTGGAAAATCCCGAGGGCGAGCGCACCTATGTGGCCGGGGCCTTCCCCAGCGCCTGCGGCAAGACCAATTTTGCCATGTTGGTGCCTCCCAAGGGGTTTGAAGGCTGGAAGGTGTTCACGGTGGGCGACGACATTGCCTGGATAAAACCGGATGAGGAAGGTAACCTCAGGGCCATTAATCCCGAGGCCGGTTTTTTCGGGGTGGCGCCGGGCACTTCCACGAAATCCAACCTCAATGCCATGATGACCTTGACCAAAAACTGCATTTTTACCAATGTGGCGCTCACGGATGACGGTGATGTCTGGTGGGAGGGGATGACCGACGACCCCCCGGCGCATCTGCTCGATTGGCAAGGCCAGGATTGGACGCCGGACTGCGGCCGCCTGGCGGCTCACCCAAATTCGCGGTTCACCGCGCCCATCCAACAATGTCCGACGTTCGATCCGGAATGGGACAATCCCGAGGGCGTTCCCATCAGGGCCTTTATCTTCGGAGCCCGGATGAGCAAACACGTGCCCCTGGTCTTTCAGGGCTTCAACTGGTCCCACGGCGTGTACCTGGCCGCGACCATGGCTTCCGAAGCCACGGCCGCGGCGGAGGCAGGGTTGTCCGTGCGGCGGGACCCCATGGCCATGCTGCCTTTTTGCGGCTACAATATGGCCGATTACTGGAACCACTGGCTGAACGTGGGGCGGCATCTGGCCAATCCCCCGCGCATTTTCCGGGTGAATTGGTTCAGGAAGGATGAGAACGGCAAGTTCATGTGGCCCGGGTTCGGCGAAAACATGCGGGTGCTCAAATGGGTGGTGGACCGGGTGCGGGGCCGGGGGTACGGCGTGGAAAGCCCCATGGGGTTCATGCCCCGGCATCAGGATATCCACTGGGAAGGTTTGGTATACGATCCGGATAAATTCTATGAACTCATGTCCGTGGACCGGCAGGAAGCAGTAAAGGAGGCCAGATCCCACGAGGAGTTGTTCGATAATTTTTTCGACCGGCTTCCGAAGGAGTTTATCTACCTCCGGGAACTGTTCAAGTCCCAGGTATGGCGGTCGCCCAAGGTGTGGGAATTGGCGCGGGCGATTTTTTAGAAAAGGTGTTTCTCGCAAAGGCGCAGAGACGCAAAGAAAGGCGCGAGAAATTTTAAGGGGTGCAGCTTCAGCCGTACCCCTTAACTTTTATCTAGAGCGTCATATTTTATTGCCCATAAATTTCCTCTGCGTTCTCTGCGTCTCTGCGGTAAAAAATAATAACCACAGAGACGCAGAGGGCGCAGAGAAAGAAGATCAAGAATTATGAACCCTCAATCATCCTCCAAGCCTCCCAAGGGGCAGATCGGCCTGTTGGCAGCCATCGCCATCGGCATCGGCGGCATGGTGGGAGCGGGCATCTTTTCCATCTTGGGGGTGGTGGCCCTGACCGCGGGCAACGCCATGTGGATCTCTTTCCTCATCGGCGGCGCGGTGGCCCTCCTCACTGCTTATTCCTACGCCCACTTAGGGACGCGCTTTCCGTCCGCAGGCGGGGCGGTGGAATTTCTGGTCCAGGGTTTTGGCGACGGGGTCATCAGCGGCGGACTCAACCTGTATATGTGGTTCGGCTACATCATCGCCCTGGCCCTGTATGCCCAGGGGTTCGTGGGTTACGCCATGACTTTCTTCCCTTCCCCGGCTCCCGTCTACCTGCCCAAGGCCCTGGGGGTGGGCATCGTTCTCCTCTTTACCGGAGTCAATTTCTTAGGGGCCCGGGCCATGGGGCAGTGGGAAACTCTCATCGTCGGGGTAAAACTGGGCATCCTATTGTTGTTTGCCGGCGCGGGAGTTTTTTTCCTGCAACTTCCCAATTTTTCTCCGAGCCACTGGCCGGCCGGGCAAGAGTGGTTATTCGGGGCCGGCATCATCTTCATCGGCTATGAGGGCTTCGGGTTAGTGACCAACGCCGCGGAGGACATGGCCGATCCCCGGAAGCTCCTGCCCCGGGCCTTGTATTTAAGCGTCATCCTGGTGATCCTGATCTATCTGGCCGTCTCACTGGTGGTCATCGGCAACCTGGACATTGCCGCCATCGCCTCCTCCCGGGACTACGCCCTGGCTGAAGCCGCCAAACCTTTCCTGGGCCTCTGGGGTTTCAAACTCGTGGCCGTGGGCGCCCTTTTTTCCACCGCCTCGGCCATCAACGCCACCCTCTACGGCGGCGCCAACATCAGCTATATGCTGGCCCGGGACGGGGAACTGCCGGAATTATTTGAAAGGAAAGTCTGGTCCCGGAGCGAAGAAGGGCTATTTATCACCGCGGGACTGGTGATCCTGTTTGTCCTGTTCTTCGACCTTTCCGGAGTGGCGATGATGGGCAGCGGGGCTTTCCTGTTCATCTACGCCTGCGTCAACGCCGCACACCTGCGGATCATTGACCAGACCGGCGCCCGGAAATGGCTGGTCTGGGCCGCGATGATTACCTGCTTCGCCATGTTTGTCATTCTCTCCATTTACATCTATCTAAACGCCAAACCGGCTTTGATTACCATGGTGGGGCTGCTGCCGGCATGCCTGGCCATGGAGTGGGTTTACCGAAAAAAGACCGGCCGGGTTCTGAAAACCAGGGCTTAAAAATATCTCACGCAAAGACGCAAAGACGCAAAGATAAGACGCAAGAAATTTTTAAGGGGTGCGGCTTCAGCCCTACCCCTTAAAATTTTATCTTGCGTCTTTGCGCCTTGGCGTCTTTGCGTGAGGTTTTCTTTTTACAGCCTCAACCCCGGAATCTGGTCCCACCCCGCCAGGTGCAGGGCCACGAAGCCGGCCAGGAAGGCTGCGGCCAGGCTCAGGGCCAGCCAATCCCTCGGAGTCATGCGGAGTTCCAGGAGATAGGTGCGCTGGGGATGTATCTGGAAGCCCCTGGCTTCCAGGGCCCAGGCCATGGTCTGGCTGCGCCGCAGAGTGAGCAGAAAAATGGGAACCAGCAAGGGCAGATGCCGTTTCAGGCGGGTTACGGGACCGCCTTCCTCCCAGGCCAGGCCCCGGGCCTCCTGGGCCTCCTTCACCCGCTGGGCGGTGGCAAAGATATCCGGCACCCAACGCAGGGCCAGGGCAAAGGCGAACGCGGCGGCAAAGGGCAGCTTGAGTTTCACCAGACCCCGGAAAAGCTCTTCCACCGGGGTGGTGGCCAGAAGTAGAAGGCCGGCCGCCATCATGGTCCCCAACTTCAGGAATGTAGCCACCCCAAAAGCCAGGGATTCCCGGCTCACCCGCCAGAAAAGCGGGGTCGGGCCCTGGGCCAGGACGGACCAGACCGTGACGCTGAACAGGGCCAGGATGAAGAGCAGCCAGCGGAGGCGGTAAACCTCGCCCCAGGCCCGGGCCAGGGCCACCTGGATCAGGACTGCGATGGTGGCTAAAATCACGATATCCGGGCGCTGGGGCAAAAGCGCGGCCAAGAAGACGGCCAGGAGCAGGGCCAATTTGGTCCGGGGGTCCAGCCGGTGAATGGCCGTGGGCTCAGAAGAGAGGGCAGCGGGATTATTTTCTTGCATCCGGGTTTAATATTGCCGATATTGAATTGTTAACTAAATTTAGGCAAGAAGGAAGCAACGCAATGGTTAAAACAGTGGTGCTGGCCCTGATTTTTCTGGACGTGGTTCTCAATGTGGCGGGCCAGCTCTCCTTGAAATACGGCATGTCGCAAATGGGCAACTTTGCCATCTCCGCCAGCACTCTGCCCCCGGTCTTTATCAAAGCGGCCACCAACCCGAACGTGCTCCTGGGCCTGGTTTGCTACGGCCTGGGATTCCTGGTGTGGCTCATCGTGCTCGCCAAGGCGGAAGTGAGTTACGCCTATCCCCTGATCAGCCTGGGCTACATCTTCACCGCCATCCTGGCAAAGATCATGTTTGGCGAGGCGGTCTCCTTCACCCGCATGGCCGGCATTATGGTGACCTGCCTGGGGGTCTTCCTCATCGCCCGGAGCTGAGGGCCAGGGGCCGGTTTTGACACCGGCGCGGGCTAGTCCTCCGGCGCGATCCAGATGATATTCTCTTTGTTAACGATGACCACCTGGCTGGGAGTCTCTTCCAGCTTGACTCCGAAGACCACGATGAAGGGATCCTTATTCCGGGTGAAGAGGTCGCTGACCCGGTTCAGCACGATCTCTTCGTAAAAAAGATTTACCTGCCCCCGGAGCAGCGAACCGTCGATCAGTTTCATGGTGACCTGCCGCGGTTCCCGTTTCCGGGTGATCATTTTGACGTCCATTGGCTCGCCTCCCCGGACTGGTGTAGGGGGCGGAAGGGCGTTAGACGCCCCCCTCACCCTTTCCCTCTCCCGCGAGGGGAGAGGGGATTAATACTGGAATATCCATAAGTTATTATTCATAGGTATGCCGAGCATTGCCCTCTCCTCTTGGGGGCCAGCCGTTAACCATAAGGTTGTATCTTATGGATAAGCCCGGCAATTCCCTCTCCCCCCGGAGGGGGGAGAGGGCAGGGTGAGGGGGGCGCGAGGTCCGCAAAGACTCTATTCCCTAATTATCCATTTCCCCCCATTTCTGGGTAATGATTAGCCCCCGATGGGAAGGGGAAATAATACTGACTTATCCCTTATTTCTGCAAACTGCGGGCCAATTCCCGGGCCCGGGCCAGGGTCTCCTCCAGGTCGAAGGTGAGCAGGCGGCGGTCCCGGACTACCACCCGGCCGTGGACCAGCACGGTCTGGACGTCCGCGCCGGTGGCGGCGTACACCAGGTGGGAATAGGGATCGTAAATCGGCGTCAGATGGGGCTGGTCCAGGTCGATGACCACCAGGTCCGCCTTCATCCCAGGCGCCAGCGCTCCCACCTCTTTATCCAGTCCCAGAATACGCGCGCCGTTGCGGGTGGCCAGGTCCAGGGCCTGGGTCGCGGGCAGGGCGGTGGGGTCCAGGCGGTGGACTTTTTGCAGTTTGGCCGCGGTATCCATTTCCTGAAGCATATCCAGGTTGTTGTTGGAGGCGCAGCCGTCGGTGCCCAAACCCACGGGCACGCCTTTGGCCAGCAGGTCCACCACCGGCGCGATGCCGGAGGCCAGTTTCATGTTGCTCTCCGGACAATGGGCCACCCCCGCGCCAGACGCGGCCAGCAGATCCATATCGGCATTTGTCAACACCACCCCGTGGTCGGCTACCAGGCGGGAATTCAACAGCCCCAGCCGGTGCAGATGCCCCACCGGCGTGGCCCCGTAGCGGGCCTCGCAGTCCGCCACTTCCCGGGGGGTTTCCGAAAGATGGATGATGAGCCGGGTATCGCAGCGCGCCGCCAGTTCCCCGCATTGCTGCAACAGCTCCGGAGAGCAGGTATAGACCGCGTGGGGCTGAATGGCCACTCCCACCAGGGGGTGGCCGCGCCAGGTGCGGCAGAGTGCTTCACTATACTTTAAGCCCGCGCCCGGGGGTCCGTAATTAGGGGAAGGAAAATCGTATAAGACCTCCCCCACCACCGCGCGGATGCCGGTTTCCGCGGCTGCCTGCGCCACCTGCCCGGCCCAGAGATACATGTCGCAGAAAGTGGTGGTGCCCGAGAGCAGCATCTCCGCCACCGCCAGTTTCGTCCCCCAATAGACGAAATCCCCGTTCAGGTGGCGTTCCGCGGGGAAGATATGATTGTTAAGCCATTCCTCCAGGGGCAGGTCGTCGGCCAGGCCCCTAAACAAAGACATGGCCGCGTGGGTGTGGGCGTTGATCAGGCCGGGGATAATCAGGCCCTGGGGATAATCCAGGATTTGATCCGGGGCGTAGCGGCGCAGCAATTCCTGGGGAGGGCCCACGGCCGCGATCTCTGCTTCCTTTACGGCCACTGCGCCGGGAGAGAATATTTCGCGATCCGGGTTCTGGGTCAGGACCCAGGCCCCGGTGATTAAAAGTGAGACAGTTTCTTTGCCGCTAGCTTTCAATGAACCTCCGAATTAAGTTCCCAGTTCCCAGTTCTGTGGCCAGTGGTCAGTGATCATTGATCAAAGTTCGTATTGAGACTTTGTCAAAATCTTCTCATTTGTCATTCTGAGGGAGCGAAGCGAACCGAAGAATCTCGTTTTTGGCGATAAGGCTTTTACCGGCTGCCCAGATAATGACGGCAGATTAGAAGTTCTGATCGCTTCAAAGACCAGATTCTTCACTCCGCTTCGCTCCGTTCAGAATGACAAAAGGGTGGCGTTTGTAGAGGCCTCCAGTTCGAAGTTCAAAGCTGAAAGCTGACCGCTGCAAGCTGACAGCTATCTTCAACCGATTTGTCCCCGGCTGTAGGCCTCCTTAAACCTGGGCGCCGCGCCCTTGGGGATCTTCAAATGATAAGTCCCGGGAGTCAGGTTGGCGCCTTTGATCCAGGGGTTGAGGCGCTTGATGGCTTTATAATAGCTGCCGCAGGCTTCGGCCAAGGTTTTGACCGGGACCTCCCGGGTGATGGTGAAATTCACTTCGTCGCAGTCCTGAGGCGGATAGAGCTGGTCCGGCGGGATTAAGAAACCGTAGCGCTCCGGGGACTCACACACGATCTTGGCGGCAATAATGCGGTAGACATATCGCTCGGTCTCCTCCGGCAGTGCCAGGTAATAATAGTTTTTCACCCCCTGGGCGGCCATCTCCTTCTGGACCCGGCCCTCCCCGCAGTTATACCCGGCCAGGGCCAGGGGCCAGTTGTGGAAGAGGCGGTACAGATTTTTGAGATAGCGCAGGGCCGCGTCCGTACTGGCGGTAAATTCCATCCGGTCGTCCACCGCGTCGTTGATCCGCAGTTGGAAGCGCTGGGCCGTGGGGGCCATGAACTGCCAGGGTCCTTGGGCGCCTGCGGAGGAGCGGGCCTTGGGCCGGAGGTCGCTTTCCACCAGAACCACGTATTTCAAATCCGCCGGCAGCCGATGGTCCCGGATTTTCCGCTCGATCTCGGGGAAGTAGCGGTGGGCCCGTTTGATCCACATGGTGGTCTGGATGCGGTTCCAAACAGTGATGGTGAATTCCCGGTCCAGGTCCTCTTTAACCGCGGGGTCCTCCAGGGGCACGGGTTCGCCGCAAAGGATAGCTTTATCCGGCGCCCGGAAATAGGGGAGTATGATCTCCGCCGGCGGCGGAGGCGAAACCAGAGGCGCGGCCGGCCCTGCGCCTAAAAGTCCGGGCCAGAACCAGCACCCCGCAAAGAATATCAGAAAAATTACCAACATCGGCTTATCTCGATAAATTTTGGTGAAAATTTGGTTTCCATTTACTGTAGCGGTTTCATCCTGTCAAGTCCAGGGGAACTAAAAGGAAACCGATTACTGCCTTAACTCCGGTTTAACTCATTCCTCTGGAGACTATTGAAAAAGATTCGGCCCAACGAACTGCTCCCAAAGGGGTCTGTTTATTACCAGTAAGTTTTTATCATATGGATATTCCAGTATTAATCCCCTCTCCCCTCGGGGGAATGGGTGTAGGGTGAGGGGGGCTTCTTGGGCAGCAATGGGTTGTTTCCTAAGAAAAAAGACGCCACCCCCACCCCAACCCTCCCCCCTCGAAGGGGGAGGGGGTTCTTTTCTCCGGAGTCACTGAAATAAAAAATCTTTTTCTGTTTTCCGGAGCTAAGGCAATAAGCGATAAAGGAAAAAGATTTACCACGGAGACACAGAGGGCACAGAGATGCACAGAGATAGTATTTTGGATTGGCGCTAGCGCCAATCCAAAAATCTTTTCCTCTGTCAACCTCCGTGGTCTTTGTGTCTTTGTGGTTAATTATTTTTCTCTTTTTCATCTTCTACAGCACTTTAAAAAAGTAAAAATGCTTGACTTGGCCGGGTATTTATGCGAAATAATGAGCTGAATTATTACTCAGTGGGTGAAGCTTGCCTGGGGGAATGAGGAGCAGCACGGCAGCATCCGTGAATCTATTTATGTAAGAATGAAACGGCATCTGGGGAGAGTTCTTGAGGACGCCCGAGGTGCCTTTTTTTATTAGAGGCGAAGCATGATCAAAATCACCTTGGACCACGGCCGGACCCTGGAGGAACCCGAAGGGATCACCGTGGCCCAGGCGCTGCAAGACCTGGGAGTGGCCACAGACCATAAGGCCGTGGCCGCTAGCGTGGATGGGGAGTTGCTGGACCTGGGGAGGACCCTGGACCATGACTGCACCGTGGCCCCCGTATGGCTGGAGTCCCCCCAGGGTCTGGAGATCATGCGCCATTCCGCGGCCCACGTGATGGCGGAAGCGGTCCGTTCGCTCTTCCCGGGAGTGAAAGTGGCCATCGGCCCGGCCATTGAAGCGGGTTTTTATTACGACTTCGATGTGGCGGAGCCTTTTACTCCGGAGGACCTGGCCCGGATCGAGGCCAGGATGGCCGAACTGGTGGGCGCGGACCTTCCCTTTAAGCGCCGGGAAGTCTCCAAAGAGGAAGCCCTGGGGCTTTTCCGAGAAATGGGGGAGGCCTATAAGGTGGAACTCCTGGAGGAGATCCCTGCCGATTCGGTCAGCTTATATCGCCAGGGCGATTTTGTGGACCTCTGCCGGGGGCCGCATATCCCCTCCACCGGCTACCTGAAGGCTTTCAAGCTCACCGGCGTCTCCGGCGCGTACTGGCGTGGGGATGAAAAGCGGCCCATGCTGCAGCGGCTATACGGCACCGCGTTCGCCACCCATGAGGAACTAAACCGCCACCTGGAACTCCTGGAGGAAGCGAAACGCCGGGACCACCGCAAGCTGGGCCGGGAGTTGGGGCTGTTTATGGTGGAGGAGGAAGCCGGGCCGGGCCTGGTGATCTACCTCCCCAAGGGCGCCATGCTCCGGAGCCTCATCGAGGATTTTGAACGCCGGGAGCATTTAAAACGGGGCTACCAGATGGTCATGGGCCCCCAGATGCTCAAGGCGGATTTATGGAAACGCTCGGGCCACTGGGACAACTACCGGGACCACATGTATTTCAGCCAGGTGGAGGAGACCCTGTATGGGGTCAAACCCATGAACTGCTTGGCCCACATGCTGATTTACAAATCCAGGGTGCGCTCCTACCGGGAGCTGCCCCTGCGGTTTTTCGAGTTGGGCACGGTGATGCGCCACGAGCGTTCCGGGGTGCTCCACGGCTTAACCCGGGTGCGCCAGTTCACCCAGGACGACGCCCACATTATCTGCACGCCGGAGCAGGTGGAGAGCGAAATCCTGGGGGTTTTGGACTTTGTCTTCGAGGTGATGACCGTCTTCGGCTTCGAATACGAGGTGGAGCTGTCCACCCGGCCGGAGAAGTCCATCGGCACCGACGCGGAATGGGAACTGGCCACCGGCGCGCTCCATAACGCCATGCAGGCCAAAAATATCCCTTACTCCATCTGCGAAGGGGAGGGCGCGTTTTACGGGCCCAAGATCGACGTCAAGCTGAAGGACGCGCTGCAGCGCCGCTGGCAGTGCGCCACCATCCAGTGCGATTTCACCCTGCCGGAGAGATTCGATCTCACCTATGTGGGCGCGGACGGGGGGCGCCACCGGCCGGTGATGCTGCACCGGGTGGTTTTGGGGTCGCTCGAACGCTTCATGGGCGTCCTGGTGGAACACTACGCGGGGGCCTTCCCGGTGTGGCTGGCCCCGGTCCAGGCCATCTTGCTGCCCATCACCGACCGGGTGCACGCTTACGCCCAGGAGGTTGAGGGGCTCATGAAGGACGCGGGCTTAAGGGTGGAGCTGGACGGCCGGCCGGAGACGCTCCGCTATAAGATCCGGGAAGCGCAACTCCAAAAAATTCCCTATATGGTGATCATCGGCGACCGGGAAGCCGAGAGCCGGACGCTCTCGCCCCGGTTGCGGGACGGCACGGAGTGGAAGGATATTCCCGTAGATACTTTTGTACAGCGAGTGCAGGAGGAAGGGAAAATCCCATCTCCTGTTAAAAGCCCATAAATCCAGGAGGTTACGGCCATCCAGAAGCAGCGCGTGAGAATCAACGAACAGATCAAGGTTCCCGAAATCCGCTTGATCGGGGCCGACGGCCAGCAGGTCGGAGTTATGCCCGTCAGGGAAGCCCTGGCCATGGCTGCGGAGGCCAACCTGGATCTGGTGGAAGTGGCTCCCCAGGCCAATCCGCCGGTGTGCCGCATCATGGATTATGGCAAGTACAAGTATCAACAGAGCAAAAAACAGCAGGAAGCCCGGCGGCGGCAAACCACCATCCAGGTCAAAGAGATCAAGGTGCGGCCCAAGATCGAGGAACACGATATGGCCTTTAAGATGCGAAACGCCCGGCGCTTTTTGACCGAAGGGGATAAGGTCAAAATTTCCGTGATCTTCCGGGGCCGGGAGATCGCCCATACCGACCGGGGTTTCCGTATTCTGGCCCAGATTTCCGAGGCCTTGGGGGATATCGCCACAGTGGAGCAGCACCCCAAACTGGAAGGCCGGAACCTGAGTATGATCGTCACTCCCAAATGATGGTTTTTGGTTTTTAGTTTTTAGTTTTAAGTTATCATTAAAAGTTAAACCATCTCTGGCGAGGGAAGCCGGTTGCTTCTTGAATTGGCCGAGGAAGGCATTTGTTTTACTAAAAACCAAAAACTAAAAACTGTTTTTAAGAGGTTTACGTTATGCCGAAGATGAAGACCCATCGGGGTGCGGCCAAGCGCTTCCGCGCCACTGCCAGCGGCCGGCTGAAAAGGAAAAACCCCAATCAGCGCCACATTTTGACCAGCAAGTCCCGAAAACGGAAACGGCATTTAAGGCTGCCGGATTATCTCACCGGGACCGATGAGAAGAACCTGAAACGCCTCTTACCTTACGTTTAAAATAGGAGTACCCCATGTCACGCGTGAGAAAAAGTGTGGCCTCCCGGGCCCGACGCAAAAAATTTCTAAGCATGGCCAGCGGTTACCGCAGCGGCCGGCGCCGCCTCTACCGCTCCGCCCGGGAAGCCGTGGAAAAGGCCCTGACGTTCGCCTACCGGGACCGCAAGGTGCGGAAACGCGAGTTCCGGGCCCTGTGGATCGTCCGCATCAACGCAGCCCTGCGTCCCCTGGGCATGTCCTACAGCAAATTCATCGGCGGCCTGAAAAAGGCCCAGATCAACCTGGACCGCAAGGCGTTGGCGGATTTGGCGCTGTTTGATCCATCGGGGTTCGCTAAGGTGGCGGAACTTTCCAAGCAAGCGATTTAGCTGTCAGCATGGCACCGTCTCTTCTCGTTCCCAAGCTCCGCTTGGGAACGCACTTGGAGGCCAAGCTCTGCTTGGCCGGGCTAGTTACAAGCACCATAGACAATTTACCCAATACATAACCGGCGAAGC
The DNA here is from genome assembly GCA_003599195.1 of Deltaproteobacteria bacterium. Classification (GTDB taxonomy): domain Bacteria; phylum Desulfobacterota; class Desulfobaccia; order Desulfobaccales; family 0-14-0-80-60-11; genus SURF-52. The sequence continues at coordinate 32,568 of QZIZ01000075.1, read as the reverse complement.
AAAGCTTCGCAGCCAAGTGGGTTCCCAAGCGCAGCTTGGGAACCAGATGAAAAAAAAGCGAAAAGCGAAAAGCGAAAAGCGGAAGGCTGACCGCTGAAAGCTAATAATGACCTTCAAAGACCGGGAAATTCAGGAACTCCAGGAAGTTGCACTGCGGGAAATCCAGGCCGCCCAAAGCGCCGAGGACCTGGAACGCCTGCGGGTGAAATATCTGGGGCGTAAAGGGGCCTTGACCCAGATCCTACGCGGCCTCGGGCAATTGGACCCGGAGTCGAGGCGCCGGGCCGGCCAGGAGGCCAACGCGGTGAAGCTGGCCCTGGAAGAAGGCCTGGAGCAAGCTTTAAAGGCCTTGAAAACTGCGGCCCGCCTGGCCGCGGTCCCGGCCGTGGACGTCACTCTCCCGGGCCGCCGCCTGCCCCAAGGCCGGCTCCACCCCATCACCCAGGTCAATCAAGAGGTCTGCGATATCTTCCTGCACCTGGGGTTCGAGACCGTGGAAGGCCCGGAGGTGGAGCTGGATTACTACAACTTCGAGGCCTTGAATATCCCCGCGGACCATCCCGCCCGGGACATGCAGGACACCTTTTACTTCAACGAGAAGGTGCTGCTCCGCACCCACACCTCGCCCATGCAGATCCGCACCATGGAAAAGCGGCGGCCGCCGGTCAGGGTCATCGCGCCGGGGCGGGTCTACCGCCGGGACTCGGACCTGACCCATACCCCCATGTTCCACCAGGTGGAGGGGCTGTTGGTGGATAAGGGCGTGACCTTTGCTGATCTTAAGGGAGTGCTCACCGCGTTCGTGCACCAAATGTTCGGCCCGGAGGTGGGAGTGCGCTTCAGGCCCAGCTATTTTCCCTTCACCGAACCCAGCGCGGAAGTGGACATCGAGTGCGTCATCTGCCGGGGGGAGGGCTGCCGGGTCTGCAAGACCACCGGCTGGCTGGAGGTTTTGGGCTCCGGCATGGTGCATCCCGCGGTCTTCGAGGCCGTGGGCTACGACCCGGAAGTTTACACCGGCTTCGCCTTCGGCTTAGGCATCGAACGCATCGCCATGCTCAAATACGGCATCGATGACATCCGCCTCTTCTTTGAAAACGATTTGCGGTTTTTAAGGCAATTCTAAAAAAACTCCATCCTGGTAATATTTGCACTACCCACCATCAAGAATAGGGACGCATCCGCATCAAACTGGCGTCTGTCAATAATTTTCCATATAATCGGATCATATCTGGAATTTTTCGCGCTCCACTGATAACTGTCTAATGTGGCAAGTTATCAAGAATGGCCAACTTTCAAAAAACACCATACCCCGGAAATTTGTGATATTATGCCAAGGCAATTCGGTTATTGAAAAAAGGAACTTTTTCGGAGTTTAACTCGAGAAAAATGCCCCAAAAACCATTTTTGGTATGCGGTGTATGAGGTTACGCGTATATCTTCCGTAAGGGGTGCCCAATGTATCTCCCTGAAACTAGTCCGCGGAATTTCAAAGGCTTGCTAAATGATATCGAAAAGGGGCAAATTAAAATTCCACAATTTCAAAGAGAATTTGTTTGGGACTTAAAGAAATCTGCTAACTTGATGGATAGCATCATTAAAGGTTACCCAATCGGGACCCTTATATTTTGGAAAACCAAAGAAAGATTAAGAGCTATTAGAGATATTGGGAATTTTAGATTACCCATCCCGGATGAAGGCGATTATATTGAATATGTTCTTGATGGACAGCAAAGATTAACAAGTCTATTCGCCAGCCTGAAAGGGGTAAAAATTGAAAGGGATTATGGGAAAATTGATGACTATGCGGAAATGTATATTAATCTCGAAGCAAACGAAGATGAAGAAATTGTAATACTGGATAAAGAGGGAATTGATGAACGGTCTTTAATTAGAATTACTGATCTCCTGTATGGTGGGATAATTTTGTTATCCCGTTATCCTCATAGGTTTCTCCAAAAGTTAGAGGACTATAAAACAAGAATTGAATCGTATAATTATTCAATTATCCTTATAAAAGAAGCACCAATCGATGTGGCAACAGAAATATTTACACGTATAAATGTAGGCGGCAAACAACTTACTGTATTTGAAATTATGGTTGCCAAGACATTTGATGCTGAGCAAGACTTTGATTTAGCGGAAAAATATAGAAAACTTATAGAAAAGTTAACCCCGATAAATTATGAAACAATTTCCGATGCCACAGTCCTTCAAACTGTCTCTATTGTTTTAGAGAAGGAGTGCACAAAGAAACAAATTCTAAAACTTAATAAAAATAAGTTCATAAATGTATGGAATGATGTTGTAGACTCAATAGAGAGAGCCGTAGAATATTTTAGAAATTTTTATAGGATTCCAGTATCTCAACTATTGCCATATAATGCTCTAATTGTCCCCTTCGCCTATTTTTTTTATCACCATAACGATAGGCCAACTGGAAATAAACGGAAATATTTACAAGACTATTTTTGGCGTTGTTCTCTTTCAGATAGATACTCCTCTAGTCTCGAGAGTAAACTTGCCCAAGATATAAAAAGAATTGATTTAATTCTAAACGAAGAACTACCTAAATATGATTGGGGGATTAATACTTCTCCCGACTTCATCGTTCGTAACGGTGGGTTCAATGCAGGTAGAGCTTATATTAAAGCGATATTATGCGTTTATGCCCACCACCAACCAAAGTCGTTTAACGATAACTCTATAGTTAATATTAGTAATTATTGGTTAAAACAGGCAAACAGCAAAAATTACCACCATTTTTTTCCGAAAGCATATTTAATAAAAAATGGAATAGATGATTGGGATGCGAATCATATTTTAAACATCACTATCGTCGACGATTTTCTTAATAAAAGAGAAATTGGTGCAAAATCTCCATCTACCTACATGAAAAGATTTATTAAGGTTAATGAAGAACAAATTGAAAAAACTATGATGACCCATCTTATCGGCGATTTTGAGAAATTTGGGATTTGGGATGATGATTATGAGAAATTTATTCATGAGCGGGCAAAAATATTGAGCGAAGAGCTTAAAAAAAGAATTATTGAACAAGAACTAGATAAGAGAATGCAAGATGATCTTTCTGATTTTGATTTTGACCTTAGCGATTTTGAATGAGCAACCAATGAAATATGTTTTATGACATAGCAATATGTATGATTACTGCTATATATTCTCATCTAAGACGCGGCCAATAGTGGAGTGATATATTAATGATATATTGTGCTTTTATATTTCCGTTTTCGGTCAAAAGGTAGCCCAGGCTACCGCCAGCGCCTCCCCCTATTTCTGCAACGCAAAACGATCTATGATCCTGGCGGTATAATTCCCCGCATTCCAATCGACGCCGACGGCCTGGAATTGGGCGTCGTTTTCGTTCACATCCCCCACCACGTAATTATAAAGAGAAAAGGCGTGGACCTTCCTGCGGTCCTGTTTTACTTTAAAGATTTGGTCCGGCAGGGCGCCCCCGGCCCCGGTCAAGACCTGGGTAATGCGGCGGGTGATCCAGGGGGCAGTCGCTCTGGTGATCGCCCAGCGGGAATAGATATGTTCATGGCCGCAAAAATAGGCGTCGAATTGGGCGCCTTCCATGATGCCCCACATGGTTTTTTTCACTGAATCACCCACGGCAAACCCTTCCGGGGAAAAGGCCGGGCCGTGGCTGAAGGCGAACTTGAATTTCTGTGTGGCCCCCCGAGCCTGGCCGGAAAACCAGGCTAATTGCTCCGCATCCAGACCGTTGTCATAGTTGGCGCCGTCAGGTTTAAAGCCGAAGGTGTCCAGGACCACAAAAAAGGCGTTTTCATGGGCCACGGAATAGGCCAGCTTCTTATAGTTGGGGGAGCCGTTGTCCGGCATATCGAAATAGGGCGGGTCGGAGAAATCTTCCTGAAATTTCTGTTCCATTTCTTTGGAAGGCGGCCAGCCCTTAGACGGATAAAGGTCCCGGTTGCCGATGCTCACGTAAATCTTGACGCCCGCCTGGGCCAGGGGCGCCATGGCTGCTTTCCAATCCGGAATATAATAATGCCTTTTGGCAGGATCGGGCGGGTCCGCCAAATCCTGGTAGGCCTTGGTCACCAGGTCGCCTAGAAAAAACACCATATCCGGCCGGGGATTCAGCTCCAGGATTTGCCCTCGAAGATATTCCAGGCAGGCTAGATTGAGCCCCCCTTTATTGGTCTCGTTGTCCGGGCTGTCGGCCATGACCACGAACCGGAAGGCATAGGCCTGGGAGGCGACGGAGAGCAGGGCGGCAATAAGTAAAACCGGCCAAATGGTCCACAATTTAGACTGGCGCAGGTTAAATTTCATAAAATCCACCTTTAAAATATTCAAGATCATTATCGGAAGATCGCACCTCTAACAAAAGTTTATTCTCTGCGCTCTCTGCGTCTCTGCGGTGAATTCCCCCTTTTGTTCACCGCAGAGACGCAGAGGACGCAGAGACCGCATCACCGGGGCAGGGTGAAATAGAAGACAGCTCCTTCTCCAGGTTTTGCCTCCGCCCAGACCCGGCCGCCATGGCGGTGGATGATGCGGCTGACCAGGGCCAGGCCGATGCCGGCGCCGGCGAAATGCTCTTCGCTGTGAAGGCGTTGAAAGCTTTCGAAGATTCTCTCGGCGTACTTCATATCAAAGCCGATGCCGTTGTCTTGGACGTAATAGACGTTCTCACCCTCATCGCTGCTGCCTCCCACTTCAATAACCGGAGCCTCCCGGGTTTGGGTGAATTTGCGGGCGTTGGCCAGGAGGTTGTCCAAGACCTGCCGCAGCAACACCAGGTCGCCCCGGGCAGGGGGCAGGGGTTTGATGGTCAATTCGGGAACTCTGGCCGCGGCGCCGTTTTGTTGCGCAAATACGGAGAAGACCAGCTCCTCCATATTAACCTCGCAAATATTCAGTTCCCGGCGTTCCATGCGGGAAAGATCGAGGAGGCTGCGGATCAGGAGCCGCATCTTTTGGCTGTTGTCCTGGATGATGGTCAGGAACTTCCGGGCTTCTTCATCCAGTTTATCCACGTACTCCTCTTGCAATATCTGGGAAAAGCCGGTAATCGCCCGCAGAGGCGCCTGCAGGTCGTGGGAGGCTGAGTAGCTGAAGGCCTCCAATTCCCGGTTGGTGGCCTCCAACTGCTCCACCCGTTTAATGAGTTCCACATTAAGCTCTTTGATGGTGTCCCGGTCCTTTTCCAGCTCTTCCTTATGCAGCTTCAGATCCCGGAACAACAGGGCAAAGGGCTGCACCAGGCCCGTCTCGATGATGGCTTTATAGATGCAGTAAAAGGCCATGATCTTAAACAGGTGCCCCACCATGTTGGAGAACCCATAGACGCTGATGTAAAAAGTGAAGGCCAGTTCGGACCCGATGGTCAACAGGATGGAGATTACCAAGAGGCGCAGGACCGAAGGGTCGAAGTCCCGCTTCTTTTGCAGCAAAAGCCCCATGGCGCCCAGGAGGATCAGGGAGATGAGGTATTCGCTGTTCTTTTTGAAAGCGGTCAGTCCCTGGCCTTCCACAAAGCAGTCGGGGAATATCCGCCACTGGAAAATAGCGAGCAGTAAAAGGACGGTGGCCAGAAAATAACCCAAAAAGACCAGTCCGGGCCGGAGGCGGCGATGGAGCAGCAAAGGCGCGGCCAGAAAGGTGAGGCTCTGGAGATAGCGGGCCGCGATCCAGAGTTGGGTGGGCAGATTGGCGCCGTAGCCGGGAAAAACCCCCATACCCTTATAGGCCAGAGCGTGGATCAGGTCCAGAAAGGCGATGAAGAGCAGGCCGATGCCCAGGAAGAGCAGATAATTATTATGAATGACCCGGCGGGAGTTCCAGGCCAGGGCAAAGACCCCGCCGGCAATGATGATGCTGAAAATTTCGGCGATGCTGTGGAAGAGGAGAAAGCTGTAAAGGCTTGAAAGATACAGGACCAAAAGGAGGATGGCCCAGAGCAGGATAGGAACGGCCAGGCGAAAATAAACAGAACGGTCTTTCATTTACAAAGTTTATTAACATAGAAAGAGAAAATTGGCAAAAAAAGGCCGGAAGCCATGCTCCCGGCCTGATCTCCTGATTTAATATGGTTATCCGCAGCAGCCCTTAAGCGTCCGGCTGCATCCCCAGGTGGTGCATGACCCGGCGGTTGAAATAGGCGGAGTTGTCCTGGTTGCCCATCATGCCGAAGCGCACCTTGACGGTGGTGATCTGGTTGGGCCGGCCGATAAGCTGAATCTTCACGGTGGTGTCCGGCGGCTGCACCGCCTCGATTTTCGACTCCAAGGGGCCGTATTGCTGGCCCGCGACCTTGAGCTTCAAGTCGTTGCAGGCCAGCAGGCAGGCGTTCCACACCTCCTGCATGGGCCGGGGATAATCCTTCTCCATGGTGCCTTCGACCCATTTATAGGTGCCGATGGCGGCCATGCCCCCGGCGCTCAGGAGCAGCATGGGCACACAAGCCGAGATGAAAAGCAGCCCCACCAGCAGTCCCGCCAGCTTTACCCGCAAATCTTTTAGCATCATTTACGCTCCCCCTTTTCCGGGCGATATTGCCCTGTCTTATGCCATGAATTTAAGTGAGTGTCAACGCCCCCCGGAGACCGCCTGTTGGCCGTAGTCGCAGTACGGCAGAATCGGGCAGACGGGGCATTGCGGTTTCTTGGCCGTGCAGATGGCGCGGCCGTGCCAGATCATTTGATGGGAGAATTTGATCCAACGCTCTTGAGGCACCAGGGGCATGAGGTCGAATTCGATCTTCACCGGGTCTTGGTTGGTGGTGAGGCCGATGCGCTGGGAGACCCGGCCCATGTGGGTGTCCACCACGATGCCGGGAATGCCGAAGGCGTTCCCCAAAATGACGTTGGCGGTCTTGCGGCCGATGCCGGGAAGTTTGACCAACTCTTCCAAAGACGCGGGCACTTGGCCGCCATGCTGCTCCATCAGGGCTTTACAAATCCCCTGAACGCTCTTGGCCTTCTGCCGGAAAAAACCGGTGGGATGAAAGGCCGCCTCCAGCTCCGCCAGGGGCGCGGCGGCATAGGCCGCGGCATCGGGGTATTTCTTGAAGACGGCTGGGGTTTCCTTGTTGACCCGGACGTCGGTGCATTGGGCCGACAAGACGGTGGCCACCAGCAACTCCAGGGGGTTGGTGAAATCCAGGGTGACGTGGGCGTCCGGGTAATGCTCATCCAGGATTTTCAGCACCGGCCCGATTTTTTCCTCGGGGGTCATAGGGCCTCCTGAGAAGAAAAGTGGTCAGTGGCCAGTGGCCAGTGGCCAGTAAAAACCAAAGAATAATTTCTCGCAGAGACGCAGAGGACGCAGAGGCGTAAGGATTTATTAACATTTCTTGCGCCTTTCTTTGCGACTTGGCGTCTTTGCGTGAGATTTAATATTCATTTAAGGTTTGGTCCAAGGCTCTCCCTTTTTTTCTCCAGGTTTTCCAGGCGGTACTTGATGGCCACGGCTTCCACCTTATCGGCCCCGCCGTTTGTTTGGTTAGTATGGTCCCGGCCGCTCCTGACAATGATGGCGTCGGCGCCGATGGCCTTGGCCTGTTTGGTTAATTCGCTCAGGACCGCGGGCTCCAGGGTCCCGGAAGGCTGGACCGCGGCGGGGCCGGCGCATTGCAGAAAGGCAAAGGCTTGGTGGGGCTTAGACGGCGGTTTGGTGAGGACTTCCACGGATTGGGTGGGCGGATATTTGACCCCCAGGTAAGGGGCATAGCCGGAAAGGTCGACGTATTGCCTGGGGTTCATGCAGGTCAGCCCCTGGAGGTTGGCCTGCTGGGCCGCGGCAAAAAAGGCCTGGCGCTCGGCGTCGGATTGCGATTCCGTCCCGGCGGCGCAGCCGCAGAGGAGCAGGGCCGGGAGGAGCAGGAGACAGGGAAGATTAAAAGGTTTCATGTGTATGGAGATATTTCCTGATTTATTCATATTTTTATGCTGCTGCTTCATGAAAAGTTGTCAGTGGCCAGTGGTCAGTAAAATCCATGACATGCCGGCGACTTACTCCCTCTCCCCCGCCCCATGGCTATCTTTTCCCCCTGCCGTGGATTGGCGGGGGGAGAGGGCTGGGGTGAGGGGGGCCGGGCTTCTGCAGGGTATTGAATGACTGCTATGATCTTAACATAGGAGATATGAGAAAAGGCATTTTTGTTAACTTCATTTCCTCAATTGGGCGAATAGTTCCGAAATGCGGGTCACACCGGGGAAGAAATGGTGGATGAGCCAGTCGGCCAGGAGCGACAGCAAGAAGGTGAGGGCAAAGGGAATCCAGGTCGCCTTGAAGACGCTGCCCCTCCAGCCGCCCTGCTCGATGCGCCGGGCGCCCCGGGCCAGGCCGCCGGCGAGGACCGCCTGGAAGGCCGCTTCCGAAAGATGAACGGCGCCTGATAAACCAGGTAGATACCCGCGCCACAGATCAGCGCGGCAATGGCCAGTAGTCTGTAACGATTTATCCTGAAAGTGGGCGATTTGATGGTCTAAAATTTAAAAATATTAGATATAATAAAATGGTTCAGATACCTTTTGAAAAGAAAAGATTCTGTCGATTTAAATAGATAAGAGGTCCAAAATCATTTTAGAAAGAGACCTTGAAGACCTGAAGGCAAAGCTTCAGCAAAGAATTAGATTCTAGACACCGGCAATGACCCTAAGAACCAAGACATCACTCCTGCTTGCGGCCATCATCTCTCTAACCCTTGGAGTCACCGGGTTTTTTTATCTTCAATTTCTCCAGCAATCTCTGAAGAACTCAATATTATCCGGCGTTGACGCGGTGGCCCAAAGCACCTCCGATTCCATCGCCAGGTTCATAGAAGATTCTTTGAATGACGCCCAAGTTGCGGCTCTGGCCTTGCCGGTGCCGGCTTTGGAAAAAAATGACATCCCGACGTTAGAAAACCGTTTGCGCACCTTGGTGGAAACTTTCCCGAAGTTTGAAAACGGCATGTTTTTGTTGGATAAAAAAGGCCGCGTTTGGGTGGATTACCCCTCATTTCCTGAAGTAAGGGGGGCGGACGTTTCCTTCCGGGAGTACTTCCAAAGGACGATAAAAGAAAAGAAAGGCATAATAGGCGTTCCCTACATCTCGAAAAGAACCGGCCAACCGGTGCTCACTTTCACGGCCTTGCTGCGGGGCTCCGCAAATCAGGTGTTGGGAGTTTTGGGCTGCTCGGTACAGATATTGTCTCCCAACGCCTTGGAAGGCATCAGAAAGATAAGGATCGGAAAGTCCGGTTACGTCTTTGTCTACGACCACTCCAGGCTGATGATCCTTCATCCGGAGGACGCGAGAGTGTTGAAAAGGGATGTTCCCCTGGGGGCTAACCGGCTTTTTGATGCGGCCTTGGAGGGTTTTGAAGGCGTCGGAGAAACGGTTAACTCCCGGGGAGTACCCATGCTCTCGGCCTTTAAGCGTATTCCGGGGACCGACTGGATTATCGGCTCCCAGCAGCTTCAGAGCGAGGCTTACGCTCCTATCTCTGAAGCTCGAAGAAACCTGTTTGCCGGCATTCTTGCCGCAGTCATTGCTTCAGTAGGCGTGGGGATCATTGCCGTCCGCCGCATAACCCGCCCCCTGGTTTGGTTGCGGCAGAGGGTCTTTTCATTGGAAACCGCCCCACATGAAACCAGCGGCAAAATTCAGCATGAGCTGGGAGATTTTCGCAGCAGTGACGAAATCGGCGAATTGGCCAAGGCCTTCCATGATATTTCTCAAAAGCTGCAGAACACTTTAATATCTTTGAGAAGAGCCAGCAACGACTGGGAGCGCACCTTCAATACCGTCCCCGACCTTATCGCCATCATTGACGATCAGAATAAAATTGTAAAAATCAACCAGGCTATGGCAGAAAGACTTGGGCTAAAAGTCCAGGAAACTCCGGGATTAAACTACCATCACCTGTTTCCGGACTTGGCGCCGCCGCCCCTATCTTCCTATCAGCAACCGGGACTTGAGAATAACCTGGTGCTGATCCAGGAGTTTCTCCAGAAAGAACTGGGCCAGGATTTTCTGGTGGCTGCGTCGCCCCTGAAAAGCCAGGAGGGAGAGTTCCTGGGATCGGTGTTTGTCGCCAGAGATATTTCCGAGCGCCGCCGGGCGGAGGAAGAACGGCTCAGGCTGGAGGCCCAGATGCAGGAAGTCCAGAAGCTTGAAAGCCTAGGGGTGCTCGCCGGCGGTATTGCCCATGATTTCAACAACCTGCTTATGGCCATATTGGGAAATGCAGACCTGGCGCTGCTCACCTTGTCACCCGAGTCACCGGCCCGCCCAAATGTGGAGGAGATCACCCGGGCCTCGCTACGGGCCGCAGACCTATGCCGCCAGATGTTGGCTTATTCCGGAAAGGGGCGGTTCACGGTAGGCCGGTATGACCTCTCGCAACTTGTCAGGGAGATGGCCCAGATGTTGGCTGTTTCAGTTTCCAAAAAAGCTGCGCTGCGCTATTCCTTCGCGCCAGAACTCCCGCCGGTGGAAGTGGACGCAACGCAGATGCGTCAGATCATTATGAACCTGATCACCAACGCCTCCGAGGCCATGGGGGACCGCAGGGGGGATATCTCAGTAGCCACCGGGGTTATGGAGTGCGACCGGAACTATCTTGCCGAAAGTTACGTGGATGACAAGCTTCCTGAAGGAAAATACGTTTACTTGGAGGTAGCTGATACAGGAGCCGGGATGGATGAGGAAACCAGGCGCCGGATCTTTGACCCCTTCTTCACCACCAAATTTACGGGACGGGGGCTCGGCCTGGCAGCGGTGCTCGGTATCGTCCGGGGCCATCAGGGAGCTATCAAGGTCTCCAGCACGCCGGGCCAAGGTTCCATTTTCAGGATCCTTTTGCCCGCCGCGGCCCGGATGCCGGCGGAACGGACTCCGGATTCAGTACCGAGCTCTTCCATCCCCTGCAACGGTACCATCCTCTTGGTTGATGACGACCCCTCAGTACGGCAGGTGGGAGCGAAAATGCTTGAGCGGTTGGGCTTAAAAGTCCTGACTGCTGCTCACGGTCTGGAGGGAGTGGAGATTTTCCGGAAGCGGAAAGACGAAATCGATTGCGTCCTCCTTGACCTCACCATGCCCGAGATGGCCGGCGATGAAGTGTTCCAGGAATTGTGGCGCCTTAAAAACGATGTCTGCGTGATTTTGTCCAGCGGCTATAACGAAGAAGATGTAGCCCCGCGGTTCGCCGCTCAACGGCTGGCGGGATTCGTCCAGAAGCCCTATACGATGGCAAATTTGCAGGCGACTCTAAATCGGGTTTTTGGATCGAAATAACTACTCAGGTTTTACTTTCTCTCCGGATGGGAATAATAGCCGGCCAGACTGATGACTTCCCATCCTTTGTAAGGGGCCATAACACAGGCATAAACGCCGATTGCTAAAATTTCCTTGATGATCCCTCTATGGTGACTATCAACAAGGTGCGCTTTATCACAGAAAACGATAATGCGGCTATGCCGGCAGACTACTTTAATCTTCGATATTATTCCCGCTCCATAATCGCTGACCGCGCTACAATCGATCAGAACCGTGGCGCACCGGCTCTTTTTGAGTTCCCGCAACAACTCTTTCTGATCGCCCATCAACCGAGGTGAAAGTTCGTTTTCCGAGAGTAGATTCCATAAACAATTGCGCGTGTTATGGTCTGAAATTAACAATAAGATGGGCGAAGATTTATCTTGATGGATCAAATTTATTCCCGTATGCGCCTTTCTTATGAGAAAAACATTCAGGCTGTTTTTGAGTTATCACGCATAAGCTCAAAAATCGGGGGTGTTGAAGGGCAAGCGGCTTCAAATTCGTGCCGATACAAAGCAAAGACCCCACGGGGAATCGTCCGTGGGGCCTTAAACGTGAAAGCTGCACGTAAGGAGGAAAAAGCGTCCGATGACTTTTTCTCTTACGCTTTAGGTTTGATGCAAAGAACAAGCCAATTATAAAATAGTATAACTAACTATAATTAAAAGATAAAAAATGGTATGCAGGGATGTTCTTGTTTGATTTCCGACTCTTTTTATCATTATTATGTTCGGTAATCGACCCTTTAACCAACCCTTAAGCCGTAGGGTTATCGCCCTTTTGGTTTTCTTGGGAGAGAATTATCGGCTGGAGAAAAGTTATGGGTGGTGGCGCTGATGACTGCGAGATTCGATTCCGCGTGACTCAGCAGTTCCACCCGGCCGTCTCTCATCTTAGCGCCGCACAGCGGGCAAACGGCCGCGGCGGCCACCTCTCTGGCCATCTCCCAGGCATCCTCCGGGGACGGTTCCCGCCAGAAGTGCTCACAATCCAGGCATCGGAAGGCCGCAAACCAGGTCAATCTTGATCCCTGTCTTTCTCTTCGACCCTGTCCCACACGCCCAAGGGGAAGCGAAACCCTATCTGAAACTGGGCCAAAGCTAATAATTGGATAATTTCCTTGGGATTTCCGTAAAAAAAGACTTCTTCCGAACGGTCGGAAAACTTGACGGCGACCACGATCTGTTCCACCGGCGAGGAGCTCAGAACCTGAAGAGCTTTTTCAATGGCTTCTTTTTCCCGGTCCAGCCGAAGTATTTTTCCCATGATTGCGTTCCGTCCCTTTCCGGGTTGAAGTCCTCAGTTGGATATTGCTGCTGAATATCCAGAACAGAATGGGTACGCCGGTTTATCATCGAGCCATTGGCCTTTTGGCAAATTCCTGTTTTACCCTCCGGGCAAACTCCTTTTGGAATATCTCTATATCCAAGGCTTCATCCTGCCGGCCGCTGAGATAAAGGGCCAGGCCTTTATTTATCAGGGCTTCCTGGTCCTGGGGATTAATTTCCAGGGCCTGGTCAAAAAATTTGAGGCTGGCCGGAAATCCTCCCATGCCCAGCAGGGCTCTGCCTTTGCCCAGCAGGGCGTGAAAATGGCGATGATCTTGCTGCAAAATCCGGTCGAAAATGCCGTTAGCCTCATCATTGCGTCCCAGGTCGAGCAGCAGGAAGGCTTCCATTTCCAAAGCCCGGGGATTATGGGGACTGACCGCAAGTTCCTTTTGGGTATAGAACAGGGCCTCATCCAGTAAACCTTTCTGGGCCAGAGTCACGGCCCCTTCCGTGAAGGGGGTTTCCACTCCCACCAACTTCTTGATGAGGCCCTCAAAGGTCCCGTCCACCACCTGCCGGCCCAGGTGGGCCACCAGGCCGCCGTGGCCGGGCAGGACATGGTGAACCTCTCTCTTGCGCAGGGTCCGCAGGGAGTAAAGATAGTGATCCATTCTGCCCCCGCCCGAGGAATCGACTTCCGCCATGGCATGGGGCAAGACGGTGTCTCCGGAGAACAGGGTCCGGGACGGTTCATGGAAAAAGGAAATCCCGTCCAGGGTGTGTCCGGGAGTGTGGATCACTTCCAGTTCAAAACCGCTTAAATCGATCTTTTCCCCGCCTTTAACCTCAGTCAGCCGGCAGCCCAGGGACTCTACCAGTTCCTTATATTGCTGGGGGCCGGCGGCGTGCATAATAATCTCCACTTCAGAAATCCGATAACCGGGATATCCTCTGAATAATTCCAGGGCGCCCATCACATGGTCCGGATGGCCGTGGGTCAGGGCGATCTTCTTGATATCCGTGAGCTTGAACCCCTGGTCCAGGAGCTGCATAAACGCGGTGTAATCGTTTCCCGGGTCGATAATAGACAGATAATCTCCCTGGATAAGATAAATATTGCAGGAAAAGTCATACCCAAAGAGGAAAAAGGTCTTCTCGAACAAGGGGTCGCTAATCTTCAGGAGGTCTGCCAGAGGTTGCCAGTTCTCCTGGGTATGGAGTTCGTAATTGCTGATTTCATCCATAGGAATAATCTCACTCCCGATAAGGTAAAGTTCGGTTCTAAATCGGGATTGTCAATAGTGCAATTGTGAAAATAAAGAGTTCCTGGCCTCCCTCGAAGGAGAAGGAGGCCAGGGGTATGCGGCAAGGGCGCGTTAATTACGGCGCAGCGTAGGGCAGGGTGAATTTCAGTTTCATCTTCCCGTCAGGCCACCACTTGCGCTGCTTGGTTTCCCCGGGATAGACATCCACTGCCTCGAATTCATCCTGGTCCCGGCCGCTGGGGCCGCCTCCCACTTTCCGGAGGATCTGGTCGATTTGCAGTTCGAAAAAGTGAAATTCCGTGAGCTCATACTTGGTGATGACACCAGCAGGGAGCAGGACGGCATAGCCCGTCTCCTTGCTGGTCACCCATTCAAAAGGTTCATTGGGAGTGGCGGTAACTTCTTCTTTACCGTTGATCACCTTATTCAGAGTCCCCTTGACCTTGTCCCCGATCTGCACGTCAAAATCCGCGAAAATCTCGTCGGGGAGATACCACCACAAGGCCCTGAATCCGGTCTTCACATAACCCCGGACCAGCATGGGGTCAAAGCCACAAACACCCAAGCGGCATTTTTCGGGCATGTTTACCCTCCTATCGTTCTCTAGAAGAATCGCAGCAACTGATGACCGGATCCCCTTAATCCGGGGATCCGTTGTCCAGGTCCAGATAACCTTTCAATTCCAGGACCTGCCGGAAGCAAAAATCCAGAAACTCCCCGGCCTGGGCCTGGTCGAGGTAATCGGTCAACACCATCCGGCGGATATAGGGGTAGATATGTTCCTCGATCTCCTGGGAAAAATCCTCGCAGAGAAAGAGATAATCTTCCCCTCCCTGGGGCGGCGCTGACTGGAAGTAATCTTTCCTCCAGGCCAGGACCATGCCCCGCAGGGTATCGAGTTCCTCCACCCCGTGCCGGCGGGTTTCCTCAAGATTTAGCTTCGAAGGCATAGCACTTTTTGATGACGTCCATCTCGGAGATGGACCAGTAATGGGGCCAGTGGATCTTTTTGCACCAGCCGATGATATCCGCGGGCGGGAACCCGGAGCCTTTGGGCACCCATTTCAGGTACTTGCATCCCCAGCAGATATGGTCGGTGTGTTTTTCCGCCTCCAGCACCTTGGCCAGAAACTGGACCGGGTTTAACTTTTTGGCTTCGATCATTTCTTCTTTTTTCATGGCCATGAGCAGCTCCTCCCTTACCAGTCCTTAACTTCGCCTTTTTTGATTTTCTCCTGATATTCGGCCCAGACCTCAGGAGAGAGCTTCTCGATATCCCAGAAGAACCCGAATGATCCGGCCACTCCCGCCGACGGCGGCTGGGGGCGCCAGCCCCGGACGGGTTTGCCCCGGATGCTGAACTTCACCGTGTCCGCGTGCCCCAAATAGATTTCCCGGGGCAGGCAGGTGAAGGGCCGGGTGCGCCCTTCGATCCCCGGCAGATAGCAGCTATAGCCGTCGTTGGGCTTATCCGCAAAGAGGGGCAGGATGTCGGCCTTTTCGCCCGGTTTTTCATCGGGACCCCGGTACATGTGCCCCTGGATCATGTGGATATAGTACACCGTGCCGCATTCGGCGCAGCCGATCTTGCCTTCCCAGTTCCAGAAGCAATAGGGGTCCAGGTAATTGACGGTGTCGCAGACTTTGCCGCCTACCTCTTTCTTGCACCAGATGATATCGCACATATGCCTGTCCCCTCCGCTTAAATGATATTCCGGTTGTAGAGCTCTTCGATCTTGCTCATGGGATAGCCGAGGAGCTCGTGGTAGATCTTGACGTTGTCCGCGCCCACCGGCCGCCACTGCCACCTGAGCCTCCGGGGGGTCTTGGATAGCAAACCGGCGCTGTAAGAGCAATGAGCGAGAATATCACCAAAGAGCGGGTCATCCAGCCAGCGGACGGTGCCCCGGGTCCGAAAGTGCTCGGACTCATAGACCTCTCTGTCATTCATCACCGGTGCGGCCAGGAGTCCGGCTTCCTTGAAGATCTTCACCACTTCGGAGCGGGTCTTGTCCGCGGCCCAGGCCTCGATGGCTTTATAGATTTCCACCTGGGCCGGCCCGCCGACCCTCTCCTTGTGGGTCTTATAGCTGCTGAAGAGGTCCGGCTTCTGATGATGTCGCACAGGTCTTTGAAGTCCGCATCCTGGAAGGCGCTCAGCATGACATAGCGGGCCTCGAACTTTTCCTGGGGGTTGGGCCGATCAGGAAAGTCGGACTTGCCGGTCATGATGATGCCGTGGACGCAGAGCTGGGTGTCCCAGTTGCCCCAGCGTTGGCGGACGATGCCGAAGCGGCCGTACAGGGGCGCGGTGTAGCCGCACATGCGGGTTGCGGCCTGCACCTGGGAGAACTCGATCATGGTGCCCAGGCCGGTCTTGAGCCGATAGTTCAGGGCCGCCATGATGGCGCAGGTGATCTGGGTGCCGGAGTACCAGTCGATGCACCAGTTGGTGCACTTGGTAGCGTGGCCGCCCATGTCCTTGTGGGTGCCGGTGATGCTGGCCAGCCCGGCGTGGGCCTGCCCCAGGATGTCGTAAGAGCCGCCAAACATTTTCGGGCCGTAGCCGAAGCCGCCGCCCCAGACATAGATGAACCGAGGGTTCATCTCCATCAGGTAGCGGTAACCCTGTTTCCAGCGGTCGAAGGTGCCGTGGCGGTAGCACTCGGTGAGGCCGTCGGACTGCTTCACCAGGTCGTAGAAGACCCGCTTGGACTCGGGCACGTGGTAGTCCAGGGTGATGTAGTATTCATTGACGTTGGCGTTCAGGAAGCCGTAACCGGTGCCGGTCATGGGCCGGGTGTCGTGCAGGGGATAGAGGTACGCCTCGTTGAAGGGCGAGGTTTGGCGCATGGGGTCGCCCATCCGGGGCATCTCCACCTTGATGCATTCCGCGCCCAGCTCGGCCAGGTTGGCCACCGAGTGGGGCGTGAAGATGTACATGGTGGTGCTCATCCACCGGATACCCTTCAGGGCTTCGGGTTTGAGGAACTCGTTGCCGGGATCGAAGGCCTTGCGGCAATACTCCTCGAAGGGCATCTTCATCTCTTCCAGCTCTTCCTTGCTCTTGGGGCCGGGGAGGTCTTCGATGTCGCAAACCTTTAGTTTTTGCAGTTCTTTTTCGTCCATTTAGATAACCCCCTTCGCCTTAAGTTCCCGGAGTTTCAAGGGGCCGATGCCCAGGAATTTCTGGTAGACTTCGCCGTTGTCATGCCCCAGGGGCCGGCCAATATCCTTGACTCGGGCCGGAGTGCGGTGCTGGAACGCGGCGCAGGATTCAGAATACATCACCGTGCCGTAGAACTGGGTCTCGATGGTGTTGACCCAGGGGCGGTACTTGAAGTGGGGGAATTCCGCCACTTCATCGATGTATAGAACCGGACCCGCAGCGATTTCATACTCCATCAGCTTCTGCTCGGCCTCGATACGGTTGATGTCCCGGAGCCACTTGGTGGTGATGGAATAGGTCTTGATCAGGCCCTGGAGCGAGTTGCGGGCCCCCATCTCTTTGAGCAGCGGGTCTTCATGGATCAGCCGGCCGAACTCGGGGAGCTCCCGCTCGATGCACATGCCGATACGGTACCAGAGACGGTCGGTCTGGCCGCCGATCATCATATAGCCGTCTTTGCAGGGGTTCCACTCGTACTGGTTGAGGTTGGGGTCCCAGGCGCCGGTGCGGGCCTTAATGGACCGGTTGAAGCCGTACCAGCCGATGTCGAAGTCCAGGATGTCCATCAGAGCTTCGGCGGCGGTGACCTCGATGAACTGGCCTTCGCCGCTCACCCCGTCCCGCCAGTAGAGCGCGGCCTGGATATTGACCGCGGCCTGCTCGCCGCAGACGTAGGAGGGCAGCCAGGCGCCGGAGCGCATGGGGTCGCCGCCCTTGCCGCGGGGGCACTGATCCTGGGGGAAACCGGTGTTGTGGATCCAGGAGTCAGCCGCCGCGGAGAAGGGGTCCAGAATCCATTGGCCATGCTTGGAGACCTCGTCCTTCATGGGACCCCATTGGCCCCGCTCCCCCACCCAACAGTAGATCAGCCGGGGGTTGAGCTTGGACAGGTGCCGGTAGCCTAACCCTACGGAATCCATATATCCCGGGGGCCAGGCCTCGATGATGACGTCAAAGACCGTAGCCATCTTTTTGTAAATGGCCCGCCCGTCTTCGGTCTCCAGGTTCAAGGTGATGGATTTGGCGTTGCGGAACTCGTGGAGAAAATCCAGGCCGCAGGGTTCGCCGGCGACGTTATCCATGAGCATGTACTCTTCCCGGCCGAAGGGGGTGAGTTGGCGCAGGGGGTCGCCCCCGGGCGGCTCAATATGAACCACTTCCGCGCCCTGTTCCCCCAGCAGGCTGGCGGCAAACATTCTGCTGATCTGCCAGATGCCGTTGCACATTACCCGGAGGCCCTGGAGGGCTTCCGGTTTATCGAAAACAAAATCCAGTCTCAGGTTGTCTTCCAGGAATTTACCGAATTCCTGCGCTTTGCGCTTGGCATAGACATTGTCCATGACCCATTCGGGTGTAGGGGGTGGAGTGACCGGCCAGGGCCTGACCTCCGGCCCCATCAAAGGCAGGGTATCGGCCCGGCTGTTGATTTCAATATCGCGTTTTTCTTTCGCCATCTTTTGACCTCCCATATCTGGCGTCATAGGAGTAGCCTTTGTTGCAGACCTGAAGGAAACGAACTAAGAGTTGAGGGATTTGAATACCAAGGTTCCTCCTGATGGGAAATGCTGCTCTTAGGAGAAATGACCACGACAAACAAAGGCCCTTAAACGCAAGGAAGCACAGGACTCGGCCTTTGGATTCCTTGTGCCTCCTTCTTAGGAAGTTTCACCCCCTTTCCTGCAGAAGTGGTTAATACATTGAGCTAATTTAGATTTTAAGCTAACCGCGCACCGCGGCCCCACCTCTGGTGCGCTGACGAATGATCTTATTCAAGTTTTTTGCCAAAATAAAAAAGGGCCGAAAATTCGGCCCCTTGGCACTTATGGCAAGATTTTGGCTAATTAAATTATTAATAAATGTATAAAATCGGACTCTTTCTTATAAGGGAGCCCTGGGAAAACCCCAATAATCTAATCAAAATAGTAATGTTTAAATTTGGACCTTTCCTTTTACATTCAGGCGCTACCCGCCCTCTCCAGACCGTAACGCCGGATTTTACTATAAAGGGTGCTGCGGGTGACTTCCAGGCGCCTGGCTGCGTCATGTTTGTTCCAGTTGGTTTCCTGAAGCACCCTCAAGATTAAACGGCGCTCATTTTCCGTCAAGGAAGTGGAAGCAGGTTCATCTTCGATTTCCTTGAGGAATCGGGGCAAATGCCGCTTGCCGAGGATGTCGTCCTGGGCGACAATCACCGCATGATTGACCGCATTTTCCAACTGGCGCACATTGCCCGGCCAATCATAATCCATCAAGGTTTGCATGGCGTTGGCCGAGAATTTCTGGATGTTCTTCTTCTCTTTGGCGCTGCATTTGCTCAGGAAATGGCGGCAAAGAAGGGGAATGTCATCCTTTCGCTCCCGCAGGGCGGGGAGATGAATGGCGATTACGTTCAGCCGGTAATAGAGATCGTTCCGGAATTTCCCGGTATCCACTCCCTTCTGGAGATCTTGATTGGTTGCGGCCAACACCCTGACGTTGGCCTCAATGGCTCTTTCTCCCCCCACCCGTTCAAAGTAATGGTCCTGGAGGAAACGCAGCAGCAGCACCTGGGTCGCCGGGGAGATATCGTCGATTTCGTCCAGGAAAAGCGTGCCCCCGTGGGCTCTTTCGATGCGTCCCTTTTTCTGGCGGATGGCGCCGGTAAAAGCGCCTTTCTCATGGCCGAAGAGTTCGCTTTCCAGCAAGGTGGGGGAATAGGCCGAGCAGTTAGCCACCACAAACGGCCCCTTGCGGCGATGGCTCTGGCGGTGGATGGCCTGGGCCACCAACTCCTTGCCGGTGCCGTTCTCCCCGGTAATGAGCACCGTGGCGTCGGAACCGGCCACCAGGTCGATGAGTTCATAGACCTCCTGCATCCTCTTGCTCTGCCCGATGATTTCTCCATGACAGACTTTGGCGGTCCGGCTATGGACCTGTCTAATTTTGGACTCATGTAAAACCAGAGACCGGATATGCCCTGAAGTCTGATCCAGCAATGCCTGGATGAATTGCAAGTCCCGGTTGGAATAGTCTATGAGGTTTTGGGAACTCAATAGAAAAAACCCGATACATTGTCTTTCCACCATGATCGGTATGCCAAGCCATTGGGGAAATATCCCGGAAATAGTTTTTAGAAAAGCGAGCCGGGCCGGGCTATCCCTGCCGGTAATAATGCAGGATTCCTGAAGTATTCCCAAAAACCGGATAAAATCCGCCACCAAGCCCGGTTTTTCGATGAAATAGCCCAGTCCTTCGCCAAATCGGAGAAAATGGGTGCGGCCGGCATCCATGATCAAAAATAGTGAACTGGTATGGGGGAAGATTTCTTCAGTTATGGTTTTTAAAGACTCAATAATTTCGACTAATGAATCCTTGGCGTTCATTTGCCGGGAAATTTCGAACAGCGTTTCCAACTGGTGCTGAGTTTTCTGCAATTCCCGGGACCTGAAGGCCAGGGCTTCCTCCATGGTCCGCTTTTCAGTGACGTCCCGCTCCAGGCGGACCACCAGCTCCACCTCTCCCTGGCTATCCAAGAGGGGATAGCTGGCAATATGCAAGACCCGCTCTACTCCCCGGGCATCGGGATAAACCTTATCGACCATTGCCGTTCGCTTAATTTTGGCGGACTTTTCCACCGGACAATCCAGGCCGTCCACAGCGCAAGGATGTTCCCGGCGCAGTAAAATCTCGTAGCAGGTTCTGCCCAGGACTCTAGCGGCATCAAGACCGACTCGGCTCAGAAAGGAGTTGTTGGCCTGCATAATCCGGAAATTATGGGGATCGATGACCAACAGGGTGTCGGTGATGGCATTGATGATGTTTTCTCGAAATTGCTTGGCGGAGCGCAATTCCTTTTCCACGGTCTTCTGATAAGTGACATCCCGGCCATGCTCCAGGGCCTGGATGACGGCGCCCCCGTCATCCTTCACCGGATAGGCATGGACCACGAAGAAACGCCGGCTGCCATCCGGCAACGTAATGAGCATTTCCCGCCTTTGGGGTTTTCCGGTCTCGAAGACCTTCTCCACGTGGCAGTTCTCGCAAACCGCGCTGCGGCCATGAAAGACCTGGTAGCAATGCCGGCCCAGGAGCTGCCCGGCGGACCGTTGATAGAATTTCAACAGCGGCTGATTAACTTTCAGGATTTGGTAACTTCGATCGTAAACCGCCAGGGGATCGGCAAAGCTTTCAAAAATTCGCAGTTGAAATTCTTCAGATTCAAGGAGATCCAGATCGGTGAAGGGAATCCTGGGAAAATTAGACCTATCCATATGTCCTCCGACATCCAGTCTAATTTTAGACACCAAGGGAGTCCGATATTAGTCGGAAATTAGCGGCTTGTCAAATATAAAATTTGCTTAAAAAAATAAATAAACCTCGCTCCGGCAGCCAGACCATCCCCAGAAATCCCGGGATCGCCGCCGGCCGCGGTTCTGATCAATTCCGGAACGATTATTGCTAGTTAAATTTAATTCAGATAAAATTTGTGACCAACTTTTAACAAAGGACTCAAGGGCATGCTGTTGCATTATTGGGAAAAGCGGCTTCTGACTCCGGATAGTTGGCGTCCGGAAGCCGCGGCCATGGGCATAACGGCAAAGACGGCCATTGAAGTCATTGAAAGAACCATCGCCCAAGAAGGAGAAGCCGTCGTTTCCAGTTACCTTTTCCGGACGCCTTCGGGAGATGCGGGTGCCATTGTTGTATGTCACAATCTGGGGCGGGGGGCCATTTCCTTCGGAGAGAATACGAGGTGGGGTAACTGGGATGAGGCCTTTGAAATCCTGACCCTGGACGGATCCGGGGAAAAAATTAATTTTGAGGGCAAGCCCGTCTACGAAGGCGACGAAGGGTCATGTTCCCTGGGAAATTTTTGAGGACCGTTTTCGTAAATCTTGACTATCCGGTGGAGTACCTCCTTTGGGGGCCGCCTCATGGATGAGCCGGATGTTGGGGAGAAAAGAAGCGAAGTGGTCCAAGCCGCCAGTGAATCGGCAGGCCTGTTCCTGGAGTGTCCCCGATGCCGCGCCGTCCTGGACCCCGGGGATCACGGTAACCTGGTATTTGACGGCCCGGTATGGTGCGACAAGTGTCATGCTTATGACCGGGAATTGATCCGGCCCCGGGAGTTTAAGGAGATCGAGTCCTGGAGCCGGCTGATTTGCGCGGCCTTCGGCTTTTCTCCGGTCCCGCTGGAGATCTCTGACGATCCAGCGGTTTTCCGGCTAAAGTCTTCAGTGTTAATGGCGGAAGCGGACCATGGACAAAAGTCCGTCCGCTTTTACCCCCCCGGATGCCGCCTGACCACCCTCTGCCATGAATTGGCCCATATTCATACCGGCCACGGCCATACCCGGGTGTGGGCCGGGCTGTTTGCCGTTCTGGTAGCTTGGGTGAAATTCCGGCTGGATACGGGCCAGGGAGTAGCGGGCTATCCGGCCAGGCAGCCCATATCTGCCGGTGTGCCTCGGCGCGTTTATTAAAGCGGAACTTCCTGACGCGAATGCTCCAGCAGCCGGCCCGCCGCCGGCAACCCTCTTGGCGGCAACTCAGAAGCCCATGGACGGACCATGACTCTCACCAGGATCACCGAAGATGATAAGTATCTGGCGAAATGCGGGAAATGCGGGACGTGGGTGGAAGTTCACCCTGAAATCTTTAAGACTGAGCTTTTTTTTGAAATGCTTCAGGCGGGCTTCCAATGCTGTGGTTTGCGGCAATCCGCCACTTTTGCCAAGGAAAAGGATACTGTTGACTTCCATTGAGACAGATTCAAGGAGTTTCAAAACTGGCGATTGCAGGGGCAGGATTACTTTCGTATAATGGCGGCTACGGGACACAGAACCATGCAGATGTGCAAACGCCGAAACAAGGTGAGCGAAGAGGAACTCAAAACTTTGGTGCAGGGGAAAATCTGAGCGCGTGGACATCTATATGGACACCAAAAAATTAACAACACCTGCAAAAATAAGCCAAGTCCTTGAAATTCCAAAAAAGCCTGGGTGGCGGAACGGGTAGACGCAAGGGACTTAAAATCCCTCGGGGTTCGCCCCGTGCCGGTTCGAGTCCGGCCCCAGGCACCAGTTAAATCAAGGACTTTCGGTTCAAGAATTTATACGCTGATAGATGCTTAGAGGTTGGTGGGTAGGTGTTGAGCCGGTTTTTTATTTTGTGGGGGGGAGCAGGGAAAATAAGAAAAGGTAAATGGGGGATGTGAGGACACCAAAAGGGAACTTTTAGGGAACTTTTAGGGAGTTAGAAAGGGTGGGGGACAAGAGGCAAAATGAGAAAAGTGATAGAATTTTCAGCAAAAAAAGAGGTTATTGCATACGAAATGAGAAAAGAAGCTGAGCAACCATATAAAGATGTATAATAATTAACTAAGGGATAAATTTAGAAAAAAAGCATTAGAAAAAACAAATAATATGTAAACAATATAATGTGTAAAAAGCCAAAAGGTGGGACGGTGATGTCCCACCGGGAGAAAGAAGGATAACAGACGGAAATAATTATAAAATAAACTTAATTAGAAAAAACCTGAAAATTCCAAGGTGGGACATCTACCGAATATTTTGTAAAGGTTCAATGAATTGTCTCCTTCGGAACATTGCAACCATTAGGGCACAGCCAATAATCTTCCGGAAGTTTGACCCCGGGGCTCAGATCAAGGGACCAAGAGATCCCGCAGGTATCACATTCAAGCCAAATCTTATAATCATCGCTTGTAAGTTCCTGTCCGGTTGAATGTTTAGGGGCTTTCATACCGTTCTCCGCTCCTTAAATCCTATTATTTGAATATTTCCACCCGATTTTCAAGCAAATGAACCGTGCCCAGCTTCTCCTTGGTGGTCATGTTCTTGATAAAAACCCAGTAACATTGATAGCCGGTCTCATTATTTAAGGTATTGACCAATTCAAGGGCGAGTTTACCGAAGTTGACCTTTTCCACGTGGGTGAGGGTCTGCCAAAATTTAGGTTCAACGTATAAAAGGGGGTTGGGGTAGACAAGGCGTAGTTCCAAGCAGCCTTCCTGTTGAAAGGCATATAGGAGCACCGCCGCGGCCCGGCCTGGGGGAAGGTTTGATAAATCCAGCCCTCCTTTGGGAAAAGACTGGGAATAAGAATAAGAAGAGGAAAGCAGAAAAGCCAGAAAAAAGAAAAGCATCAGGAAGATACGGACCATCTGGGCCTCCGTGAATCCACCAAGAGAAAAAATTAAAGAGATATTGAGGGCAGAGATATGCCCGGTTAGGGCAGAGAGCGGCGCAGATCAGCAATATCCTGATCGTCAGGGTAGAAATTTTTAGTGGCCCAATATTCGTAACAACTGGCGATCAGATGCGCCTCGGCAGGCGCGGAAAGCTTTTCACGTTGACGGCGAAGCCAGTCCCGCACCAGCAGAATGACATGGGACAAGGCATCTAAATTCAGAGTGGTGGGCTTGATCCTATAAGGTTCCGGGGCCGGTTCCCGGAGCCGGTGCTCTTCTTTACCGGTCAAAATCCATTCTACAGTAACCCGGCCGTAATCTGCAATTTTTTTTAAAGTTTCTTCGTCAGAAAGCCTTCCATCTTCCCAGCGAGAGATAGTATTACCTTTAACGCCAAACAATTTTCCAAATTCTTCCTGAGTCAAATCACCTCTGATTTTTCTAATACGATCTCCTGTACCTAAATATTTCCCTAATTGGGGAGATTTTTTTCTTGACATTGTGATAAAAATTCCCTAATAAGGGATATTAGGAATGCTTCCCCAGGGAAGCAAACCTATCAGAAAAGGCAAGTGGGCGCAATCTCTAATTTTTAGAGAGTTCAGAGGTCACGAAGTCAAAACCGGGTCAAAAAGGGCGGAAGGTTCTGGCGACGATGGAACAGAAAGAGCTGCCTTACGATAACAAATCTCTGAATCCGACCACGGATTTGAAGAGAGCCATGAACCTGGCCATTAAGGTAAGCGGTCTTACCCGGGGCGACATTGCCGACCGCATGAACGAACACATCGTGGTGGAACGGCTAAGAACCCGGGGAAGAGACGGGTTGATCACCGAGGACATGGTGAACAAATGGCTGGCGCCAGAAGGCCAAGAGATAATCCCCACCAAGTTGATCAAGATATTCGGAACAGTAACCCAATCTGGAGGCCCCGCCCAAACCCTGGTTCCGCAAGGCCACCGGGTAATCGGCCCCAAAGAGATACTTTTCCTGGAATTCGGCAAAGCCTATCTGGAAGGTAAGAAATTTCAAAAACGGACCAGAAGATTGGCAGAGCAGCTCGAGGAGATGGGCCATGACCGAGTGCGGTCCTAAGCAGGAGCGGGCGGCCTGGATTTATTACCAGTTGAACCGGAAAAAGACGTCCGCGGCGGCGGTGGGGCGGCAGATGGAACCCCCGGTGAGCAGACGGTTGATGTCCTATGTGATCAACGGCCAAGGAGCGGAGCAACGGGTGCCGGAGGCCACAATCAGGAGGGTGCAGGAAGCCGTGGCCGCAGCCTTGGAGATGGATTTCACTGCATTTTGGGGAGAAACAGCCTCTTCCGGCCAGGGAGAGGGGGAGTAGGGGCAGGGTATGGCCGCCAGGGAAAATTACACCGCGGCGCAGATCGCCCGGGCCCTGGGGATCACCAAGAGATCGGCCAACAGACGGGCCAAAGAAGAGAAGTGGCCATTTGTGGAAGAAAACGGCAACGGCGGCAAAGAAAAAAGATTTTACTCCCTGCCGGCGGAGGTGCGCCGGGCTTTGCACGCCTGGGAAATAAGGTGTGCGGGCGAGACGCCCACACCACTGGACACCGGACCCACCGAAAGGGGCGGGAGTTTGCAGGGCTGGCTGGAGGTGGGGGAGACGGAGCGGGCGGTTGCCCTGGCGCGATTGGCGGTGCTGCGGGTCCAGGCCGACTGGGTGGGGAAAAACAACGGCAAGCGGGGGCATCATCTGACGGTGCTCAAGGAATTTTACGGCCGGTTGAACACAATTTTACGAAATGCAGGGAAGAATGCCCGCACCACCACCGGGTTACTCGAGTTGGGTTTCCGGGAGCATGAAATCCCGGAGGTGTTGCTCCGGATCAAGAAGGTGTCGGTGCAGACGGCCTATCGCTGGCAAGCGGCTCTGAAGGAGAGCCGGGAGCAGGGCGCGGGGTCCGGGGTGGTGGGCCTGGTGCGGCGCTATAATTGGGATGAAGACGAGGAGCGCCGCCAAGAGAAGGAGAGCCGCCGTGGTTTGGGGTTAAGGACCATGACCCCGGAGATGGTCAGTTTTGTGCGGTTGCTCCT
This sequence comes from Deltaproteobacteria bacterium, assembly GCA_003599195.1. Classification (GTDB taxonomy): domain Bacteria; phylum Desulfobacterota; class Desulfobaccia; order Desulfobaccales; family 0-14-0-80-60-11; genus SURF-52. Next base: position 6,302 of record QZIZ01000075.1, on the reverse strand, counting down.
CGTCAAAGGGCAAAAGGACGGGGGCATACAACTCTTCCCCTCCAGAAACAGGCTTGATAATGGCCCCATTGTCATCTGCAACCGGGCGCTGCTCTTCCGGCGCCTGTCCGAGAATTTCCCCGCCGTGCCCCACCCGGCCCACTTCAACCGCTGGGTCAATCACTACCTACTCCAGGAGGGCGAGGGCCTGGCGGCCATCTGCCTGCCGTCCTGGTGGCGGGCCAACTGCCAGCCCAAGGGCGGGTGCGCCGGGGAAAAGGCCGATTATTTCGGGCAGATGTGGGAACTGGACGGCACCCCGGCGGATGTGATGCTCAAAGACGGCCGCCATGAAATCCTGGCCGGGGTGGATATCTTCTCTCGGGACGCCTTGCTGGAGGTGGAGAAGCATGCCACCTCCCTGACCGTGGCCAAGTTGTTCCATCAGGGAATCATCAACTGGGGGGTGCCGGAGCGAATCATCACCGACCGGGGCACCATCTTCAAATCCCAGCAGATCGTCACTGCCTGCGCCCAGTTAGGGATCGACCTGCACCTGTGCGAGGCGTACGCGCCGGATCAGAAACCCCACGTGGAGGCCTTTTTCGGGTCCCTGGCCCGGATGCTCTTCGAGGCGCTCCCGTGGTACATCGGCCACAATCCGGGGCAGCGCAAGCTGATCGAGGAATACCACAAGTTTTACCGGGTCTTTTACCACCGCCGGGGGGAGAAAATCTCCTGCGAGGCCACCGCCGCTGAACTGCGGGAGGTTTTAGGCCATTGGCTGGCCAAGGTCTACCGGGCGGAACCCCACCGTTTTGCGGACGCCAAGCTGGGGCGCTCGGTCTTCGTCTGGGAGCGCCAGGCGAACTCGCCCCGGCGGGCCCCGGCGATGGAGGCCCCGGAGCATCTGGACGCCCTGCTGGCCCCGGCCATTTCCCGGACCTTCAACTCCGGGGTGACCTGGGAGAACGCCGAATATCTGCCGGACAGCGCCGACGCCTGGCAGGCGGCTCAGAGATTCGCCCGGCAGAAGGTGATGTTCAAGCCGGACTTGGCGGACATCTCCCGGGGGACCCTGTGGGAGAAACGGGCGGACGGTACGGCCGGAAAGTTCATCTGCCGGCTGGACAGCAGCCTGATGAACAAAGAGAAGCTGGAGGAGTACCTCAAGGCCAAGAAGTCCATCATCAAGGCCCACAAACGCCGGCGGAAAGCGGCCGAAGCCCTGACCGGCCCGCAGGGCTACGACCGGGAACTGGCCCGGATGCCGTTCCCCAAGGTGGCAGTGGCCGGGTTTGGGCAGCCGGTTTATGACGGCGAGGCTTACAGGGCGCTCAAAAATCACGACGACCGTTTCGGTTTGAAGCTGGTGGCGGACCAGGTCCGGGATGAGAAGATCGCCCAAGAAGCCGCGGCCCTGGCGGACGGGCAGCGGCAGCGGGAACAATCGCTTACAGAACTGAAAGAGACGCCGGAGGTCCGGCGCTATGTGGAGATCATCACCGCCCTGGCCAAGGGCGAGGCTATTAGTGACGATGACCGGCAATTCCTGCGGTTTTTCGAGTTGGAAGACACCTACCGCGCTCTTTTGGAGTGGTTTAAGGAGATCAAGATGCGGGCGGCGATGGAGAGGTGGGATGGATAGGGAGCAGATCATCGATTTGGGATATTGCCCCCGTTGTTTGTCGGAATTTCCCATGATGACCAGGGATAAATGGGGCGTGCGCTGGTGCCACCTTTGCTCATTCGATCTTGAAGAAGAAACGCAATCCGAAAGAGATCATTTTATCCGAATAGCCAATGAGATTGGGAGGCCGAAATTATGACCCAGGATAAAGGAAATGTGGCGCAGATCCGCCCCGGGCAACAGCCCGCGGCCCCGCCCGAACCCTGGCGGCCGGTGAAGTTCGAAGCGGCCTGGGTGGACACCAGGAACGAGCAGCAGTTACTGGCCATGATGGAGACCATCGACCAGGCCGCGGGGGTAGGAAGGTTAGGGTATCTCTGGTCCCAGGCCGGCCGGGGCAAGACCGACACCTCGGCCCGGTATGCATCCCCCCGGAAGCTGCCCCACATCCGGGTCCGGGAGGACTGGACCGGTTCCACCTTGCCTTTCCTGAAGAAACTTTGCTTTGAGTTGGGGCAATTGACCCCGCCCCACACCCGCACCCGCTGTATCGATGAAGCCATCGAGCGCCTGCTGAAACGGCCGGCGAAGCAGAGGGTGGTATTCATCGATGAAATGGACCGCATCCCCAAGCATTTGGACCTGATGCGGGACCTGGCCGATTTGGCGGGCGCGGCCTTCATCTTCATCGGCGAGGTCGGCTTGCCGAACCTCATCAACGCCAACGGCCGGGTCTGGTCCCGGACCCTGGGGGAGGTTTGCTTCGAGGCCGCGGAGGCCCAGCACATCGTCGCCTACGGTTGGGAATCGGCGGGCCTGAAGATCGAGCCGCCCGCGGCGCTCTTATTCAACCGGGCCGAGGGCGGCGGCGATTGGCGAGTGATCCGCAACCGGGTGATCAAGACCGTAGCCCTGGCCAACACCAAAAAAACCCGGCAGATCACCGAGGACCTGGCCCGGCTTATCTTGGAAGAGGAGCTGAAGAACCGGAAATGAAAGGCTCCTTCAACGACCGGGTGCGCCAGGCGGTGGCGGCCCGTTTCCGGGTAGGGGAGGTCTTTAAGACCGCCCAGGCCCGGGAGGTGGCAGAACTTGCCACCCCGGAAGGCCCCCGGGTCTGGACGGCGCTCCGGGACCTGGCCCGGCACGGCGAACTGGAGGCCCTGGGCCAGGGCCGCTGGCGCCGGTTGGAACGGGAAGAGCGGCCGGAACTCCGGGAGATCATGTGGCGGCTGTTGCGCATCCACCTGGTGATGACGGTGGAGAAAATGACCCTGCAATCCGGGGCCAGCCCCAAAACCGCTCACGAGTTTTTCGAGACGTGCATGCGCCAGGGATTGGTGGTCAACGAAGAAAAGCACCGGGGCCGGCCGGGCCGCTACCGCCTGGTAAAGGATGTGGGCCCGGAGCCGCCCCCGGACGCCAAGAACGCCGAAAAACTACGGCAATTGCGGGCGAAAAAGCAGCAAGAGATCCTGCGGCAGATCGACGGCATATTCGCGGCCGTGGCCGAGTTGCGCCTGGCGGTGAGCCAGATGGAGGAGGGGTGATGCCGGGGTCAGGGATCAGGGGCCAGAGCGAAGCAGATCGGGTTGAAAGGAGGCGAGCCTGCAAGCGGGCTGCTTCCTATCGCTATCGGGAACGGAAATTGGGGCGCATACCCAAGGTTAATTATAACCCGGCGAAGCGGTCCTGTCTGCGATGTAGCCGGATATTTCGCAGTGAGGGGCCGCACAACCGCATCTGCGCACGATGTTCATCGGTCGAGGAGGAGTGATGCAGGAATCAACGGTTAAGGGTCACCAGGCGGTCAAAGACCTGCTCTCCGACTTGGGAGAGGCGGAGTTTGGGGGCGAGACCTACCTGCTGGTGGGCAGGGCCGGCAATTTATCGGGAGTGGAGAACACCGTCTCTTATTTTGCGGCAATCAATAAACGGGCGGCTTTTCCCGCGCCCCTGGTGATTATTCCGGTGTTCCCGGTAGAAGAACCAACTAAGGAGGAGTGATGCCGGAATTGGGGATCAGGAGCCGGGCACCGGGGTTTTATCTTCCGGCATTCCTGGAGGCGTTGAGTTGGGCCGTCGTCGAGACGACGGTGGAGACCATGTCCGAGGCTATTTGGGAAATGCGGGGCAATCAAGAGGATTTCAACGAGGTTCTCAGGCTTTCCCACCGGAACCTGGGCGTCTTTATGCGCATGCACGACCAGGCCGCTTATGAACCGCTGGTGCGCCGGGGCGTGGCTTATCTTTTCGAGGTGGAGTGATGGAAAAAGGCACTTTAGTCGTGGTCTGGCGGGATAACGGGGAGGCGCTGCTGACCCGGACCCGGAGCGAGGTCCAGGAGGTTGGCGGCACTCCTTCGGTGTGGATGGAGGGGATTGCCGGGTGTTACGCCCTGGCCCGGGTGCGGGAAGTGGCCATTCACCCGAGCGCCAATTTATGCGAGCCGGAAAAACCCCATTGCCCGCTGGGACAAGCGAAAGGAAGCGAGTGAACCTCATCAAATCCTGCTCTTACCAGCAGCAGGAAATCCTGGAGAGCATCATCGCTCTTCATACCGGCCCCATTGAGGCTGACGTGACTTACGGGAAGGGCTGCCTGTATCGGCGCAGCCTGCCGAGGCCGCTCTTTTGCTTTGACCTCCAGCCTTGCGGCTGTGGGGTAATCCCGGCTGACGTGCAGCATTTGCCGGTCAAGCCCAACATCTTCCGCTGCGTCATGTTCGACCCGCCGTTCATGGTCAAGACCGGACCGGGAGCAAAGCTGAAAGACAGATTTGGCGTGGTGGGGCGCAATATCAGGGACCTATGGGACTTCTATTTTCTGGCCATGATGGAAATCTGCCGGGTTCTGCGGCCTGGCGGTTGGCTGATTTTTAAGTGCCAGGACGTCGTCAACTCCGGGGTGAATAATTTCAGCCACGTGGTGATCTGGAATTATGCGCAGAGCGTGGGCTTTATCCCAAGAGACCTTTTTATTTTATTGGCAAAAACCCGGATGGTACCCAAAAAGCAGGTTAATCAGCGGCATGCCCGCAAATATCATTCCTACTTTTGGGTCTTCCAGAAAAACGGAGGCCGAAATTGAACGCACCCAAACCGAAGCCGACAACCCCTTGCGGCTACCCCGTAGGGCCGATCAAGGCCGGAGACGGCACGCAATACCTGGTGCGGCCCAGCGGCCAGATGGTCAGAATGGACCGGAAAATGGGCAAGGCGGAGCGGAAGCGCCACAAACGGGCGCGGCGGGAGAGGCGAGATGGAGAGAGAGCCGGTTAAGGAGCAGAAAGGTTCGAATTATTGCGACACCTGCTCTCACTGGGATTGGAAAAGCCGGAATGATGGTTACACCGGCATTTGCAGAAACCCGCAATGTCCAGCCCAAGGCAAAATCACTTGGGGAAGCCATAGCTGGACTTGTGATTTTTGGGAAGCGGCAAATGAGACCCCAGATGAGACATCCTGTCGAATTTGCGGCTGCACCGATGATCGAGCTTGTGAGGGTGGATGTTATTGGGTTCAAGACCCGGAAAACCTTGGGGATCTTTGCAGCCAATGTCTTCCGAAGATTTCCAGGGCTAAGAGGGATGCAGTATGAAACCCTACTGGAAAGTCAAGGGCAACCAGATCGGCCTGATCCACGTGGCCAAGAACGACTTGATGTCCAAGGGCGTGCTCACAGAGGAAAGCTACCGGGACTGCCTGAAAAACTTCGGTGATGGGGCCAAGCACGCCAATGAGTTGAACCAGGCCCAGATGGACGCCCTGCTGCAGCATTTCAAGGACTGCGGGTGGGTTTATATCCCCAAGGTCAGGGGTAAGGCCCCCCGGGGGGGCAAGGAGCAGCGCAACAAGGATGTCCATCTGGAGGCCATCCGCACCGCGTTGGGTGCCCTGGGGAAGGACTGGGCCTATGCCAAGGGCATTGCGGTGCAGATGGGCTATCCCCAAGAACTGGAGTGGTGTTCGGCGGAGCAGCTCCACCTGGTGCAAATCGCCCTGATCTACCAGGAACGACGGGAAGCGGGCAACCCGCCCCAGCCCCGGCCGGAGACCATCGCCAAGAGGCGGCGGCAGGCCAAGAAAAGGAGCACATGCGGGGACGCCTGCGCCACTGGAGACGCCAAGGCGCAAGAGTTGGGGGACTTTCCGTTTTAAGCAATCACAGGCAATCAATAGGCAATCGATCAGCCCAACCATCTGATTAGAGGGCAAAAACCATGTCCGAAAAAAAGCTGAAAAAGGTGCAGCGGGACCTGGAGTGGGAACAGGCCAAGAGCCGGTTGTGCATCGAGATGTCCCGGCACTTCGGCAAGAACCGGGCCATCGGCGCCGGGGAATTATTTGAAATCGTTTTCCTGGAGCCTTACCAGGGCAACAAGATCACCGGCACCCGCCGTCTGCGCCGCCTTATCGAAGAGGTGAAATACGGGGACAACCCCATGCTCATCGCCTTTTCCTGCTGCACCATCAGGCCGGGGTACTATATCCCCGACTCGGACGGCGAGCGCCGGGAGTTTTTCGCCCGGGAGGAAAAAAAGGTGAAGAAGAAGATTGGCCGCCTGGCCCGGCTCAACCGCCTGGCCGCGGGCGTCTACGCCAACCAGTTGGCCCTGAGCATCCAGGCGGAGGGAACGGGCTGATGGCCGCTTGGGTTCTGGTCCTGGTTTTCTGGGGCCTGGCGGGGCTTC
>QZIZ01000019.1 GCA_003599195.1 Deltaproteobacteria bacterium | reverse complement strand
TCGGGCGGCCAGGGACGGCCGCCCCACCAATAACTTTTCGAAGCAGAGGCGTAGAGGACGTAGAGAAAAGATTGGCTGCCATGAGATTTCTTTGACTCTTCAACGCTATTCTTTGTATGATAGTCGCACCATGCTCCGCCGCTTCGCCTCCCTTTTTAAGACCTTTCCCGGCCGCTGGGTGGCCGCCGTGACCCTGGTGGTGGTCGCCCTGCTGATCTGGCGTCCCGCGTTCACGGAATTCCTGGAGCTGAAATTCTACGACCTCAAGTTCCGTTACCGGGGCCCGCTGACCCCTGTTCCGGAAATCGCCATTATCGGCATCGACGACGCATCCCTCCAGAAGGTGGGGCGCTGGCCCTGGTCCCGGGAAATCCAGGCCCGGCTGTTCTCCAAGGTGAAGGAAGCAGGCCCCCGGGTGATAGGCCTGGATATCGTCTTTGCCGAACGGGAGGAGAGCGCGGCGGTGCGGACCCTCGCCAATCTGCGCCGGGAGATCACCGGACGCGGCAAAGCCACGCCCGAGCTGCTGAATCTCCTGGAGCAGGAAGAGCGCCGGGCGGATGTGGACCGGCAACTGGCCCGGGTTATCGGCCGGGAGCCGCCCACGGTATTGGGGTTCTTCTTCCGGGACGTGGGGGGAACGGTGCGGGGGTTGCAGGCCGCAGAGCTGATGGGCGAGTCCTACATCCGGGCTTCCACTTATAACGTGGTGCGCCAGTTGGAAGAGATCAAGCCCGGCAGTTCCCCCTTGATGGCGGCGGGGGGGGTGCAGGTCAATCTTCCGGAAATCACCGCGGCCGCAGCCGGCGGCGGTTATTTCAACATGACGCCCGATGATGACGGCATCGTCCGCTGGACCCCCCTGGCTATCCTCTACGGCCCCGACTTCTTCGCACCCCTGACCCTGGTCACCATGGATCATTATTGGGGCCGGCCTCCTTTGGGTATTACCCTGACCCAACTGGGAGTGAAAGAAGTCAGATTGGGAGCCCGGAAAGTGCCGGTGGACCGCTTCGGCCGCCTCCTCATCAATTATCTGGGAGGCCCGGGGGTCTTTCCCACCTATTCCGCGGCCGCAGTCATGGAAGGCCGCATTCCGCCCAATGCCTTGAAAGATAAAATCGTCCTCATGGGCGCCACCGCGGTGGGCATCTATGACCTCCGGGTCACCCCGTTTTCCGGGAATCATCCGGGGATAGATATTCACGCGGCGGTAATAGATAATCTTTTAAGCGGCAGGTATATGCAGAAGCTTCCCTTTGCACTGGGCTGGTCGGTACTGATCCTCCTGGTCTTGGGAATCATCCTGGGTTGGGCTTTGCCGCAACTGTCCGCGTTCCGGTCTATCGCCTTCACCCTGGCCCTGGCGGTCATTTTCGCCGGCGGCAATTACCTTCTGTTCACCCGGGGCTGGCAACTGGATCTCTTTTACCCGCTGCTGTATATCGGCATTATTAATGTGGGCTTTACCGTCCATCGCTTCATGCAGGAAGAGAAGGAAAGATTGCGGGTCCGCCGGACCTTCGAGGCTTATGTGGCGCCGGCAGTGGTCCATGAAATCCTGAAACACCCGGACAACCTGCGGCTGGGCGGCGAACGCCGGGAACTTACCATCCTTTTTACGGACATCCGGGGTTTCACCACCTTGTCGGAAAACCTGGATCCCGAAGACCTGGTGGCCCTGCTCCACGACTTTCTGAACCCCATGAGCAATATCATCATCGAGCATGGGGGCACCATTGACAAATATATCGGCGACGCCATCATGGCCCTGTTCGGCGCGCCTTTGGAACTTGCGGACCATGCCCCCAGGGCCTGCCGCACGGCCCTGCACATGACGGCCGCCCTGCGGGACTTGGGGAAGGAATGGGCCACCGCAGGCCGGCCCCAATTCCGCATCGGCGTGGGCGTCAACTCCGGGGTGGCGGCCGTGGGGAATATGGGCTCCGACCGCCTCTTCGATTACACCGCCATCGGCGACAACGTTAATCTGGCCTCCCGCCTGGAAGGGCTCAACAAATATTTCGGCACCGATATTCTTGTGAGCGAGGCCACCGCCAAGGCCCTGGGGGATGCTTTTATCCTGCGGAAAGTGGACCTGGTGCAGGTTAAGGGCAAGGCCCAGCCCCAGGAAATCTATGAACTGATGGGTGAAGGGACCCCGGAGCCGGAGTTGGCCCGGTTCCTGGAGGCCTTTGACCAGGCCCTTACTTTCTTCCGGACCAGGCAATGGGCGGAAAGCGTCGCCGCGTTGGACGAGGCCCTGCATCTCAGGCCCCATGATTCGTTGGGCCGGCGCTACCGGCTCCTGTGCAAAAAACTCCTGAAAGATCCGCCTGGTCCGGATTGGGTCCCGGTGACGGTCATGTCGGAGAAATAACCCCCGAAATTTTTCCCTTTAACAAATCTGCCGATAAATAAGCATAGCTAAGGTTTCGCTCGCCCTGGCGCGGCAGAAGCGCCTCCCTGGCGGGAAAGCCTTTCTCCCCTGTGGCCTTTATTGGGCGATGATTTAAGCCTGAGGGCAACTTGGACAATCAGGGGTGTTATCATCAGTAAACGGGAAGGCCTATGGAAGAGAGGCGGCGCGTACCGCGCATCGTTGAGTTAATCCAGATCAAAGAGATCAACCGCCAACCCCGGGACGACAGTTTTGTGCTGGACCACAGCACCTTGGGAGCCAAACTGGAAACTCCCCTGATATTCTCCCCCGGAGACAGTCTGGAGTTCAGCTACCAGCGATCGGGAGACGGAAAGGAGACGCACCATTGGGGGCAGGTGATCTGGACCCTCCCCGCACCCGACAAACCCGGGTGCTTCCTGGTGGGTGTGGAATTTTTCCTGGACATCGTTTAAAAGGTAATTGATACAAAATAGGGACACTTTCATTAGTGTCCCTATTTTTTTATCTTGCGTCTTTTCTTTGCGCCTTGGCGTCTTTGCGTGAGGTTATCCTTTTAAAGCCTTCCAAGCGTCCACAAACTTACCCAGGCTCTCCCGGTTTTCCACATTAAAGAACCTCTCCGCCGGCTCCTGGGGGAGAATTTTCCGCACCAGGCCCTTAAGCACGTTCTTGGGGCCTACCTCCACCCAGGTGTCGATGCCTGCGTTCTTCAGATTGAGGATGAGTCCGGCCCAACGCACCGGGGAAGTAAGCTGGCCGCCCATGGCCCGGCGCAGGCGCTCCGGGTCGGTCTCCGCGGCGGCGGTGGCGTTGAGATAGATGGAGAGCCGGGGCGCTTGAAATTGCAAGGTCCCGAGAAAGGCCGCAAAATCCGGGGACGCGTCCGTCATCAAGGGGGAGTGCCAGGCCCCGGAGACTTTCAGGGGCACGGCCCGGGCCCCCGCGGCCTTGCAGACTTCCGCGGCCCTGGCCACCATTTCCGGGGAACCCGAAACCACCGTTTGCTCCTGGGTGTTGAAATTGGCCAGGGCCAGGGGCCCCTGGCTGACCAGCGGCTCCAACAGCGCGGCCAGCTTTTCCGGCGCCAGGCCAATGATAGCCGCCATCGCGCCGGGATGCTTTTCCGCCTCCCGCTGCATGAGGCGGCCCCTTTCCTTGACCGCGGCCAGGGTGTCGGCCGCGCTCAGGACCCCGGCGGCGAACAGGGCGCTGTATTCCCCCAGACTGTGGCCGCACACCGCCTGGGGGGTGACCCCGGCGGCTGCAAGAGCCTGATAAAGACAGAGATTCACCAGGGTGACCGCGGGCTGGAGATTGACCGTTTCCGTGAGCTCCTCCATGGGTCCCTCGAAACAGAGACGCCGCAAGGGCAGGCCGGTGGTCTCCTCCGCGGTGTGAAAAAGCTCCCGGGCCTGAGGGTCCGTCTCATAAAGGTCCTGGCCCATGCCCACGTATTGGGACCCCTGGCCGGGGAAGAGAAAGGCTAATCGGGACATGCTTCACCTCATTTTTGGTCTTCGGTCTTTGGTCATCGGTCTTCGGTAAGAAGGCACAAGCCAGGTTAATTTAACGTATCTATCTTCTGAGGCCAAGAGGATTGTGCATCTCCCAGAATATCCCTACGGAAAACGAAAAACGCCACCAGGCCCCGACTTGACAGAGTTCTAGGCGTTGGGATATTTTAAACCATATTTTAAGCAGAAATCGGGAACCTTTCCTCACCGGTCTTTCCCTAACTCAGGTTGATATTATGAATTACGAAGCGGTCATCGGGCTGGAAATCCACGCCGAGCTCCTGACCTCCAGCAAGATCTTTTGCGGCTGCGCCACTGCCTTCGGAGCCCCGCCCAATACCCAGGTGTGCGAGGTCTGCCTGGGGATGCCGGGGTCGCTGCCGGTTTTGAACCGGCGGGCCGTGGAGTTCGCCCTGAAAATGGCCCTGGCCACCGGCTGCCGCGTCAACCCCGAATCGGTCTTCGCCCGGAAAAATTACTTTTACCCGGACCTCCCCAAGGGCTACCAGATTTCCCAGTACGAGCAGCCCCTGGCGGAGCACGGGCACCTCGACATCCGGGTGAACGGCGGGGTGAAGCGCATCGGTATTACCCGCATCCACATGGAAGAAGACGCGGGCAAGCTCATCCACAGCGAACACCGGCCGGTGAGCTTTGTAGACTTCAACCGCACCGGCGTGCCCTTGATCGAGATCGTCAGCGAGCCGGACCTGCGCACCCCGGAAGAAGCGGTGGAGTATTTCAAGGGCCTGCGCAATATCCTGCTCTACCTGGAGATCTGCGACGGCAACATGGAGGAGGGGTCGCTCCGCTGCGACGCCAATATATCGCTGAGGCCCGTGGGCCGGGCTGAGTTCGGCACCAAGGCGGAGCTCAAAAACATGAACTCCTTCCGGTTCGTCCGCCAAGCCCTGGAATACGAAATCAAGAGGCAGCGGGCGCTTTTGGACGCGGGCAAGGAGATCATTCAGGAGACCCGCCTCTGGGATGCGGCCCAGGGCCAGACCGTCTCCATGCGGGGCAAGGAAGAGGCCCACGATTACCGCTATTTCCCGGACCCGGACCTGGTGCCGGTCAAGATCGCTGACGCCTGGCTGGCATCCCTGCGGCAAGGCCTGCCGGAGCTGCCCGCGGCCCGGAGCCGGAGGTTCCGGGATCAATACGGCCTGCCGGAATATGACGCCGAAGTCCTCACCGGGGACAAGGCCCTGGCCGACTACTTCGAGGCCTGCGTTAAAGAGTTCCCCCAGCCCAAGCAGGTGAGCAACTGGATCATGGTGGAACTGCTCCGGGAATTGAAAAAAGAAGAAGCGGGCCTGGCCGCCTGCCGCATCACCCCTGAGGCCCTGGCCCGGCTGCTTACCCTGGTGGAGAAGGGGACCATCAGCGCTTCCCAGGCCAAAAAGGTCTTTGAGGAGATGTGGGCCGGGGGCCAGGACCCCGAGGCCATCGTCAAAGAAAAGGGGCTGGAGCAGATCAGCGACACCGGCGCCCTGGAAGCCGCGGCCCAGGAAATTATTAAGGCCCACCCCAAGGAAGTGGCGGACTTTAAGGCCGGCAAGACCAAGGTCATGGGCTTTTTCGTGGGCCAACTGATGCGGCAGACCAAGGGCCAGGCCAATCCGCAGCTGGCGAACGAGATTTTTCGGCGTCTCCTACAAAAATAAATATTGCGTCTCTGCGCCTTAGCGTCTTTACGTGAGAAATAATCTAATAGGAGAACAAATGACCCCATATTGCAGCATCTGTTGGGATATCAACAAGGTCAAGCTCCTGGACCAGCGCAAGCTGCCCCGGGAGGAGATTTACCTGGAAATCACCGATTACCGCGAGGTCATCGAGGCCATCCGGACGCTTGCCATCAGGGGCGCGCCGGCCATCGGCGTGGCCGCGGCCATGGGCGCGGCCCTGGGGGCCTTGGAGTTAAAGACCGAGGACCCCCGGGAGTTTGCCGGTAAATTCGACCACATCTGCCGGGAAATCGCCGCGGCCCGGCCCACCGCGGTGAACCTTTTTTGGGCCCTGGACCGGATGCAAAACCTGGCCCAGGCCCATGCGGGCGAACCGGTGGGGCTGTTAAAAGAGCGGCTGGTGGCCGAGGCTCAGGCCATGCTCAAGGAAGACGAGACCATTAACCGCCGCATGGCCCAGGCCGGGCAGGCGGTGATCAAAGAAGGCATGCGGGTGATCACCCATTGCAACACCGGCGCGCTGGCCACCGGGGCCTACGGCACGGCCCTGGGGGTGCTGAGGGCAGCAAAGGAGGCGGGGAAGCGTTTTTCCGTGTGGGTGGATGAAACCCGGCCGCTGCTCCAGGGCGCCCGCCTCACCACCTGGGAGTTGAGCAAAATCGGCATCCCCTACACCCTGATCCCGGACGGCGCGGCCGCGGCCCTGATGGCCAAGGGCCTGGTGGACCTGGCCATCGTCGGCGCGGACCGCATCGCCGCCAACGGCGACACCGCCAACAAGATCGGCACTTACGGGGTGGCAGTGATGGCCCATTATCACGGCATTCCCTTTTATGTGGCCGCACCCCTGTCCACCTTTGATTTTTCCATCCCCGACGGCAGCCATATTCCGGTGGAGGAACGCTCCGGAGCGGAGATCACCCACCTCTGGGGCCAACCCGTGGCTCCCGCCGACGCCCAGGCCCTGAACCTGGCCTTTGACGTCACTCCCAGCGACCTGATCTCCGGCATTATCACCGAAGGGGGAGTGGCCCGGCCGCCTTACGCCAGCAGTTTGAAGGCCTTAAGGAAGGGTTAAGGGAAAAAGGGGAAAAGGGGAAGAGGGAAGGGATGTGACAGATCACATCGCCTTCCTTTTCCCCTTTTAACCTTTTGCCCTTTTCCCCCAACCGGAGTTAGAAGTTGTTTGCTCAGCAGTTTTGAGAAGGAAAATGGTGTCAGCCATGGTGAAGTTGATTTTGACTTTGATCGGTTGGGTTATATTTTTCCCGGCCCTGCCCGCGGCCGCGGCCGGTCCTTTTACCATTCATCCCCCGGCCACAAGGAGCGGCATTGACCCCCAGGCGGTGACGGTGGTGGGCAACCTGCAGCGCCACGTGGTGCAGAAGGGGGACGATCTGCTGGACATCGCCCGCCACTACGGCCTGGGCTACTCGGAGATCGGGGCGCTTCACCGTAACTGGGACCCCTTTTTGCCTCCCGCGGGCGCGGAGATGGTGATCCCCACCAGATGGATCGTACCCGACAGTCGGGGCCGCCAGATCATCGTCAACACCGGGGAGATGCGCCTTTACTTCTTCAAGACCCCCACCGAGGTCTATACCTTTCCCATCGGCATGGGGGTGCTGGACTTCAAGACCCCTTCTGGGACCTTTAAGGTGGTGGAAAAAAAGATCAATCCCTCCTGGCATATCCCCAAGTCGCTGCAAAAGAAATACGGCATGGCCGTGATGCCGCCGGGAGAGGACAATCCCCTGGGGGAATATAAGCTCACATTGTCGTGGGGGGATTACGGCATCCACGGCACCCATATGCCCCTGGGCGTCGGGCGGCTGGTGAGCCACGGCTGCACCCGCATGTACCCGGAGCATATCAAGAAACTATTTCCCATGGTGCCCAAAGGCGCGTCGGTGGAATATATCTACGAGCCCGCCAAGATCGGTTTCCTCCATGGCCGGGTCTTTCTCTCCGTGCACGAGGACGTCTACATGAAAATCCGCTCCATGTTGCTCCATGTCTTGGAAATGTTGGAGCAGCGGGGTTTGAGCGATCAGGTGAACATGACCAAAGTGATGCAGACGGTGGAAGAGCAGACCGGCATGCCGATGGAAATCACCGGCGGCTCCGGCGGCGGGTCTTCTCCGGGATATCGGCATCCTCCTATTTAATCCAAAAAATCCACCACAAAGGCACAGAGACACAAAGGGACACAGATTCCCATTGACTTCCCTTGGAAAAAGAGTAAATAAGAGCAAATTGGCCTGACAATCCGGGCCAAACGCCGAGTTCTCCGGCCCCCAGCCGGAGAAGCGGGGGACCCAATTTCGGGGGCGAATCCGCTCAACGCGGTAGGGCAAGCAACCTCCTGTCCGAGCCCGGCAGCTAACCCCGTAGGCAGAAGGAGGAGATATGACGAAGCGCGCCCTCGCGCCCGCGGCGCATCCTGCGTGGCCCGCCCCCGGATGCATTTCCCCTGCAACCCTTGCCCATCTGCGGATAAACCTGTTATCCGCCTCCCCGTTCTTCGCTTCTATCGCGGTTTCCATCAGCCTGCCCCTGCCGGAGTCCCATTCTCCCTGACAGCCCGTCGTTCTGCCCCAACATGATTGATAATAATTTGTCATTCTGAGGGACCAGAGCGACCGAAGAATCTCGCAGGCACAGTTTAATGCGAGATTCGCAACGAAGCTTCGCTCCGTTCAGAATGACAAAAAAGGGACTTTCGGGTAGTACACCAACTTTTAATAAGGATTGACCGAAGTGAAGACCATTGTCCTGACCGTGCTCAATGTGGGCCTGGTTTTATTGTTTATCTACCTGCTGCGCAAGCGGGAACTATTGTCCTACCACCACCAGGGCCGCTGGTGGCTCACCTGGCTAGCCATCGGCGTCATCACCCTGATGGACGAATTCACCTCCATCTTTTACGTCCCCGCGGAGGCCTACCGCTTCATCGGCCTGAGCGCCATCGCCTTTATCGCCGTCACCAGCCTGCTCATCCGGATCTTCACCACCCGCCTGACGGAGATCGCCGAAATCCTGGAGCACCACGGCCTCATCGGCGGCGGGGTCTATTCCTTTTCCTACCTGGTGCTGGGGCCCATGGTCTCTTTCGTGGCCGTGGCGAGCATCATGGTGGACTATATCCTCACCGCCTGCATCTCCGCGGTGAGCGCGGTGGCCAACGCCACCTCCTTTTACCCATTATCGCCCTTCACGACCATGCTCCTGGCCCTGGGGATCATCTGGGCGGTGGCGGGTCTGAATATCCTGGGAATCCGGGAAAACGCCCGCTTCACCTTCATGATTTTCATCGGGGCCGCGATTATCATGTTGAATCTCCTGGTCTCGGGATTCCTGGCCCTGGATCAACGCGCTTTGGGGCAGATCTTTCAATCGGGCGCCACTGCCGTGGGCCAGGTGCAGACCGGGTCCTGGATCAGCGGTTATGGTAAGTTCATCTCCCATATTGCTTTCTGTATCCTGGCTTTTTCCGGCGTGGAATCGGTGCTCCAGACCGCGGGCCTGGCCCGCAACTGGCAGGAAATCCGCCGGTCCTACCTGTTCCTGGGGCTGACGGTGGGGGTGGTGACGCCTATAGTGGCCGCCTTGACTCTATCTGCGCCCATTGACTTCAAGGCCCACGAAGGTGATTTGGTCACCTATTACGCCTCCATGTTGAACGGCGTCCCCTTTGGGGTGGCAGTAGCGGTTCTGGCCAGCTTCACCCTGGCCATGGCCATCAACACCGCGTTCGTGGCCTCCAGCGAACTGATGGAGCGGGTGGCCCACCGCTACGGCTTCTTCTGGCTTATCGCCACCAACCGCCGCCAGTCCCTCTATCGCATCCACATCCTGAACGCCACCTTTTTCTCCGGCATCATCCTTCTCACCGCAGGCAGCCAATCCCTGCTGGCGGATATGTACGCCCTGGGGATTGTGGCCAGTTTCGCCATCAACACCGGCGCTCTCATCATCTACCGCTATTTCGTGGGTACCAAGGACGTCAAATATTACACCAGCCGCCTGGGGACCCTGGTTTTGTGGATCATTCTCGCCAGTTCCTTTATCTTCCTGGCTTATGAAAAACATTACGCCACCATGCTTTGGGGCACAGTTACCGCCCTGCTGCTGCTGCTGGGATTCCTGGTGGCCAGAAAGCGGGCCCCGGAGCTGAAACAGATCGCCCAGGCGGACTCGGAAATGGAGATGATCCTATATCTGGCGGAAAGCGAGGCCCCGGAGATTCACCTCTTTTTCCGGCGCTCCGAAGAGCCGGGTCTGACTGCAGACCGGAGAAATGAGGCCTATATCACCTTCTACTCTCCCCGGGCGGGCATCCCCCCCAAGACCGCGGCCAACCACTTCCGTTTTCCTCTCACCAAAATCAGCCTCTACCAACGCATTGTCAGCCTGTTGAAGGTGGTGGAGTACGAGTTCCCGGACCGGAAGGTGCTCGTCCACCTGGGCTGGCCCATGTCTTCCTGGTGGGACCGGATGGCCGTGGGCGTCATGGTTTTCAACCTCATGCGCCTGCCCCGGCGCTTCCCCAATTTCGAGTTCGACATCCGCTACCGGCGGCCTAGTTAGGGATCAGGGGTCAGGGATCTGGGTCAATGCTGTTCACTTAAGCCCCTGAGGTAAGGCGATATTCTTTTTTTCTTGTCATTCTGAGGGAGCCGTAGGCGACCGAAGAATCTCTAACTTCGCGTGAAAACAGAGATTCTTCACTCCGCTTCGCTCCGTTCAGAATGACAAAAACGTATGATGGACAATGCCATTGCCTCCAAAAGTTGCTAAAGTGAACAGCATTGGGGTTAGGGTAATAATTGCAGTCGGTTCAAATCGATTAATGCCAACTCTCAATCAAACGACATTTTTCGTAGGCGGGCCGTCAATCGGCGGATAGATATGTTATCGCCGATTAACGCCGGTTCAGGCCGCTCCCCCAACGTCCATGCCCATTCCCGCCTCCCCCGCCTCAGGTTTTTCCCAAAACCCTTGCGGGAATTAATTTTTAGGTATTAAATATATAGATAGGGTTTAATGATCATTGGTTCATTAATCTTTCCAGGTTTCCAAACGATTATTTTTTCGAGGAGATATTAAGTTATGACCGACTGTCCTTCCGGCGCCGATCCCAAGAGCTGCGGCGCCGACCCCAAGTCCTGTTCCGGCTGCGCCCCCGGGCAGCAGCACCCCGGAGAATCCGATGATAAAGAACTCAACCGCACCCTGAAGCAGATCCGCCACAAAATCCTGGTGATGAGCGGCAAAGGCGGCGTGGGCAAAAGCAGCGTGGCCGTAAGCCTGGCCCTGGCCCTGGCCCGCCGGGGTTACCGGGTGGGCCTGATGGACGTGGACCTCCACGGCCCCAACGTGCTCAGGATGCTGGGCCTGAAAGACCCCCTGGACCTGATGCACGCCCAGTTTCAACTGCCCCCGGACCTCTTCGACAACCTGCGGGTGGTGTCCATCGAGATGCTGATGAAAAACCGGGAAATGGCGGTGATCTGGCGGGGGCCCCTGAAACACCAGCTTATCCGCCAGTTCTTGACCGAGGTGGTCTGGGGGCCTCTCGATTACCTGGTGATCGACGCGCCTCCCGGCACCGGCGACGAACCCATGAGCGTGGCCCAAACCATCCCCGAGGCCCACGCCTTGATCGTCACCACCCCCCAGGAAATCTCCCTGGCGGACGTGCGCAAATCCATCAATTTCTGCCAGAAGATCAACATGGATATGCTGGGGCTGGTGGAAAACATGAGCGGCTACCGCTGCCCCCACTGCGGCGAAGCGGTGCCTTTGTTCAAAAGCGGCGGCGCCGGAAAGACCGCGCAGGCCGCCAAGGTGCCCTTCCTGGGCGCGCTGCCCTTCGACCCCAAGGTGGTGGAGGCCGCGGACCAAGGCGAACTCATCCAACTGCCGGAAGCCGAAAGCCCCTTCTTCCAGGCTCTGCACCCCATTGTCGATTACCTGACGGAGGTCCTCTCCCCCACCGCGTCCCGGCGGGAGCCGGGGGTCTGGAAGTTCGCCCTGCCCCTGGAGGACGGCAAGTTGGCCGCCAAGTTCAACCAGGCCCAACATTTTGCCTTGCTGACCGTCAAAGACGGGGCCATCGTCGATCAGGAGACCATCGCCACCCCTGCGCATGAGCCCGGAGGCATCCCCGAAATCCTGGAGGACCTGGGGGTCACCCACCTCATCGCCGCGGGCCTGGGGGAGAAAGCCCAGGGCCTGATCCAGCATAAAGGCATCGAGGTCTTTCCGGGCCTGCCCAACAGCAGCCCGGAAGAGCTGGTGCAGAATTTCCTGAAGGAGCACCCCGCACCCCCGCGCCAATGCGCCGCGCCGTGAGTTCCAGTGATCAGTGATCAGTGGTCGGTAATCAGTGGGTTTTTCACTGATCACTGATCACTGATCACTATCTCTCTCTTCCTCCCAATAATAAGCCAACAGCAGGGCGTCTTCCTGGGTATCGTCGTAATAACGGGGGCGGCGGCCCACTTCCTGGAAGCCGAAGGAATGGTACAGCGCCCGGGCCGGATCGTTGGAAGGCCGCACTTCCAGCCAGGCTACCCGCGCGCCCAAGCTCCGGGCGTGGCCCATCCCCTCGCTCAGGAGGCGGCGGGCCAGGCCCCGGCGGCGTTGTTGGGGGTGGACGGCCAGATTAAGGATGTGCATTTCGTCGGCCACCACCCAGAAAACGAGGTAGCCCCAGATCTGCCGGGGCCGCGGCCGCGGGGGGGCGGCCACCAGGGTGTGGCTCAGGGAGTGCCCCAGTTCCGCCAGAAAAGAGAACCGGGGCCAGGGGGAGGGAAAGGATAACTTCTCAATGGCCCAGATGCCGTTGAGGTCCGTCAGACCGGCAGGGCGGATCAGCGGTTCCGGGTCATTTATGGCGGAGAACCTCGCTGGCCACCGTAATGCCCTTCTGGCCGTATTGCTTCAAGGTCAGGGCCACCTGGGCCAGGTCTTTTTCCTCGCGGAGTTGGGACAGCTTCATCAGCATGGGGAGATTAACGCCGGTGACCACCTCCACTTTGCCTTCCTGCAAAAAGGTGAGGGTGAGGTTGGAGGGGGTGCCTCCCAGCATATCCGTGAGGATGATTACGCCGTTACCGTTGTTCACCTTGGCCAAACCCTTTTGGATCTTTTGCCGGCACTCCTCCGGAGAGGCATGGGGATCCAGCGAAATGGCCTGAACCGCGTCCTGGCGGCCCAGGATCAGATTGCAGACCGACATCAGGGCTTCGGCCAGTTCCTTGTGGGTAACGAGTAAAATACCGATCATGAATAGCTCTCCTTAGGCGTCACCTCTCGATGATGGAGGGTAAAGGGTAAATTTCCTTGGGTCAGGTGTCCCGCCAGGACGTTGGCGATGACCACAGACCGGTGTTGCCCCCCGGTGCAGCCGATGGCCAGAGTGAGATGGGTTTTGCCTTCTTGAATAAACTGAGGCAGCAGGTAATCGAGAAATTCGAATAGATGCCTCAGGAAAACCTGGGTTTCCTCCTGTCCCAGCACATAGTCCCGGACCCGGGGGTCGTTGCCGGTGAAGGGTTTTAATTCTTCCACAAAAAAGGGATTGGGAAGAAACCGGACGTCCAGCACCAAGTCGGCCTCCGGGGGAATCCCGTTTTTATAGGAAAACGAGATCAGGTGCAGGGCCAGGCGTTGCCGGGATGGCAACTCCGAATATTCCACCTGGATCATCTCCCGGAGTTGATGGGGGCTGTAGAAGGAACTGTCGATGATGCGGTGGGCCAGACGCCTGAGCCCCGCCAGGGAACGGCGTTCCTCCTGCAAGGCGTGGGAGATGCTTTCCCGGTCCGCCAGGGGGTGTTGCCGCCGGGTCTGGCTGAAACGCCGGATCAAGGTCCCTTCGTCGGCTTCCAGGAAAATCAGATGCAACTGGTAGCCCTGCTTCTTCAAGCGGCGAAAGACCCGGGCGTAATTCTGCAGGAACCCCTCGGTGCGGACGTCCATCACCAGGGCGATTTTACGGCCCTCCCGGTACGATTTGGACTGCTCCCGCAAAAACGGCGGCAGCAGGCGCAGGGGCAGGTTGTCCACGCAGAAATAGCCGATGTCCTCCAAGGCCTTGAGCACCGTGCTTTTCCCGGAACCGGAAACCCCGGTAATGATCAGGACAGGCAGGGATTCAGGCAAGGAGGAGGAAGGCGCTTGATTTACCACAGAATCCGGACTCATTGCTGAGAATTTATCATGCGGCTGGGGTGATCCCGCCAAAGGGCCATGGCTGTTAGTTCGCGTTTAACTCAGAATTCGGCGTCCTTTTCCGAAATCAGCCTTAAAATATCTTCCGGCCCCCCGGACTTCATCAGGCTGTCCCGGAAAACCTGGCTCATGAGCATCCGGGAGATCTTGGCCAGGGCCTTGAGATGCAGTCCTGTGGAGTTCACCGGGGCCAGCAGCACAAAAAAGAGATGGGAGGGTTTGCCGTCCATGGAGTCGAAGTCGACACCTTTAACACTGCGGCCGAAGGCCAGCAGCATCCTGGAAAGCTGGGGGACCTTGCCGTGGGGGATGGCGATATTGTCGCCGATCCCCGTGGACCCCAGGCGCTCCCGGTCCAGCAATACCTCCACCACGTTCGCTTGGGTTACCTCTTGATGGCCGCTCACCAGGACCGCGGCCATTTCCTCCAATACCCCCCGTTTATTGGCAGCCTGCATGCTTGGCACAACGCGCTTGGGGTCCAGAAGATCGATGATTTTCATGGAATTTGAGGTCATTTAACTCAGGTCCGGCTCCACCAGCACAAATTGCCCGTCCTGCCGCCGATGGAGGATGCCTAAAGCCCCATTGGCCACATTGGTGAAGACCAGGAGGTTATCATTGCCGCGCTGCATCATTTCCACGGCGTCGGCAAGTTCCAGGGCCGGCACTTCCACCCTTTTCCGCTTGACCGCGGGCGTAGCCGGTCCCTCTTCCGCAGCCGTCACGGGGGCCGCGGGCCGGCTGCGGTCGCCTTTCTCCCGCATCCTTTCCCGTAGCTTTTTAAGCTGCATATCGATCTTATCCATCACCAGATCGATGGCCGCGTACATGTCGGCATTCTCTTCCCGGCCTTTGATAATCCGGCCGTTGCTGTCAATGGTCACGTCGGCCAGATGGCGGAATTTCTCCAATCCCAGTACCACGTGGGCCTCCACGGGGCCATCGAGATAGCGCTTGAATTTATTGAGGCGGTCGGTCACATAGTTTTTCAAAGCCTCGGAAGGCTCGAGTTGTCTGAAAGTTACGGAAATCTGCATGTTATCCTCCTAAAGGTAGATCCTGAGGGATAATGGGAGATCAAGAGGGAGAAGTCTCTGGCAGGTTCTTGCGCCGGTATCCGGGCCGCTTGCGCTTGCTGGATGGGAGCACTCCCAGCATACCCCGGTATTTGGCCACCGTTCTCCGGGCGATGATCACGTTGTCCCGCCGCAGCAGGTCGGCAATCTCCTGGTCGCTCAGCGGGTTTTCGGGGTTTTCGCCCTGCACGAGCTGACGGATCTTCTCCTTCACACTTTCCGAAGCGATCTGGTCTCCCAGGATCTGATTGATGCCGCTGTTAAAAAAATATTTCAGGTCGAACACGCCCTGGGGGGTGTGAATATATTTGTTGGTGGTGACCCGGCTGATGGTGGATTCGTGCATCTGCACGTCTTCCGCGACCTGGCGCAGAGTCAGAGGCCTCAGATGGGCCAGGCCCTGGTCCAGAAAATCCTTCTGAAACCGGATAATGCTTTCGGTCACCTTGTACAGAGTCTTCTGGCGCTGATGAATACTGCGGATAAACCACAGGGCGTTGTCCAGATGTTTTTGGATGTAGCTCTTGACGTTATCCGGCAGACTCTCGGGGTTGCGCAGGGCCTCCAGGTAAAAGGTGTTCACCTTGAGCTTGGGCAGGCCGTCTTCATTCAGGCTGATGATATATTCATTGCCCACTTTTTGCACGTGGACGTCCGGATTGATATAGTCCGCGTCTTCGGAGTCGAACTCCCGGCCCGGTTTGGGGTCCAGCTTGAAGATGATCTCGCTGGTCTGGAAGATCTTCTCCATGGACACCTTCAAGTCCCGGGCAATGGCCTGGTAATTCTTGTTCCCCAGGTTATGGAGATGATGCTCGACGACGGCGGTGACCACGGGGTCTTGCTGGCCGGAGGCTTTGAGTTGCAGAAGGAGGCATTCCTTGAGGTCCCTGGCCGCCACCCCCGGCGGATCCAGGCTCTGGATAACCGCCAGAACTTCCCCCACCCGTTCCGGGGTGACATTCATCTCTCCGGCGATTTCCTCGACGGTGGCCCGCAGATAGCCGTTCCGGTCCAGATTGCCGATGATCATGGCGCCGATAGCCTCGGCTTCCTCGTCCAACTCGGCCATGCGCAGCTGCCAGATGAGGTGGGATTTCAGGGTGGTTTTCTGGGCGTTCAGGTTCTCAAAGGGAGCCGCTTCCCGCTCCTCGAATTCCCCGGCAGTGGGGGTAGGCATCAGCCGGTCCTGCAAATAGCCGTCCCAGTCCCATTCCTCGGCCGCTGATTTGGCCTCGGTGCCGTTACTGGCCTCGCTCTCCAGGGGCTCACCGTCCTTGGACAAGGAGAGGCTCTCCGCCTCCGGACCCATCTCCCCTTTATCTTCGATCTGAGACTCCTCCAGAACCGGGTTGGTCTCCAGGACTTGATGAATCTCCCCCAGGAGCTCCAGCCGGGAGAGCTGCAGCAGCTTGATGGCCTGCTGCAACTTCTGGGTCATGATGAGCGTCTGGGTAAGCTTCAGGTTCTGTCGAATCTCTAGGGCCATATTTCTTAACTTTACGATTAATTTCCTGGAAATCGGCGCCGGTCTGCCACCGCTTCTGAATTCATTATAACTTAAAGGTTTCCCCCAAGTAAATCCTTTTAGCTACTTCGCTGGCCACCAAAACCTCCGGGGTCCCTTCCTCCAGGACCACTCCCTCATTGAGGATATAAGCCCGGTCGCAGACCCCCAGGGCCTCCCGCACGTTATGGTCGGAGATGAGGACCCCCAATTGCCTGTCCTTCAACTGGCGGATGATATTCTGGATATCGGTGACCGCCAGGGGGTCGATGCCGGCAAAAGGCTCATCCAGGATGATGAAATGGGGCGAAGTGACCAGGGCCCGGGTAATCTCCACCCGGCGCCGCTCCCCTCCGGAAAGGGCGGAGGCCTTCTGGTGGGCCAGATGCGTAATGCGCAGTTCCGCCAGCAATTGCTGCAGCCGTTCCTGGCGCGCCTGGGGGTCCGGCTCCAGGGTCTCCAGAATGGCCAGGACGTTTTCCGCCACCGTGAGCTTGCGGAACACCGAAGGCTCCTGGGGCAGGTACTGCACGCCCAGCCTGGCCCGTTGAAAGATGGGCAGGGTGGAGATGTCCTCCCCGTCCAGAAAGATCTGGCCCCGGTCGGGATGGAGCAGCCCCAGGACCATGAAGAAAGTGGTGGTCTTGCCCGCGCCGTTGGGACCCAGCAGGCCCACCACCTCGCCGCTGTGCACCTCCAGATTGACGTCGTCCACGACGGTGCGGCCGTCGTAACTTTTTACCAGATGGCTGAGGGTCAGGCGGTGCATCTGTTGCATTACCGTTGTTTCCGGCCTTCCGGCCCCAGGGGCAGGCCTTTGGCGGCCTCGGGCAGCCCTTTGCCGGAGGGATAAAGGTGGGCTTCCACCCGTTTTTTGGGGGAACTCTCCACCGTCACCCGGTTGGTGCGCAAATTAAAGACGATGCGCTCGCCCTTCAGGGTATTTTCCGCGCTCCATACCTGGGGATTGCCCGCCAGCACCAGCTCTTCCCGGCTCCGGTAATAGGTGGCTTCCTTGCCGGTGGCCACCTTGTCCCCCTGGACGAACCGCACTCCCCCCGCGGCCACGATGCGGTCGATCTTCTCCCCGCCCAACTCCCCCAGGGGCGAAGCGTCTTTCTTTTCTTGGGGAGGAGCCGCGGCGGGCTTCGGCCCGGATTTTGGCGGCTCGTAATAGACCCTTAATTGCTCGCAATATAACAGGTTGTCGCCGTACGCGGCCTTCACCTGGCCGCTGAAGGTGATGACCCGCTCCTTCTGGTCCGCTTCCAGGCGGGCCGCGGTGATGTGCAGGGGGATGTCCTTCTGGACCCCTTTCTTCCCCTGGGCCTGTCCGGTTTCCGGCAGGCTCCAGACCAAGAGCGCCAACAGCAGACAGAGAACACCGGCGGTGATACACCGGGAGATCTTTGGTTTCACGGTTTCAGCTCCAAATTCGGGACGTTGACCTGGGTGAGGCGATGTTGGGCCAGGACCAGCTTTTTCTCCGCCAGTTTCACCTGCAAATCCCGGCCCTGGACCTTCAGGCGGGGCTCCTCCAGGGTGACTTCCTCCGGGGCCGACAGCAGCCGCTCCCCGGGTTGGTAGATCACCCGGTCGGTGGTGATGCGCAAATTACCGCTTACCATTTCCACCTGGCCCTTGAGAGTCAGGACCCGGGTCTTGGTGTTAATCAGACCTTCCTGGGCCTTTACTCTGATGACCTCATCCGGCCCCCCGAAAAATTCCACCTTGACCCCGGTGATCTTGACCTCCAGCTTCTCCTTGGAAAAATCCGCGGATTGGGCCTCCAGGGTCCAGCGCTTGTTGCCCTCCTGGATTTCGCTTAAGGCCAGGCTCTCCATGCGGGCCTTGGTCTCCAAAGGCGCCGGGGGCGGCGGGGGCGGCGGCGCCGGGCTGCTCCATTCATACAGGCCCCAGCCTAAGCCCGCCAGCAGGATCAGGCCCGCCAGCCCTTTCCAGCCCCAAAACCGCCGCCACCCCTTCGGGGGCTTGTGAGGAAAATTTTCCATGCCAATTAGCCGATATTTGCTGAGAGAATTATATAACCCTGAAAAAAAGTGTAAAGGCTTATCTGGCGCAAAGGGGGGAGACGGAGGGAGCGAAAAGGAAGAAAGTTGGCCGTGACCAAAACTCAGACTTCGGGGAAATAGCTGTCAGCTTGCAGCGGCCAGCTTGCAGCAAAAACCGGGAAATGAGAGTCTGTCATTCTAAACGGAGCGCAGCTTCGTTGCGAATCTCGATTTTCCCTGCTCGTTCCCAAGCTGTGCTTGGGAACCAGAAGAAAAATCGTTCTTAAATTTCAGATTTCTGGATAAAAACCCTAACCATATATTTTGATTTTGCTTTCGCATGAATCAATTAACGTAATAATCTTTTGCTTATTTTTTAATTCTGTCATTATTCCGAATCTTATTCCTGTGATGCTACCCATAAAAGAGAATTCCACATTCCCTTGTTTTATAAAATATCTCCATTCATTTTCGTGGCTCCATTTCATCGTCTTTGTCCTTAGAACTTCTATAAGCATTTTTTCGGAATCATTGTCGAATAATAATTCACTTAGTTTTAATTTAGGACGTGTTTCTACGTATAATACTTTTAATAAATATTCACTATGAGGTAGTTCGAATTCTAAACATACCCCTTTCTTTTTTTCAGCATATTCATCCCATAAGATTTCGTCGTCAGCATTTTCCGATAAGGATAAAATCCCTAACCTATCAAAATTTGCCTGCATTTTTTTTAATGCCAAGTTTATCTTTCGTTTGGCGGCATGTGTCAATCCGTTCCGATCAAAGGCTTGTTTAAAATTAGCTCTTAGGAATTTTTTAGGTCGCTGAGCTTCCAGCGATTTGTTAATTAAAAACTCTCTATAAGTTTCTACTGTTATATCATTTTCAATCTCTATCAATAAATCTTCTGGATCATTTAATGTTTTTCTCTTTGGAAACCATATTTTATTGCTTGTAAGAATAGGTTCGACATATTCATTTATTGGTCTATATTTGTATAATTTCATAAATTAACATCATTTAAAATGAATGAAGCAGGTTATAAGCCCTATTAATTAATATGTTACTATTCCAAACTGCCAAACCAAGGCCTCACAACCCCCTCCCACTTCCCCTGGGCCTTGAGCAGCAAATCGCAGACCTCCCTGACCGCGCCTCTGCCGCCGGGCAAAGCAGTGACCCAATGGGCCGCGTCCTTCACTTCCGGCGCCGCGTCGGCCACGGCCACCGCCAGCCCCGACCGGCGCAGGTGGGGCAGGTCCACCAGGTCGTCCCCCACCGCGGCCACCGCCCCGGCCTCAATCCCCATGGAGGCCATGATTTCCTCCATGACCGCCACTTTATCCCGCAACCCCTCGTGAAAGCGGCTGACCCCCAACTCCTGGGCCCGGTGATAGGCCGCGTCCGAACGCCGGCCGGAGAGAAAGGCCACTTCGATGCCGGCCTTTTGCAGCATCTTGAGGCCGTGGCCGTCCCGCACGTGAAAAACCTTCAGGGCCTCGCCCTGCGGCCCGAAATAGAGGCTGCCGTTGGTGAGCACCCCGTCCACGTCCAGGATCAGCAGGCGGATGCCTTTGGCTCGTTCTATCACTTCCGGGGGGTAGTCAGCGAAATTCAATGTTAGATTCCTTATGGAAAAGATATTCTCACGCCAAGACGCCAAGGCGCAAAGGCGCAAAGGCGCAAGATAAGGGGTGGTGACTCATGATAAGGACGCAAATGGAAGCGGCGGCTCCTTCTTCTCAGGCTTTAAGGTACTTCATCCACGACAGGGCGATATTCAGCTCCCGCAATTTTTCCGGCAGCGGGCTGAACCGGCCCGGCACCCCCTTGACCATGGTCCGGGGCGGCACGTCCTTGGTGACCACCGCACCTGCGGCCACGAAAGAACCCTCACCGATGCGCACCCCCGGGCAGACGATCACCCCCGCGCCCAGGGTGACCCCGTCTTCCAGAACCGGCCCCTCCGGACGGTATTGATCCCGCATCTTCAAGGGGTAGCGGTCGTTGGTCAAGGTGACGTTGGGCCCCAGAAAGATGCGGCTGCCCACGGTCACGTTGGTGGGGATGTAGCAGTTGGATTCGATTTTGACAAAATCCCCGATGCTCACCTGGCCGTCGATCACCGTGTTGGTGCCCACCACCACGTGATGGCCGATCGCGGTTTTTTCCCGGATCATGACGTGATGGCCAGTCTGGAAATCGTCACCGATGACCACGTCGGCATAAATGATGGTCCCGGCCCGGATGCGGGCTCCTTTGCCCAGAACGGCCGGCCGGCAATCGTCCCGGTACTTCAGGCCCACAATGCAGCCGGTCTGAATCCGGCAGTCTTCTCCCGCCTCAAATAATCCCTCTTGCATCGAAGCTCCCCGGCAAAGGTTTAATAACAACCTCGGTTAATTTTTATTTTTTTGCGTCTTACTTTGCGTCTTTGCGTCTTTGCGTGAGGCCTATTTTTTTGCCCGCAGCCCCACGGCCCTTTTGGTGATGACAAATTCCGGATGCCCACGGAAGTGCCGCCCGGCCGCGTCCCGGAATGCGGCCTCCACCTGCCGGTCATAGAGATTGTGGGAACTCCAGTACGCCAGCAGGGCGTCCGCGGAGTCGAAGCGCATGGGATTCTCAAACCGAAAGATGTCCACACCGCCGAAGATTTCCCGGAGCAGCCCCGGCGCGGTCTTCTCCATGAACTCCCCGGTTTTGTTAAGGGGGGGCGGAGACTGCTTTACCAGGTTGTAGTAAAAAGAGAGAAAATCGGCGTTGTTGTCCAGAGCCGGGCCGCAGGCGAAGAAAATGCCCCCGTCCTTCAGGGCCTGGTGCAGCGCCCTGAACAGGCGGCGGGGGTCCTCCACGTAATATACGGCATAGCTGGACACCACCCGGTCCAGGCCGGCGGGTTCCAGCTGCCCTTCCATGGCGTCCAGACCCAGGCAGCGGGTGGCGATGCGCTCCGCCAATCCCTGTTCCCGTGCCTGGCGCTGCAAATCATCCAGGGCTGCTTGAGAAATATCCACGGCCAAGACCTTTCCCTTTGGACCCACGGCCTGGGCCAGGGGCAGGGTCTGCTTGCCGGTGCCGCAGCCCAAGTCCAGGATGGAGAGTCCGGGGGTAAGGTCCAGGTGCTCAAAGATCCAGGTATTCAGGTCCCGGGAGCCGAAGCGGCTATGGGCTTCCAGCCGTTTCTGCAAGGCTCCGGTATCTCGATCAAATTCGCCGATCTTCATTATCGGTTACGTTCCTCTTTCAACACCCGGAGGTGAGCCCGGCGTGGGGAATCCCCAGGGTGTCGGTCAATTCCCGGCCCAGGATCTTGCGTTCGGCCGTTGAGTAGCCCCGGGATTCGGAATGAAAAAAGTCTTCCATCCTTTCCATGGCCCCCAAATGCGTCTCTCCCCACCAGATGGGATGGATTAATAGTTGTAACAACGGCTTCGCCGGCTGCCGCAGCTTCGGCAAAGGTTCGCCCTCCCGCCAGCGGCCCCGGGAGTCGGACAGGTACCAGTCCATCAATTCCCGGGAATAGGCGTTGACCAGGTTGAAAATCTTGAGGGGACCCCGAAGCAGCCGGGTGATGGGCTTGTGAAAGGAAATGGACGCCACCTCGGCTTGGAGGATATCTTCCAACAGGGCCTTGGCCCCCAGGACCCGGCTCTCCAGCTCCTGCCATCTGCCTTCATCCTCGCCAGGGTCCGCGGGCGCCGCAAAATGCAGGGCCACTTCATGGCCCATGGCCTGGAGATCGCGGATGATGCCCCGGGACTCCGGGGTGGCGAGGCGGTAAAGGGGCGAATCCGCCAGGACCATATAGGTGGCTGCCACTCCCAGGCGGTGTTCAATCTCCGCCATAGCATAAGCCCGCTTCAAGGAAACATCCACATCGTGGCGCAGCAGCAGCGCCGGCCCCGCCCCGGCTGCCAGGACTAAGGGGGCTTCTTTCAGTAAATGGAGAACGAACTTATCCTTGGCAACCGTTAATAATTCCCGGAAGTAATCGTAATGGAAATGTTCGTTCCAGGCGTTGTTCATGGGTTTCACACCAGCGGCGGGAGTCAGGCGGCGGAGGCCGGTTTCCCCGCAAGCCGGCCCAGCTCTTCTTTGACCACCGCAACGATCCGTTGGGCCGCGGCGCCGTCGCCGAAGGGTATGGGCCAACCGCCGTCTCTCTGCAGCATCTCCAGGCCGGCGGCGACGATTTTCTCCGGCGCCACGCCTGCCAGGATATTGGCCCCGATTTCCAGGGTTTCCGTCCATTCGGTAACTTCCCGTAAAGTCACACAAGGGACCTGGAAAATGCAGGCCTCCTGCTGCACTCCTCCCGAATCGGTCAAAGCCAGCCGGGCCCCGGACAACAGCCGCAGAAAATCGAGATATCCGAGGGCTTCGCTGATGATCAGGCCCGGAATCCTCCCGGCCCGTTCGGTCAGCTGGAAGATTTTCAAGCGGTTCAAGGTCCGGGGGTGGGCGGAAAAGAAAATGGGGAGGCCCGTCCGCTGATGCATCAATTCCAAAGCATTGAGAATATTAGCAAGGGTTTCTTCGTGATCGACATTTTCTTCCCGATGCGCGGTCAAGACGATGTATTTTTTTTCTTGTAATCCGTGTTTCTCAAGAATCGCCGATTTCTTTTTGGCAAGTTCAATATTCTGGAACGCGGCGTCGACAATAGTGTTGCCGACAATAAAGGTCCTTCCCATGACATTTTCTTTTAATAGTTGATTATTCCCTTTTTCGTTGGTGACGAACAGGTACTCGCTGATATGGTCGATCATGCGCCGGTTATGCTCTTCGGGGATGCGCCAATCGTAGCTTCTTTCCCCGGATTCGATGTGGCCGATGGCGATATGGAGCTTTCTGGCCGCGAGCGCGCCGGCCAGGTTGGTGTTGGTGTCCCCGCCCACCAGGAGGATGGCCGGCCTTTCCTGGATCAATACCCGTTCAATGCCTTCCAGCATCACCGCGGTTTGGGCGCCGTGCAGCTTTTTTTCCGCTACCCCGGTTAAGTAATGGGAAGGCTTGGGAATTTCCAACTCCTCGAATAATATTTCATCCATGTTATAGGAATAATGCTGGCCGGAATGGATCATGAAAAAGTCGACCCGACCCTTGATCAGCGCCCGGATTACCGGACTGAACATGATCAGTCCGGGGCGGGTCCCCAATAATACCGCCACCTTCGGGTTTAAATCTTTTCTCTTTAAGGTCTTGGTTTTCAATGGTTATCCTTCCAGGGCTCGATAAACCTTCAATAATTTTTTGGATTCGCTTTCCCAATTATATTTGGTGCGCACCGCGGCCAGGCCGTTGGCGGACATTTTCTCGCGTAATTCCGGATGTTCAAAGATCTCCGCCATAGCCGCGGCCAGGGCTTCCGGCCTGGTGCAGTCCACCAGGAGGCCGGCGCCCTCCTCGGCCACATGGGTGGCGATTTCGCCAAAGGTGGTGCCCACGATGGGAAGCCCGTACTTCATGTATTGAAAACCCTTCCGGCTGTTCCCGGTGGTCACCTGGGTATAGTGGCCGCAGGGCTGGCTGGGCCAGAGGCCGACCCAGGCGTGCGCCAGGTATTCCCCCAATTTGTCGGTGGGCACCCAGGAATGCAGGACCACATGGTCTCGGATTCCCAGGCGGTCTATGGTTTCCTGCACCGCGGCGGGGTTCTCGAACATGTAGCCGATGAGGATCAGGCGAAAATTGGGATAGGGTTTGACCAATAGGGCCGCGGCCTCCAGCATGGCAAAGAGTCCTTTTTCCCGGTTGAGGCCGCCGAAAAAAATGGCGGTGGGCGGCTGGGGATAGTCCTTGTGGGAAACAATGCCCTGCAGGTCGGGGACGTTCATCAAGACCTCGACGTTATTGCAATACCGGGCAAATTTCTTCTTTTCGTGGCCGCCCACGGCAGGGATGGTCAGGACCCCGTCCACCTGGGAAACCAGGAATCTTTCGGTATTTTCCAGGACCAGGCGGGTAATGGCGGCCAGCCCCCGGTTCTTGATGCGTAAAGGGACTTTTAGGATGGGCATTTCATAGGAATCGAAGATAATCTTACCGCCCTTCAGCCACTTCCCCAGCACCGCCAGGGGGAGCAGCGCCAGATTGCAGCAATGCAACACGTCCCAGCGAGTGGCCAGGATCATCTTCAGGGTCCGGGGATAAAGGCCGCCGATGGTCCACAGGGTGGCCAACAACCCTTTTTTAAGCAAACTCTGGGAAAAATAAACCCGGCTCCGGTTGTGGATATAGGTAACCGGAAAGTCATACTGGTATTCTTTGCCGCTGCTGTTCCAGGCCACCACCTGCACCGAGTGCCCCGCCTGGCGCAGGGTGTTGATTTCCAATTGCCGGCGGCCGCCGACGGTTTCGTAATGCGTAAGAAGGAGGATGTTCATTCAACTTATCCTTAACCTCAGCGAGGGTATGTGCGAATTTAGCGGAACCAAAGGCGGGCCGGCCTACCTTGCCCTCAATGGCTGGCCCAATTTGACGGGTATGCCCCACTGGTGAATGGGGGCTTCCTGGAGCCGCAAGGCTCGCTTCTCCTCGGCTTGAAATCGCTTAATGGCCACGATGAAGGAGATAATCATGGCCAGGATGAAGTAGGTATCTTCTTTATGGAGCACCGTCTGCACCATGCCAATCAACACCACGTTGAAGAGCGCGAGAATACAGGAAATCATCACCGCGTTCTGAAGCGAGGAGCGCGATCGTTTGAACAATTTCCGCAACAGCAAAGCCGTTGCTCCGAGAAGAGTTATAAGCATCGCCAGCCCTATTATGCCGCTTGATACCAGGAATTGCATAATAAAATTATGCACCCAGTCTTGTTGCCGGAAACGGGTGCCTTTAAAGATCGGCATCTGGTAGGCGAACCCGGAGCCCAGGATGGGCCGGTTAAGCCATTCCTCATAGGCCATTTGAATTTCGGTGGTGCGGTTCCAGGCCTGTGAGTCCGTTTTGTCGGCCCGGGAGAGAATTAAATCCGCAGTGGGCGGGTTAAACAGCACTATCCCAAACGCCCCCACCGCGCCGGCAACCACCACGGCGCAGATCAGCATGGTGACCTTGTTATACCACCCCCGTACTTTTTTCTTGGTGCGGGACTTGTATTGGATCAGGTACACCAATCCTACGACGTTCAAGGGGAACATCACCAGCCAGACGGTCCTGGAAAAGGTCAGAAATACCTTGAGCATCACCAGGAAACTGAGGCCCAGCAGAAGGAGGCGTTTGGTTCCCCGCCAGGTTTTGGAATTCCAAAAAAGGAGCAGCGCCCCGAACGCGAAGGGGAGGCTGGCGAGAAACATAATGGAGGCGAAATCTTTGCCCCAGAGGCGGCTCTCCAATAAGGTGTCTTCTCCCAGGAAGATATCGTAGAGAATCTGTGTGGCCATCATCACCAGCATCATGACGAAGACCCGCCTTAAGTCCTCTTCCTTCCGGATGAACAACGGAATGAACAGAATCATAAACAAGTTGGCGATCCGGTAGGGAAACTCTATGGCGCCGATCCAGGGCACATTGTTCGACCTGGAAAGAAAAACTCCCACCGTGTAGAAATAGATAAGGAAGACCAGGGTAATTACTTGTATCGGTTCTATATCGAATCGATCCGGATGCATCATGGTTTTTAACAAACCGTAATACAAAAAAAGGGCCAGGGAGCCGACATGGAACAAAAGAATAAAGTCGATCTCTTTGGGTTTTTCCGAATATAAAACCTGGGAGAAAAGAAGGAGAGCGAAGTAAAATAAGAAGATTCTGCTGGTATGATATTTAGCCATGCGGATCAACCGTCATCCTGTTTATTATGCCTTGGTCCGGCGGCGCCGGTAAAACAAAGGTTCTCCCTGGGAGATGCGAAGAAGTATGAACAAATTCACCAGATACCAGAGTACTACGATAGAGGAATAATAATACAATATTTGTTCCAGGGGCATCTGATATTGTATGGTTGCATAAAACACGATGGACGCAATGGAGAGCAGGCCGAGCTGCCAAAAGAGGTGCATTTCCTGGTATTCGTAGACTGCATTAATCATGGTCAGCGGTCCCACCACAAAACTGGCCCAGGCCAGGGGGCAGAGAATGGCGGCATATCTGCCTGCGGTCACCCAGTTCCCGCCAAACACCAGGGCAAAGAGCTCCGGCCCCCAGAGCATCAGGGCGATAAAGGGGATGGCAGGAATCAGGATCAAGGACAAGGTCAGCCTTTTGGCAAAGGAATAGGAATCGCCCGTGAGGTTTTTCAGTTCCGTGGCCCGCTGGTAGAACACTTGGGAAACCGCCTGGGCGATGAGAGTTATGGGCAGAAAGATGGTGCGGTAAGCAAGGGAGAAAAAGCCCGTATCCTGGGTGCCGAAACTCAGGGCGATGAACCAAACCGGGACTTGGCGGGCCAGATTGTTGGCCAGGGTGGACCACATGAACAGCAGGGGAAATTTGTGGTGCCGCCGGGCCTGGTCGATAATGCCGGTGGTGGAAAGGGCGGCGCAGATGGCCCTGCCGTCCGCTTTCCAGACCTGCCGGGCTAAAATCCCGGTGCCCACCGCCTGGCCGAGGACCTGGCCGGCGATGAGCCCTCCCGGAACGGGGGAGTGGATGGCCCCGGCGCTTATTTGGGTGCCGGCGATGCCCATGGAGGCGCTCACTTTGGAAACGGCCACCGACTGGAATTTCTTTTTTCTGGTGCTCCAATAGTTGAGCGAATTGAAAAGCCCGGTGAGCAGGATGGTTAAAGGGGCCAACCACAGCCAGATGGAGATCTCCGGGCTCTTAAGCAGATGGGCGATGGTTCTGCCGAAGAGGGCCACCATTGAGTAAAAGAGGCCGCACATTAAAGCCAGGATCAACAGGCATAGCCCCAGGATATTGGCCGCGTCCCCGTCCTCCTGGGCCAGCATGATGGCAAATTCGTAACGCCAGGCGGCGATGCCTCCCATGATGTTGGTAAGCGAGATAAACAGGGCCCAAAGTCCGAAGTCCGCCGGACTATATAACCTCGTGAGAATGGGGCTGGCGGCGATGAGAATCAGGTGGGACAGGGTGCTGCCGCCCGCCAGGGTCATCACATTGGCGGTGAAGTTGCCCTTACGAGGCAGGATGGCCTTAATGGAAGAGGATAAGAGCCCATTCATACCATAATCACATCGGTTAATTCCAGCCGGCCGGGACTTTTAAGTGCAGGTCCTTGACCAGGAGTTCCAGGTCCGCCGTGATGATATCCCGTCCCTCGGCGCCGAACACCTCTTCGAACTCCAGTTTAGACCCATTTTTTTTGGCGTGGTCGGATTCAAAAATCCTTGAAGACCAGGACCAGAGATTTGATTTTTTGATAAATCTTTCCACTAGCCGTTCAGTGACGGGCAGGGTCTTAAGGATTTGTCTCAGCTTAACCAGCCCCCAAAAGATTAGAGGAAAGCGGTAATTCGAAGTCCGGTTAATAATTTTTTCTAAGGACGCCGGCAGGAAATCCGCATCCACGCCCAGTTGAAAAAATAATGAATGCAGAAAAGCCTGAGGATCCAATTTCATATCTTCATAAAACAGAATAATGATCCGCTCCCGGGGAAAGGCGCGCAAATAGGGCTTCAGTCCCCGGTAGTATAAGCTGCGGCGCAAATATTTATCGTCCAGGGCTACGGTTTCCCTGGCTAAACCGAGATCCTGATTATCGACGACTCCCTGCTCGTTTCTCAAGATCACTGATAAATGCGACAAGGCTCTTTCAAAAGGATTCCGCAGGATCACCAATATCTTGGCATTCGGGTAGTCTCTGGCGATGCGTTCGCAAGCCAGGGGATCATCCATATAAACCGGGTTGATTTCCCCGAAAATCCTGGTGTGGGCGTCGGGCGCAAAATGTTGGCGGTACCATTTTTCACCCTGGTCATAATTTCTGTTGAAATAATGAATCTCTTTCGGATGGCTCATGCAGATCTGGGGATGCTCGTCGAGGCAGGTCCAAAGCCAGCTGGTGGCGCTTCGTTCCACGCCGACGCCGATAAAATCAGGAGACCATTTACCATCATCAGTTTTCATAAATTTCGAGGCCTTTTGAATTTCCGCCGGGCTAACTCTTGATAAACCCCAGGTTGGCCAATCTTTGACGCCACTGCCGCTCGTCGCTCTCGGAGTAATCGATAATGGGGCAGCAATCCCTGCGGGGAATATAATCGCATTCTTCCAAGAAATTTATGATCTTGGCCGTGCTTGCCTCCTCACTTTCCTGGTCGGTATGGGCAATAATTTCGGGGGCCTCGGGAGCCTCATAAGGATCGGAAATTCCGGTAAAATGCAAGATTTCCCCTCTACGCGCCTTGGCATATAACCCTTTCGGGTCCCGGCCCTCGACCACCTCCAAGGGGCAGGAGCAAAAAATCTCGATATATTGTTCAATCAGCTGGCGGTTTTTGGCCCTGGTGCCGGCGTAAGGGGAAATCGCCCCCACGATGGAGATAACGTCATTCTTATTTAACAGGTGGGAAATAAAGCCGAGGCGGCGCACCTGTATATCCCGGTCCCGCCGGCTGAACCCCAGATCCTGGTTGAGGGCCGCCCGCACCAAGTCCCCATCCAGAAGCTCCACTTTGAGGCCCCGGGATTTTAAATCAAAGTAGATGCGGCGTGACAGGGTGGTCTTCCCGGACGCGGAAAGACCGGTAAACCATAAGGTAAAGCTCATACGAACCTCTTACCCGCTTTGGTATTTATAGTTGTTGTTGGCTGCAGGGGGGGCGGGCTCCCGTTCCACCGGCAGGGGTCCATAACCTGGATGCCAGGAATCTCCGGGGGGGAGAAATTCGTCCAAGATACCGTAGCGCTTCAGGTAGTCTTTGATTTCCGCCACGGACATGGGAGTCTGCAACGAGGAAATATAGGGCTGCTTATTCGTTTGCGGCAGTTCGTCCGGATAGGAGTAGCTTATCTTGTGGTAAAACGCCTCCAGACCCGGCAGAATGGCAAACATGGAGGGCAGCTCTTTCAGGCGGCCCACTTCCTCTATGGTCATCAGCTCTTCATACAGCTTTTCGCCGGGAGTGGCTCCCACATATTTGCAGGTGATCTTCTCGGGATCGCGGCCGATTTGAGGAGCCAGCAGGCAGGCCATGGCCCGGGCTAAATCAACGATGCGCATCACCGGCATCTTGGTAACCAGGACCTCCCCCCCGCAGACCAGCGTGGCGGCCTCCAGGACCAGTTGGGCTGCCTCCTGGATGGTCATGACGAACCGGGTCATGCGGGCGTCGGTAATGGTGATTTTTTTGCCGTTGATGATCTGCTGTGCGAAAATCGGCACCACTGAGCCCCTGGAGCCTAAAACATTTCCGAAGCGGACACTGGAAAAGATCTGCCTGCCGTTGGAATTGACGATATTGGCGGCGGTGATGATGCGTTCGCCCATGAGCTTGGAGGTGCCCATGACGTTGGTGGGATTGACCGCCTTGTCGGAGCTGGTGTAAATCACCCGGGGGACATTATTGGACATCGCGGCTTGCACCAGGTGCTTGACGCCGTTGATATTGGTTTGCACCGCTTCGAAAGGATTGTACTCCGAGAGGCCCACGTGTTTTAACGCGGCCAGATGGAAGATGAGATCCACCCCTTGGGTGACATTGAGCAGTTTCTTTTCGTCGCGCACATCGCCCAGATATAAGGTGACGGGCCCGTGATGGCGGTATTTATTTCCCAGGTAGAATAATTCCGATTCATTATTATCTATTAACCGGATTTCCCGGGCTTCCGTCGCCAGCAATTGGCGGACGATTTCCTTCCCTATGGTGCCCGCGGCTCCGGTAATCAAGATGACTTTATCGCGGAAAAAATCACTCATCGACTCTTCTCTTTTATCATTATTCCTCAGGCCGCAATCCCTGTGGCTCCACCCTGAGTAAGTTCCGGTTTCAGTAGAGATTGGCAGGCGTCTTTCCTGCCGCCGCCTTAATGTTGAGTCTGCTTTCCCTCCCCAGTATCCTGCTTATTATAACCGCCATAATATTTGTGATAATTCTTGAAGTAGCCGTAGTAGCCGCCATATCCCATGCGCTCTTTTTTGGTCATGGTCAGGATCCCGCCCAGGATACGGGCATTGTTCTGGGACAGCAATTGCATGGCCAGTTGCCCGGCTTCCCGGGTGGTGAAGTGGTGTCTGATCACCAGCAGCACTCCATCGGCGATGGTGGAAATGGTCCGCCCGTCGGCAAAGCCGATGATGGGAGGCGAATCCAGGATAATGTGATCGAATTCGCCCCGGAGGTGATTGATGAGGTTGGTGAAAGCCGAGGAACTGAAAAGCTCGTTGGGATTGGGCGGCGTCGGGCCGGCCGGCAGGAAATAGAGATTGGGCACCGAGGTGGTGCGGAGGACGTCTTCCAAGGCCGAGGCGCCGGTAAGGTAATTGGTGAGGCCGGGTTGCACGGGCTGCCGGAAGACCTGATGAACCCTGGCTTTTCTAAGGTCGCAGTCCAAAATAACGCAGCGGCGGTCGGGACCGGCCAACGCGGCTGCCAGATTCACGGAGACCGTGGTTTTGCCCTCCCCGGGATTGCCGCTGGTGATGACGATGACCTTGGGCGGCGCCTCCGAGGTTGAGAGCAGCAGCGAAGTGCGGATGTGCTGGATGGCCTCCCCGAGCATGGACATGGGATTGTTGTAAGACAGGAGTTCCACGGGGGAAGGAGCCTCCGCCGGCCCCTGGGTATCGGCGCCGGGGCCGGTAAGCATCCGGGATTCCCGGCCGACCATGGGTAATTTCCAGGAATCTTCCTTCATCATGGGAATGACTCCCAGGGAGGAGATATGGCAGATCTTCTCCATTTCTTCCATGGTCTTGATGGAGTCATCCATGTATTCGACGAAGAAGGAGGTTCCCATGCCGAACATGGAGCCGAGGACCACCGCCAGGACCGTGAATAGCAGATACTTGGGCAACCAGGGCTCGTAAGGATCAAGAGCCGGGGTGATGACCGACACGTTGCTGGCCACCATGGTGCTGGCCACGCTGGCTTCTTTCATACGGGCCAGCAGGCCTTCATAAAGGGTCTGGTTGGTCTGCAGGTCCCGTTTCAAGACGTGATGATGGACCAGATCGTTTTGCAGGTCCACCATCTTGGAGCGTTGGAGATCGAATTCCTTTTGCAGTAAGGCTTCCGACTTGGTAGCGGCTTCATAATCCGCCTTAATGCTGGCCTCCAGGCGCCTGACCTCCTGGTTGAGACGCTGGCGCACTTCCCTCATCCTGGCGCTGATGGACGCCTGCTCGGGGAAATTAGGTCCGAAGATCTTGCTTTGTCCGGAAACCTGGCCCTCGAGATCGATCAATGACTGGCGCAACGCCGTAACCAGGGGATGGTTGGTGATCAGCGGCGCATCCGCGCCCTGTTCCTTGATCTGTTTATACTGGGCTTCCTTATTGGCCTTGTCGGCCTGGGCCGCGGTCAATGCCTGGCTCACCGCCACATATTTTTTGACCACGACGTTCACTTCGGGCTCTTCCATGGACAGAAAGTCCTGTTTCTGGCCATGAGCGTACAGAGTCCGTTCGGAGTCTTGCAGCTTCTGGCCCAGACGGACCAGCTCCTTATCCAGCCATTCCCGCAGGGTGGTATAGGACTGCTCCCGGGTGCTCATGGACAATTTCAAATATTCTTTGGGTATGGCCTCCGTGATCTTCCAGGCCATATTCTTGTCCGTGGACTTAAAGGAGACATCCACTAAAAACGAGTTCTTGACCGGGTCCACTTTCAGACTATCCAGCAGGGCCCAGGCATATCTGTCTTTGATAGCTTCGGGAGAGTCCTTGGGATAGTCTCTTTCCACCTTTTTGTAAGATGGATGCTCCTTCAGGTTCAGGGTGTCGATGAGGCCCTTGGCAATGGTGGGGCTTTTGAGGATGTTGTACTGGGTTTCGTAAAATTTATCCACGGAACTGGAACCGGTTAAGGCTCCCAGGGGATCGGTGTTTTGTCCGCCCACCAAGGCCGAAGGATTATCCTGGAGGATCTGGATGGTGGTGGTGACCTTATAAATGGGGGACATCAAACCGCTGACCGACAAGGTCAGGCCCACCGTCCCCAATAACACGCCGAGGAACCACCACTTGCGCTTCAAGAGGATGTGCCAGTAATCCCGCAGGTGTGAGACCTCTTCAGTCTCGCCTTTGTAATAGCTGTCCAGGGCGGGGGGCATGGAGGGAGAAGAAGGTACAAGCATGTAGTTCGGGGTTTCATTTTGCATAGGATAGATCCTTAAAAACTGATCCTGAAATTCAGACCCTTGATCTCAGAGTCCTTTTTTATTGGCCGTTAACCTTATCTTAGCGCCGCCGCCGCCAAGGTTCCCGGGGCGGTAGGCCCGCAGGACCTTGGTCGGCTTGACGCCTAGATCAGGCCCGGGATGCCCATGCCGACATTGCCGGGCATAAAGAATTTGAAATCAAAGAAGAACCGCCGCGCCCCGCTCTCTTGGACGAAGACGATGTCATTTTCCTTCAAGGGGATGTCCGGTTCAGTGCCCTTAGTGATGGAGGCAAGGTTTACCGGAATGGTCTGGCGTTGGCCGTTCTCATCCATCCGTAAAATGGAGGCGTTGTTGGAGCTGAGGATGATGTGCTGGCCCCCGGCCTGGGCCACGGCCTTGGTCACCGTCATATTATTCTTGATGGGGACCTCCCCGGGTCTGGCAACCGCACCCAGGACATAGGCGAGATGGGCAAAGGGGACATGGACCACATCCCCGCTACGGATGGCAATATTTACCCCCGGGTCTCCCTTGATCAAAGCCCGGTTCAGATCCACCATGATGGTCTCCGTGCCCGGGGTGAAAGACTGCCGGGTCATACCCTCTTTGGAGGTCTCCTTGCCTTTGTAGGGGCGGACCACATGGGCCACCTCGCCGGCATTATTCGTGAGTCCGCCGGCCATCCCCAGCACCTCCAGCAGGGTGCGGGGGCCGATGAGGGTGTAAGTATCCGGTTTGTTGACCGCGCCGGTGACGGCCACTTTCTGATGGCGGAATTCCTTGACGGCCACCGTTATTTGCGGATTTCGCAGGTAATCCCCTTCCTGATAGAGCTGGGCCAGCTTCTTCTCGATCTCAGTGGCGGTTAAGCCCTCCACCTTGACCGGCCCCACCAGCATCAGGCTGATCTCGCCCTGGCCATTGACCCGGGCCTCGGTATTCAGCTTATCCGTGCCCAGGCAAGTGATTGCCAACATGTCCTCCGAGCCCACTTTATAGTCTCGATAATCCCTGATCGCAGCGGTCATGGCCATCTGTTTCAACAACTGCTCCTGAAGCTGCTGGCTTTGCTTGCTCTTGGAGTCCACCTGGGCCGCGATCTGCTGGGGCGCCATCTGGTGAGCTCCAGGGCCGCCGCAGCCCACCAGCCCCAAACAGATAATTAGAAGCAGCATCCAAAATTTTCCTGAATTCATCGGCAAATCCTCATCCGCCAATATTTTGGGAGGGACAGACGAATTCCCCTGTTCCTTTTTGATAAGACTTTGGGGAGTCTGAAGTTGTTTATTTCTTAATGTTAAGTTCTCTCAAAAATTTGTCATTAAGATTTAATGAATATGTCAAAATTATCTGCCGTTAGAGGCAAATATTGTTGAAATAAATTATACTTACACAGAAAAAAATGTCAAGTAGCTCCCTGTACCTATTTTTGTATAGGCATAAAGGCCGGTAAGGGTATCTAACTTTTGATAATCTACTCTAGTAAATAATACTATTACAATAAGATTTATCTAGGTAATTATTGCTACGGGCCGCCGCTACCGGCTCCAGTCCGTGGGGTGCGGATGGGCCGGGCTCTCCCCGAATCGTCCCCTTGGTAAAAGAAAAAGAAACGGCCGGGTATTACCCGGCCGTTTTGTCCTTCAGGTGGTGCTGCTCCGTCCTTTACGGCGAGAATTGGTTCACGTTCAGGAAGGGCTGCAGGGGCAGCAATCCGGCAGGTATGCGGCCGCCCGCGCCCACCGGCGGAATCTCGTTAATAACTTCGATTCTGGTGACGGGATCGATGCCCTGGGGCACGAAGAGTTGAGGATGATCAAAGGGAGCTTGCTCTTCTTTGACCCGGGGGTCGGTGAGGGCCTGGAGGAAGGCCACCAGGGCCCTTTGAGCGGCGGTATTGCCGATCAAAAAGCCGACTGGGGCAACCTCAGCAGGAACGTCGCCGTCCATTGCTTCAGTTATGTCGGGAAAATTCCCGAAGCGAAAGTTCCCGCCCCGGGTATAAAAGTCCACCACCTGCATCAGGGTGGCGGCTCCACCGTTGTGGAAATAGGGGCCGGTCAGGTCAATGTTGCGCAGTTGGGGGACTTTCATGGCCCCGCTATTGACCGCCCGGTCCGGGAAAGGCCGGGTGAAATTCGCCTGGAAGCCCACCGGCAGGTTGGGGGTAAACGCGGCCACCGAGGGCGGCAGCAGCCCGTCCCTTTTCAACTGGCCCAGAACCGACCAGGAAAGGGGATATTCGGCCGCGGTGCGGGGGTTGATAAAGGGCGCGGTCCCCCCCCGGCCCGGGTCGTTGGACTGGCGCACCACGCTGATATGGACGAAATCCACGTCATAAAGGCCTTCCCCCACCGTGAACGGCATCTGTTCGATGGCGTTCAGGGGATTTTTGGTGGGGTCGGGCACATTGATCTGCCCCGGAGGCGGGGGATTTGGGTTCAGGAGAAGATTGGCCACGGACGCGGCAGTCATTTCTGCGCCTGCATGGCACACCGAGCATTGGGCAAAATCGAAAATCTGCATGCCGAACACCTGCTCGGGGGTAAGGGAATTGGGAAAACCATCCTGGAACCGGTCGAAGGGGGTGTCGTCCGCGATCAAGGTCGCCTCGTAGAGCTGCACGGCCAGACCGAAGAAAAGGCTGAAGTTGGCCTCCATCTGCGTGTATTCGTCAGTGGTCAAGGGCCTGCCGGGGTGGGGCAGGACCGTGGGCAGCCCCTCGGCGTTAAAAGTCACTATTTGGGTGGTATTGCCCCAATACGAACCGAAAAAGGCTTTCTTGATCAGAGCCTCATAGGTGGTGTTGATCCCGGGAACATTGGAGGGCACGCCGTTGACCAGGGTGGAGTTGGCGAGCAGGCCCAGGACGCTGTCCTGGGGATGCACCACCTGCTGGGCCAAGGGGGCCAGGCTGAGCATCTTCTTGCCAACCTTGGGCCAGGTGCGGCCCCTCCAGGACATCTCGAAGTCGCTCAGAGGCGGACCCGTGGCCTGGGAAGCCAGGCTGGCGTTGCGGATGCGGATGAGCACCGGGGTCAGGACTCCGGCGACATTTTTCACGATCCTTTTATTGGGATTTCCGGCCGCGTCCGTATCCATGGCCCCGAAGGGATTGGCGCCGTTGAAGACGTTATTGGCCCGGCCGTCCCAAAAATTGGCGAAGTTAAAGACCGCATTGATCATGGTGGGAGTATTGCGGGGCTCCACCCGCCGCTGGAACCGGAAAACCGGATCCCGCTGGGAGACCCCGGCATCCACGGCGTTGCCGGGCACGATATCCGTGAACAGGGTGAGGCGCACCCCCTGGGAGGAAACCACGTCGTTCCAATCCCTAAGGACCCCGGCACTGGGATCGTCGGGATTGACAAACTTGACAAAGGGGAATTTGCTCCGGCCCAAATTGGTGTTGCGCCCCCCGGCCTGGAAAGTGGCATCCCCTCCCAGGGTGTCCGGGTTGAGTTGGGCCCGGGTGCGGCTGTCAGCCCCGGCGTGGAAATGGCAACTGGCGCAGGCCGTGACCCCGTCGCTGCCCACCTGCATATCCCAGAAGAGGGCCTTCCCCAACTGAATGGCCGCGGCTTTATCTCTCACAAAACTGGAAAGGGTGGGGGGTTCCGGCACCTGGACGGTTTTCAGGGATTGTCCCCAGACCGGTCCGGGGAGCAAGGCCAGCCCCAGGACCGCGGCAAGGATGATTTTTCCTTGTCGATGAAATCGTTTCATATTCCGCTCCTCCTTTTTGTTGTTCTCCAGGGGCATTATCGAAGTTTGAAGGTCAATATTTTATGAACTTGCGCTGGTCCGGCCCCTTCGACAAAATATAGGTGTTGCCAAAAAGCCTAAGTATAGTTTGATTTTTAGCTGGCCTATAATCAATAGGCATAATTACCTATTTAATGTATGGAAAAATCGTTGTATATATCCGCAATTAATCCTCCAGGGACGAGCCCGCTAAACAAAAGGGATAGTGTTCCCTTTGCCTGGGCTTCCGGTTGTTGCTCTCTGCTGGGGATAACTAAGGGAATTTTGTAGAAAATTTTGAATGGGAAAGATCTGCGCTTTGCTTACGCCGCGGTAGACAGATGAATTTGCCGGCAAGGCCCCATATGTCCGCCCCCGGGTGGGGAAGACCCCCGGGTGCGCCTTCGGCTCAATCCCAGAGAAGCATCCTCATTGCAGTTTGACCGGCCGCGGAGATTTCTGCGTTGCCGTTTCCAGGTCCAGGTCGGGAGCGGGATACAGCAGATCATAAGGCTTTCCCGGCGGCAGGAATTCATCCAGAATACCGTAGTCTTCCAGGTAGGCCTTGATCTCCTCAATGGTCATGGGAATCTCCAGGTTGGAGATGTAGGGGCGCCGGTTTTCCACCTCCGGCAGCAAATTTTGATAGTTATATTCAATCTTTTGGTAATAACCCCGCAGAGCCGGGAGGATGGCGAACATCGTGGGGAGTTCCTTGGTGCGGCCCACTTCCTCCTCGGTCATCAATTCCTCATAGAGCTTCTCGCCGGGCATGGCGCCCACGAATTTGATGGGAATGGACCCCGGGTCCATGCCGGTTCTGGCGGTCAGCAGTTCGATCATGGCGTGGGCCAGATCGATGATGCGCATGGCCAACATCTTGGTGACCAAAACCTCACCCCCGCAAGCGATGAAAGGCGCTTCCAGCAGCAGGTTGGCGGCCTCCTGCACGGTCATCACGAACCTGGTCATGCGGGCGTCGGTGACGGTCACCGTGGCGCCGGACAGGATCTGTTTGGCAAAAATGGGAACCACCGAACCCCGGGAGCCCAGGACGTTGCCGAAGCGGACGCTGGAGAATATCTGGCTGCCGTTGTTGTGAAAAATGTTGGCTGCAGTGAAGATGCGCTCCCCCATGAGTTTGGAGGTGCCCATGACGTTGGTGGGGTTGACGGCCTTATCGGAACTGGCGAAGATCACCCGGGAGACGTGATTGATCTGGGCGGCCTGAGCCACATGTTTCACTCCGAGAATATTGGTTTGCACCGCCTCGAAGGGATTGTATTCTGCGAAACCCACGTGCTTAAACGCGGCCAGATGAAAGATAATGTCCACTCCCCTGGTGACGTTGGCCAGTTTCTGGTCGTCCCTGACGTCGCCCAGGTAAGGGATCACCCGGCCGGCATGCCGGTATTCATTGCCCTGAAAAAACAAAGC
This sequence comes from Deltaproteobacteria bacterium, assembly GCA_003599195.1. Classification (GTDB taxonomy): domain Bacteria; phylum Desulfobacterota; class Desulfobaccia; order Desulfobaccales; family 0-14-0-80-60-11; genus SURF-52. Next base: position 49,656 of record QZIZ01000019.1, on the reverse strand, counting down.
GGATTCATTATTATCCAGAATCCGGAGTTCCTTGGGTGCGAGCGCCACCAACTGGCGGACGATTTCCGTGCCCACGGTGCCGGCTGATCCGGTAATCAAGACGGTTTTATCGCCATAGTAACTTTTCATAATTCTCCCCACGCTTCGCCATCACGCTCAATCGAAAGATCTTTCACGTTTGGAAAATCAACCTCAGGAGGCAGTAGAAATTCATGTCCACTTCGATCCGCACACCTGCCGTAAAAATCCGGAAACGGTGGGCTTAACTTCCCAGCCCTCGCCAAAATTTCAGTTTAGTATTATTTTAAGAAAATTTAGGTTAGGAAAAAGCTGGTAAAATTACCTATTTTTGCCTAGTTATTTTATTTATGTTAGGTAATTTTATGTAGGTTATCTGATAGAAAGATTGGCGGAATGTTTAGGGTTAAATCTTATGAGGTCCTGATCGTCCAGAGACAGTCACCTGCTGGAAAGATTGTTCCTCTCCCTCTCATTGCACCTGGTCTTCTCCCGGCTCCACCTGAAATTTCAGGGCTGCGGGCCGCTGGGTCTGGTCGATGTAACGGTTCCAGATATCCCGGAGGTCCTGGATGGCCCGTTTCACCTCCAGTTCCACACCCGCGGCCCGGAGTTGCCCCAGGCAGTAATAAAGTTCGTTGAGCAGGCGGATCTGGGTGACGCTCACCACCTGTTCGAAATCCTCCTCCGCCAGGGAGGGGAGGTCCACTTTCTCGATTTCGGCCAGCTCGGCGAGGATCTCCTGGGCGATGCCGGTGAGCAGGTCCTGGTAGTAATAGGGGCCGGTGAGGTCCAGGACCCGGCCCCGGCTCATGGTAATCGAGGCAGGCGCACCCATCAGCAGGCCGGAGCCTTGTCCACCAGATAATGGTAAATGGCGGTATCGTACTCGCTGGTAAGCTTGAAGACCTTTTTCGCCAGTTTGAAGCGGGTGCTCAGGCTGGTCGCGCCCTTATTAAGCTTCATCTCGTCCATGAGGCGGTGGTAATCCCCGGGGTCCACTACCACGGTGACCGCCTGGTAATTCTTGGCCGCGGCCCGAAGCAGGGTGGGCCCGCCGATATCGATGTTTTCAATGGCGTCTTCCAGGGTGCAGCCGGGCTTGGCCACCGCTTTTTCGAACTGATAGAGGTTGACCACCACCAGGTCGATGGGTTGGATTTTTTGGGCGGCCATCTGTTCCAGGTGGGCGGGGAGGTCCCGGCGGCCCAGAATGCCCCCGTGGATTTTGGGGTGCAGGGTCTTCACCCGGCCGTCCAACATTTCCGGAAAGCCGGTGTAATCGGAGACTTCCACCACCTTCACGCCGCCGTCCCTGAGCATCTTGGCGGTGCCGCCGGTGGACAGGATCTCCACCTGATACTTGGCTAGAAATTGGGCAAACTCCAGCAAACCGCCTTTGTCGGTAACGCTTATCAAGGCCCGGGATATGGGTTTCATCATCTGCCTCCGCAATCTTCGGAAATGGGGAAATGCGAACCGGAAAGCTGGCCCTTCGAAGCCGGGTCCGGCTGGAGAGGACACTACTACAGGAGTGAAAGTTATGCAAGATGGGAAATATCTGGGGGAAAAGGGGAAAAGGTTAAAAGGCGAAAAGGGAAGGGTTGGAGGCATAATAAATTTTTTCCCCTTTCCCCTTTTTCCCTCTTCCCCTTTTCGCCCTTCCATAAGCAGCTATTTTTCTTCCCTGGGGCCTCAGCTTCGCGGTAAAATAACATTATGCGCTATCTAATCATCGGCGCCAGCGCCGCGGGGCTGGCCGCCGCGGAAACCATCAGGCAGTGGGACCCCCGGGGCGCCGTCACCGTGGTCAGCGATGAGCCTCATCCTCCTTACAGCAGGCCTCTGCTCACCTATCTGTTGAGCGGCGAGGTAAGCCTGGAGAAGATCTGGCTTAAGGCCGCGGATTATTTCCAGGAATGGGGGTTTGAAGCCCTCTTGGGGGAGCAGGTGGTCCAGGTGGCCCCGGAGGAGCGGGAAGTGCGCCTGCGCTCCGGACGGGCCTGTCCCTACGACCGGCTGCTCATCGCCTCCGGGGCCCGGCCCCGGCTGCCGGGCATCCCCGGGGAAGACCTGGAGGGCGTCTTTACCCTGCGCACCCTGGCGGACTGGCGGCGCCTGGACGCGGCCCTGCCCGAGGGCGCAGAGGTGGTGGTTGCAGGAGCCGGGCCGGTGGGCCTCAAGGCCGCTGAAGCCCTGGCCCGGCGAGGCTGCCGGGTGGCCCTGGCGGAGCTGGAGTCCCAGGTATTGCCCCGGCTGGTGGATACTCAGGCCGCGGCGATGTTGGGTAACGCCCTATTAGAATGGGGCATTGAAGTTTATTGCGACACCAAGCCCATTGGTTTGGCGGGGTACAAGGGCCGGGTCCGGGCCCTGGCCCTGGCGGACGGCCGGGAACTGCCCGCTCAGGCCGTGCTGTTCGCCATCGGCGTGACGCCGAATACGGAATTTCTGGCGGACAGCGGCCTGGCCGCGGCCGGCGGCGTGCCGGTGGACGCCCGGCTTAATACCGGGCTGCCGGAGATTTATGCCGCGGGGGACTGTGTTCAGGGAGTTAACCTCCTCACCGGCCAACCGGCTTATGTCCCCATCTGGCCCGCGGCCGTGGAGCAAGGGAAGATCGCCGGGGCCAACATGGCCGGGGCAAACCGGCGCTACCCCGGCCTGCTGCCCCAAAACAGCATTTCGTTGCGGGGCTTCAAGATCATCACCGGGGGGTTAGTGCAGCCGGAGGCCGAGGATGTCGAGATAGTCAGCGAACTCGACCGGCGCCGCGGCCATTACCGCCGCCTGGCCTACCGGGAGGGCCGCCTGGTGGGTTTGACCCTGGTGGGCGCAGTGGCGGACGCAGGGATTTACTTTCACCTCATGTCCCAACAGTTGCCCGCCGCGGAGCCGGTGACACCGGGGAGGTTGTGGGGATGAGAGCAATCTTAGCGGGGATATCTCCCCAAAAGGATAGTTTATGAAAACCGTCATCGTCCGCCCCGAGCGTTGCGTGGGCTGTTTGCAGTGCCGTTTGGCCTGTGCGGTGGAGCATTCCCGGACCAAGAATCTGGCCGGGGCCATTTCGGAGCAAGTGACGCCCCGGCCTAGGCTAAGGATTTATCCGGGCAGGCAGCACCTGGCCTTTCCCAACAAGTGCCGCCACTGCGAGCCCGCCCCCTGCCAGCAGGTGTGCATTGCTGGGGCCATCAGCCGCACCCCCCGGTCCACGGTGGACATCGACCCGGCCAAGTGCATCAATTGCGCCATGTGCGCCATGGCTTGCCCCTTCGGGGTGCTCACCTACGCCCCCCTCTATCTGGCCCCGGACAAGCGGGCGGTCGCCCTGAAGTGCGACCAATGTCCGGAGAGGGAAGCCGTGGGCCGGAAACCCGCATGCGTTGAGGCCTGTAAGGTGGGGGCCCTGACCTATGGAGAGTGGCAGGAGGCCCAGGAGCACAAGGGTTGGGCCCTGGCCCAGGCGGTCTTTGCTTCCCTGCAAGCCCCCCCGGAGACGGAGCCTGCTCCGCCCCCCGGCATCCGGCTCTGGCGGCGGATTAATAGCTGACCGCGGTCAGCTTGCAGAAATTAATATTTTATAAATGATGTCCGGGTTCCGATGATAAGGATGACAGGTTTACTTGTCCCTATATCTTTGCGCCGCCTTTGCATATCTATGAAACAAATTCTGGATTTAGAGTTAAAGACCAGTAAAATCGTCGCCCCCGCCATCGGCGAAGAAAAGGGAGGGTATATCCCTTTGCCGCTGCGCAACCTGGCGCCGGGCGATGTGGTCACCTTCGACGTCTATCTCAAGGTCAAAGCCAAAAAGGACCCGGAGCCGCGCTTTGTCCTGGCCTGTCCCAAAAACGAGATCTTCAAAGAGGAATGGTTTCAGAAACTGAAATCTTTGGAGATTCAATGGCTTTATTATCAACAGGAGGATGAGGACCGGGTCCTGGAGTACCTGGACCGCTCCCTGGAGAAGGTGTTGCCGGATGAAACCTGGAAACCGGAGGAGAAGGTCACCCTTCTGTATGACACGACGCTGATTACGGTGCGCAATTTCTTTTGCTCCGAGGAGATCGGCGCCAGCCCCCAGATGTTCCGGGCCTTGCGTCTGATCGACGGCATGTTCGATTTGATGAAAGGCGGAGTAGACTTCCATCGGTCCATCCTGGAAATCCGGCGGCACGACCACGTCCTCTACAACCACTCCCTCAATGTCTGCTTTTTGGGGCTGGCCTTTATCAGTTTTCTGGGCTGGGACGCCCAAAAAGCCCAGGACTTCGGCCTGGGAGCCATGTTGCATGACATCGGCCTGATCCAGTTAAAGCCCGAGTTGGTCCAGAAGGATACCACCAGGACCGCGGTCAAGACCACGGATTCCCATCCCGCGGTGGGTTACAAAATGCTGTCGGCCATGCCCGGAATCCGACGGGAAGTGAGATACATGGCCCTGCAGCACCATGAAAACGGGGACGGCTCCGGGCACCCCGGGGGCCTAAAAATCAATGCCATCGACCCCTGGGCCCGGGTCCTGCGGATTCTGGACCACTATGAAACCTTGACCGGCGGCAACTCCCACAAGCGCCCCAAGTCTTCTAAAGAAGCCCTGAAGGAGATGGCCGCTCTCCAGGAGAGGAACATTTTTGATCTGAATTACTTTATGAGTTTTATTAAATTTATCGGCAAAACCTGAAAGATGGTTTTTAGTTTTCAGTTTTTAGTTAAAAGATCATGGGAGAATGGAAAGGGAAGGGGCAACAGAGTAGCCTGTTGCCCCTTTCATTTAATTATCTTCCGAAGACTAAAAACTAAAAACCGTCTTTAAACGTAGACCAGCGGCGGGTCGTCATTTTTCCGGCCCATTATCTCCCCCATGACAAAGGCCTGTTCCTGGAGGCCTTGGAGGCGCAGCAGCACGTCGGCCACCAGATCTTCGGCCACCACCATCACCAAACCCACGCCGTTATTAAAAGTGCGGAACATCTCCTCTTCCGGGATGTTGCCCTTATCCTGGAGCAACTTGAAAATAGGGGGCGGAGTCCAGGCCTGGCGGTGGATCACCGCCTGGCAGGAGCGGGGCAGGATGCGGGGCAGATTATTGGTCAGTCCGCCGCCGGTGATATGGGCGATGCCGCTTAAGGAGAAATCCCGCAAGAGATTGAGCACCGTTTCCACGTAGATCCTGGTGGGTTTAAGGAGCTCATCCCCCAAGGGGCCGCCCAACTCCGGGATCTCGTCCATCACCCCATAGCCGTGCTTCTCGAAGAGGACCTTGCGCACCAGGGAAAAGCCGTTGGAGTGCAGGCCGCTGGAGGCGATGCCGATGAGCCGGTGGCCCACGGCGATATCCGAGCCGTCGATGATCTGGCTCCGGTCCACCACCCCCACCACAAAACCGGCCAGATCGTAATCCCCCTCTTTATATAAGCCCGGCATCTCCGCGGTTTCCCCCCCGATCAGAGAGCAGCGGGCCTGGAGGCAGCCGTTGGTGATGCCTTCTATGATCTGGGTCCCGGTTTGCGGGGAGAGCTTCCCCATGGCCAGATAATCCAGGAAAAATAAGGGGGCGGCCCCGTGGGTGATGATGTCGTTAACACACATGGCCACCAGATCGATGCCGATGGTGTGGTGCCGGTCCATGAGGACGGCCACCATGATCTTGGTGCCCACCCCGTCGGTGGCGGAAACCAATACGGGATCGCGGTATTGCTGGACGTTCAGATGGAAAAGACCGGCATAGCCGCCGATCTCCCCCAGAACGCCGGTGCGGAAAGTGGATTTGACCAGGGGGCGTATCTTTTGAATAAAGGACTCGGCCTTATCGATATCAACCCCGGATTCGCGGTAGGTTATGGCATCCATGCCCTTCAGTCTCCCCCCCAGGCTTCAAGATGGGCTGGCTTGAAAAGGGTGCGCTTTTCGCACCACAACTATCTGTAATTATAGATAATTTACTGTTAACTCCACGACCCCCTAATTAATTGTGTCCTGGTTAGCGGGTTTTATCCGCCGCAATTTGGCCGGAGTTGGGACTCTGGCATTTTGAGCAGGTCTGCGGCTCCCCTCCCTTTTGGGCCGGGGCGGGTTCCTGATGGCCGCAGAAACGGCAGACCAGGAATTCCTCCGCCAGACGGTAATCTCCCCCCTCAATGCGAATGGCCTTGCCGTGGGCCAAGGCATCGGCCACCGCCTTATGTGCCCGGGCCAGAATGCGGGTCACCGTGGGCCGGGAAACCTGCATCTCTTTGGCCACCTGTTCCTGGTTCAATCCCAAAAAGTCGGACAGCCGCATGGCTTCCATTTCATCGATGGTGATGACGTTGTGCTCCAAGGACCGGAGGGGGATACCCTGGGGCTTGAAAAAGGTCACCCCCGGCTCCATTTTCACCCACCGGCATTTTTTCGGTCTGGCCATGACGCAAGATCCCCATTCTGCTGTGTCCTTATTTTTAAAACCGAACCCTGCTTCTGTCAAGGAGATAAACCGGGAAATGGACCTTCCTCCGGCCCAGGCATTGACGAATGGCGGAAAGCAGCATATCTTGAAAAACATTATTTCGGGAATGGGGGATGATGGTGACCGCCCAGCAATATTATGCCCAGGTAGAGGAGTGCGCCGACTTCCTGGGCCGGAATTGGCAAACCGCTCCGGAATGGGGCATCGTCCTGGGAACCGGCATGGGGCTTTTAGCCGGACAGTTGGAAGAGGAAGGCAGTCTCCCTTACGAGAAGCTGCCCCACTATCCCCGGGCCACCAGTCCCAGCCACCGGGGACACCTGAGTTGGGGGCTTCTGGCCGGCAGCCGGGTTCTCCTCTGCCAGGGGCGGCTGCACGCTTATGAGGGGTATTCTCTGCGCCAGGTGACCTTTCCGGTGCGGGTGATGGCCGCGGTGGGCATTAAAAACCTGATCCTGACCAATGCCGCGGGGGCCCTCAATCCTTTCTTCAGAGCCGGTGAATTAATGCTCGTCCGGGATCACCTCAATTTCCTGGGAGACAGCCCCCTCACCGGAGAGAATATCGACGCCTGGGGGCCGCGGTTTCCCGACTTAAGCCGGGTCTACGACCGCCGCTTAATGCAGGTGGCGGAGGAGGTGGCCCGCCGCAGGGGGTTGGTATTGCGCCAGGGGGTTTACGTGGCGGTCAAAGGCCCCCAATTGGAAACCCCCGCGGAAACTCGCTTTCTGCGGTTGATCGGCGCGGACGCGGTGGGCATGTCCACCGTGCCCGAGGCTATCTGCGCGGTGCACGCCAGTCTGCAAGTCTTAGGCATCTCCGTGCTCAGCAATCTTAATCTCCCGGACGCCATGGCCCCCACTTCTCTGGAAGAGATCGTGGACACCGTGGCCCGGGCCGAACCCCGATTGGTGCAATTAATCCTGGGGATTGTGGAACACGCCGCAGCCCCGGCTTAACTCTTCTTCTTCCGAGGTTTTTTCTGAGCCTTGGCCTTGGGAGGGGCGGCTTGAGCCTCCGGAGCGGCGGCAGGCAGAGGAGATTCCGCAGTCGGCGTGGCTTTGAGAAGACGCGCGGGTTGCGCCGCGCCCGGGGGCGTCAGCACATAAATGCGTTGTTCTTTGGGTAGATTATCCAGCAAAGATCCGCAATTGTCGCAAACCTTTAAAGAAAGGGGATTATGCGTTTGGCATTTCGGGCACTTCATCCACAGCCCCATTACCATCCTCCGGGGGTTTTTGGTAACAATTAACAAACCCCAGGCTAATCTTCAAGGTTTTTCTTGCAATTAATCACTCTCTGCCCCCATTTCCGGAGGTAGAACCTTAAATTCAATGGATAAGGAAGAACCCGTCATGAAAAAAAAAGTGATCATCACGGATCAAGTCACGGCCCCGGTGGGTCCTTACAGCCAGGCCCTGGCCGCAGGCCCCTTCGTCTTCGTTTCCGGCCAGATTCCCCTGGACGCCGCCGGCAATAAGGTGGAAGGGGACATCGTGGTCCAAACCGTACAGACCATCCAGAACCTGAAGGCCATCCTGGCCGCAGCCAACCTCACCCTCAAGGACGTGATCAAGACCACCGTCTATCTGGCCGACATGGCGGATTTTAAGGAGATGAACCGCACCTACGCCGAATTTTTTCCGGACCCGGCGCCGGCCCGGACAACCGTCCAGGTCTCAGCTCTGGCCCGGGGCGTGGCCGTTGAGATCGACGCCATTGCCCTGAGGAAGGTCTAGTGAACGGTGAGCAATAAGCAGTGAGCGGAGAAAGCTTGCTGACTGCACAAGTTCAGAGTTCAAGGTTCAAAGTTCAAAGTTTGGCTTCGACTTCCGATAATTTTTATGTTTTCAGATAGATAAACCTGAGCCTGCGGCCCACCCGTAAGGAATTAAAGGATAGGTAGGACAGGCGTCTCGCCCGCTTCAGTAATTCGCACAGGCTGGAAAGCCTGTGCTATACCGCTCATGAGCCTGCGGCTCATCCGAAGATTATGAAGGGTGGGCAACTTAAATAGCGCACAAAGCGCACAAGAACCTTGAACTTTGAACCTCGAACCTTGAACTTCTTCTCGCGGAGGCGCAAGCATGCGCACATTCCAGGAAATTAAGGACAACTACCGGCTGACCGACGTGGAAATGGAGATCCTGCGGGGCCTCCTGCCCCTGGTGGAGCCTCACGCCGGCCGCCTGGTAAGCGACTTCTACCACCTTTTTCAACAAATGCCGGACGCGGCCCGGTTTCTTCAGGATGAAGCCAGGCTGGCCCGGCTCACCAACGCGCACCACAACTGGCTGCTGGCCCTGTTCCAGGGGCCCTTTGACGACCGCTACTACCAGCGCCTGCAGCGCATCGGCCATACCCACGTGCGTATCGGCCTGTCGGCCCATTTCGTTTATGTGGGCATGAACTTCCTGCGGCTCCAGCTGCATAAGATTATCGAGACCGAGGTGGAGCCGCGCCTTCGGGAGTCGTCCCAGTTGGCCATGGAGAAAATCCTGGACCTTAACCTGGACGTGATCGCCCGGACTTATCACGAAGAAGAGATGCGCCGGGTTTTTCTGTCCTACCGCCTGGACAACGCCCTGATCCGCTTCGCCCACCGCTTTACCTTCGGCCTCAACATGCTGCTGCTTTTGGGCCTCATCAGTCTGTCCGTGGGCGTGGTGGCGGTCCTGGCCCATGACGTCAGCCTGATTTTCAGGGGCAACCCGGAAAAGGGGCTGGTGTCGGCCTTGGGTTCCCTGCTGATCCTGTGGCTGATGATCGAGTTGCTGGACGCGGAGATCGACCGGCTCCAGGGCGGGGAATTTCAATTGTCCCTGTTTGTGGGGGTGGCCCTGGTGGCCTTCATCCGCAAAGTGCTGGTAGCCTCCCTGGCCCATGAATCCCTGCAAGTGGAACTCATGTACCTGGCCGGTATTTTGATCCTGGGGTCGATTTACTGGCTGGTGTCCCGGGCCGAGAGCCGGAAGAAGTGAGACAAAAGTTATCTCACGCAAAGACGCAAAGGCGCCAAGGCGCAAGATATAATTATTAAGGGGCACGGCGGAACCGTGCCCCTTAAATATTTTGCTAGCGTCTTTCTTTGCGTCTTGGCGCCTTTGCGTGAGATCGATCTTTTTTTATGACCAGGACGCTACCCCTGCCCGCCGGCGGGCTCCGGCGGGGTCTGGGGACCGGGTGGAGGCCCGGGTTCGCCTTCCAGTTCCGCTTTATCCATAAACCGGTGGGGCAGCCGGATGGTCACCGTGGTCCCCCGGCCCACCTTGCTGTCCAGGGTGATGACCCCTCGATGCTCATCCACGATCTGCCTCACAAAGACCATGCCTAAGCCGGTGCCCCCGATTTTGGTGGTGTAAAAGGGCACAAAGACCTTGTCCACCACCTCCGGGGGCATGCCCCGGCCCGTGTCCTGGAGGGTCAGCACCGCGTAATCCTTTTCCACCTTGGTGCGCACGATGATCTTGCCAAAGGCCCGGGTGGCTTCCACCGCGTTGCGCACTAAGTGGGACAGGGCCACTTTCAGCAGGTGCCGGTTGAGGCGCCCCACCAGGGGCTGGGGGTGGAGGGCGGTGATCAGGGTCAAACTTTTGCTTTTGATCTCCGGCCGCAGCAATTCCAGGGTGTCCGCCACGATATCGTTGAGGTCCTCCTGGTTGAAGAAGGACTCCTTCCTCTGGGCCAGGGATTCGAAGCGGGCCACCATCTGTTCGATGCGCCGGGCTTCTTCGGCAATGGTGGAAAGCCAGGCCCGGGTGGGATCGTCCGGGTCGGTCTTCCTAAGGAGGCGATTGCTGAAGCCGCCGATGACGTGGAGCGGATTGCGGATCCCGTGGGCCATCCCTAAGGCCATTTCCGACATGGTGCGCTCCATCACCAGGGCTTCCATCTCCCGGTTGAGGGCCAGGATCTCATGGCTGGTCTCCTCCAGGTGATGGTGGTCCTCCTCCATGCGGCGGTACAGGCGCTGGATGCGGTGAAAAAAAAGGACGGTGGCGGCGATCATCACGTAGATGATGCTGTCAAAACCCCCGAAGATTCTCCGGAGGCGCCACAGGGGCGGGGTTTCGCCGAAATAATTGATGATCTCTTGGGTGACGTGGGAGACGGCATGGGAGATGGAAAAAATGACGAATCCCAGGGTGAGCCAGTCCAAAAACAACCATAAGGCGTTTTCCGGTTCCCGGGCCATCAGGCTGCGGGTGATTCTTAGAGAAAGAAAGGAGAAGACAATGACCGCCAGGGTGCCCAGGACTTGGAAAAACCAGATGGGAAAGAAAGGGAGGGTGGTCATCGCGATTCGGATTTTGACTCCAGGGCCAGAGTTTTGAGCCCCCGGTAAAAAAGATAAAAAGCGGGAATCAGCAAGGCAAAATGATCAATCTTGGTAAGGTAATAAAACCAGGATTCCCAATCCTCCATGACCAGGCGCTGAAAAAAGCCCTGGCCTATGAATACCCGGTTGGCTCGGCCCCATTCCAGGGTGTGGCCCACCACCGCGTCCAGATTCCAGAGAGCCAGGATGCCGCAGCCCCACATCAGGGAACGCAGGCCCCGGAAACGCAGCAGTTTCTCCTGGCGCATCTCGTAGATAAAAAAAATCATGGCCCCGCAGAAGAGGAGGTGCGCCAACTGGTGGATATAGGAGCCTTCCGTGCCCCACAGGAACCAGCCCTGGGCCGAGGCATAGCCGGGAGACAAGAGGAGGAGAAACAAAACCCCGGAAAAGATCTGAACCAGGCCGCGTTTCATGGATGTGCGCCTCTTGCACCTATTATTGGCATCTGCGGGGTGATTGTCAATGAAGGTTTTTTAAGTCTGATACCCCAACAATCGCAAGGCCCGGGGGTCCTTGCGCCAATTTTTCCAGACCTTCACCCAAAGGTCTAAAAAGACCCGGCAGCCCAGCAAGTCCTCCATCTCGATACGGGCCTCCTGGCCCACGGTCTTTAAGAGATGCCCTTTCTTGCCGATGACGATGCCCTTCTGGGACGTCCGCTCCACGTAAATCACCGCCCGGACGCGCACCAGTTCGGGGCGCCGGGACTCGTCGAATTCCTCGATATCCACGGCCACCGCATAGGGAATCTCCTCCCCCAGGTGGTGCAGAAGCCGTTCCCGGATCAGCTCGGCCACCAGAAAGCGTTCCGTCTGTTCCGTGACCTGGTCTTCCGAGTAGATGGGGGGACCTGCCGGCAGCAACTTGATAATTTCCCCCTCCAACTCCGGGAGGCCTTCGCCTAAAAGGGCGCTCACCGGAATAACCGGTCCTCCAGGAAAGAGCTGATGGTAAGCCGCCATCAGGGGCAGGAGTTTCGGTTTGGAGACCAGGTCGATCTTATTGATGGCCACCACCAGGGGTTGGGAGAGCTGCTGCAGGTGGGGGAGCAAGACCCGGTCCCGGGGATCGGGCGGCCGGGGCTCCACCAGCCAGACCACCACATCCGCTCCGGCCAGTGCGCTTAATGCCGCCTCCACCAGGCTCAGGTTCAAGGGGCCTTTCGGTTCCAGGACCCCGGGAGTGTCCAGGTATAAAAGCTGGGCCCCGGGGCGGTTGACGATGCCTAAGAGCCGGTGGCGGGTGGTCTGGGGTTTGGGTGAGGTGATGGAAAGCTTCTCGCCCACCAGGCGATTTAGCAGCGTGGACTTCCCCGCGTTGGGCAGGCCGATGAGGGCCACGCGGCCGCATTTGAAGCGGTTTTCGGTTTTCGGGTCGGATGGCATGGCGAATTCAACTATGGCATAAATTTACGGGTCCAAGATTTTCAAGGTTCAATCCTATCTATTTTTCTAAACATTCCATAGCCCTCTTATACCAATTTTCCTCTCGATTGAAAACGAATTGCAAGGCAACTTATTGGTAATCTAATGATTTATTAACAGAAAACGGAAAACAGAAAACGGCAAACGGTTTTAAGAAGCGAGGCCGTCGGCGGTGAGCCGATCCAGGATGAATTCACCCAGGATTTCCTGGCCCATGGGCTTCAGGTGGGAATCATTGGAGTAATAAAGTCTCCGGCCTTGCCGTTCGTGCCCCTTGAACAGGGGCAAGGGGTTCAAAACTATGATTTCCCGGTCCCGTAAACCCTCCTGCAACCGATGGAGCATGGGATAATCATCCTGCTGGAATTTTTGGGGTTGGCTCACCCGGACTCCCAATTGCTTCATATGGTCCAAATAGAAATCGCTCACCTGGGCGGCGTCGGGGATCACCACCACGTATTTGCGGCACTCCGGGGGGGCATAGCCCGTCAGCGTTTTTATGCCTTTAATCAGGGTGTCCACGTCCCGGCCCCGTGCGCCCCGGGCCAGGATCGTATCTTCCAGATTGCCGGGCTCGGCCCGGGTATATACGATGACGCTATAGGGATAGGTGACCGGGGAAAAAGGCTCATCCTGAGGCAGCACCCTCTCGTACCCCGGTCTTCTGACTAATTGGGCTAGCCGGTAATTGGCGAAGGTCAGGGAACGCAAACCCAGGTAGCTGCAGGCAAAGCCGTAAAGATAGCGGACCGGTGTCATGGTCCGCCAATTCAGGGGCCGGCGGATATCCTGGATGTCGTTGCCCACGTAGACCTGGTAAATGAACACCTGGGGCCGGAATTCCCGAAACCGCCGGGGGGCCATGTACTGGGCTTCGAAGACCCCGGTGGCCGACACCGCGGCATTGATAATCCTGAAGTCGGGTAACTGTTCCCTGAGATAGGTCACCCAGGTATTATCCCCGGCGGAGAAGGAATCTCCCATGGTCAGGAGAGTTATGCGGTTTGAGCCCCGCAAATCCCCGGGGGAGTTGTTGGCCCGCAGTTCCGGCTGGAAGAAATCGATGAGCTGATAGCGGTAAATAAATTCGAAGGCCAGGAGAAAACAGGCGAGACAGAATAAAAAATAACCCCCGAAGAACAGGGCGCGCTTGATCATGGTGGTTTTTCAGGTGCCGGCAGGGGCGGCCGCCCGGGGAGGGCTCCCGGAAAAGCTGCCGTCCCGGTGGGCGGTTGCAGGCGGATATCCCCCCGGAAAAGGGGGGTCATTAACAGGTTTTCCTGGCGTTTCTCCCGGTCTCTATTTGGGATTTATCCAGGTATGCCAAATTTTTTTGAGAAAACTTTCTTCTCCGGGGTTGGCTGCCGCCTGGGATTTGACCCCGGCCGCGGCCTGCTCCCCCCCCTCCTCCTTGAGCCACTCCTGCAAGAACTCTTGTTGCTTGGGCGTCAATTGCCGGGGGACGGCCACCCGCACTTCCACCAGCAGATCACCCCGGCGGGAGCCTTTGGGATAAGGGACCCCTTCCCCCTTCAGGCGGATAATCTCCCCGGGTTGAGTCCCGGGAGGGATGACAATCTCCCGGGAGGCGGAGAGCAGCGGAATGGTGATCCGGGCGCCCAAGGCCGCCTGGGGAAAGGAGACGGGCACCTGGAGATGCAAATCATAGCCGTCCCGCCGGAAGCGTTCATGGGGTTTCACCTGGAGGATGATATAAAGATCCCCCGGGGGCCCTCCGAAGACGCCGTCGTTGCCTTCGCTGGACATGACCAGATGAGTGCCGCTGTCCATGCCCGGGGGGATTTTTACCTTAAGCTTCTTCTTTTCCCGGACCCGGCCTTCACCCCGGCACGCGGGGCAGGGTTCGGAGATGAACTCTTTTAACCCCTGGCAGCGGGGGCAGGTGGTGGTGATCTGAAAGATGCCGTGCGTCCGGGAGATTACCCCCCGGCCGCCGCACTGGGTGCAGGGAATCTTTCTGGTTCCGGGTTTGGCGCCGTTGCCGCCGCAGGTGCGGCAGTTGGCCACCCGGGGCACTTCCAGGGTCACTTCCGTGCCCAGGGCCGCGTCCATGAAATCCAGTGAGAGATCATAACGGAGATCGTTGCCCGCCTGGGGCTGCGGTCCTGCAGGCCCCCCGAAACCGAAGACATCCCCGAAGATATCGCTGAAGGCATGAAAAATATCGGAAAAATCCCGGAACCCGGTGAAACCGGTGGAGGAGACTCCCTCATGGCCGTAGCGGTCGTAGAGGCGGCGCTTTTCGGGGTCATGGAGGACCTCGTAGGCCTCCGCGGCCTCCTTGAACCGCTCTTCCGCTCCCTTGTCACCGGGATTGCGATCCGGGTGGTACTGCATGGCCACCTGGCGGTATGACTTCTTGATTTCTTCGGGCGTGGCATCCCGGGACACCCCCAGGATGGAGTAGTAATCGCGACTGGTATTGGCCATAACTTTTTAGGCGAGACGGGCCTGAACCGAGGTGGTTTTGTCGCCCAGGCGAACCTCCTTATCACGGCGGTCATCGATGGTAATGTGGGTGACCACCCGCTTCACTCCCTTGGCGAAAGGCAGCTCATGCAGGGCCTGGGCCACCTCGAGGAGGCGGGAGGCCTCTCCGTGGACCAGGGTGCCCATGTCGGTGAGTTGGTGGGTGATATTTTTCTGGCGCAGATATTTCACCACTTCGGCGATATAATCGCCCACACTCGGGTGGCCTAATCCCAGGGGAGTGACGCTGATTTCCATGATGGCCATGACCGGTTCCTCCGCAATGCGCCTGCCGCCCTAAGCGGCCTGGGAAGGTAAGAGGCGGCGCACGGCCTCCTTTAAACGGCCAAGGTCGTGGGACTTGACCACAAACGCATCCGCGCCCAAAGAATCAAGGTCCAGGGGCGGGATGCAGTGGGAATGGAAGATCACCCGGGTATCCTTCCGGGTACCCTTGACGATACGCCCGGTCTCCACGCCGGACATATCCGGCAGCAAGACTTCCATGATGACCACGTCCGGCTCGAACGCTTCCATCAGGCGCACCACGCCGGCGCCGTTGCCGGCCACCACCACCTCATAGCCCTCCTCCCGGAGCTCCTCCAGGAAGAGCCGCCGGATATGAGGCTCACTGTCTGCAAAGAGTATCCTCGACATGGCTTTTACCTCCTCCATGAAGCGGTACTCCCCCTTTTATCATTAAAAGTATAAGTCTTTCAGAAGCATTTGTCCAGGGACCGGGAGGCATTGCCCCGCATTTTTGGGGCGGATGGAAAAGCGCAGGTGGCCTGGGGCCGCCGCCCCTTAACTCTCTTCTTTATACCATATTTCCCAGGAAATTAGTATCAAATAGATTCGTCCCCCGGGTTTTCACCGCCGCTGCCGGGATTGCCGCCTTTTTCCCTAAAGGCCCGCCAGCGGGCCGCCAACTCCGGCTCCGCGCCCTCTGTGCCCGGCTCATAGAAGCGGGCCCCGGCCAATTCCTCCGGCAGATAATCCTGCTCCACGAAATGGCCGGGGTAATCATGGGGGTAAAGGTAGCCCTGCCCGTGTCCCAGACCCTTCCGGTCCCGGTGGGCGTCCTGAAAAGGCGCGGGCACCTTGGTGGCCCCTTTTTCCTTAAGCTGCGCCTGGGCTCGGAAGTAGGCCATGGTGGAATTGCTTTTGGGAGCTAAGGCCAGGTAAAGGGTGGCCTGGGCCAGATGGTATTGGCCCTCCGGCAGGCCCACCCAGGTAAGGGCCTGGGAGGCCGCAGCCACCTGGACCAGGGCCTGGGGGTCGGCCAGGCCGATGTCCTCCGAGGCCAGGATCAGGAGGCGGCGCATGATGAACCGGGGGTCTTCGCCGGCCTCCAGCATCCGGGCCAGCCAGTAGAGGGCCGCGTTCGGGTCGGAACCGCGCACGCTCTTGATGAAGGCGCTCACGGTGTCGTAGTGGGCGTCGCCCTCCTTGTCATAGAGGAGGTCCCGCCGGGGCATGCACTCCCTGGCCGCGGCCAGGTCCACGCGGATGATTCCCTTCTCATCCGCCGCGGTGCTCAAGGCCGCCAACTCCAGGGCGGTCAAGGCCCGGCGGGCGTCGCCCGCGGACATCCGGGCAAAATGCCCCAGTGCTTCTTCAGTCACCTCCAAAGGCATGCCCCCCAGTCCCTGATCCCGGTCCACCAGGGCCCGGCGTAAGATCACCAGGATTTCTTCCTCGGCAAGGGGTTCGAAGATAAAAATCCGGGCCCGGGACAACAAGGGGCCGATGATCTCAAAATAGGGATTTTCGGTGGTGGCGCCGATGAGGGTCAGTAGCCCCTCCTCCACGTGGGGCAGGAGCGCGTCCTGCTGGGCCTTGTTGAAGCGGTGGATTTCGTCGATGAGGACCACGGTGCGGCGGCCCCGGGCCTGCCAGGTCCGGGCCTCATCCACCACTTTGCGCAAATCCGCCACCCCGGACATGACCGCGCTCAGGCTGGCAAACTGGCAGTCCAGGACCCGGGCGATGACCCGGGCCAGGGTGGTCTTCCCGGAGCCCGGGGGACCCCAGAAGATCATAGAGGAAAAAAGCCGCCGGGCCTGCAACGCCCGCCACAACAGCCTTCCTTTCCCCACCAGGTGCTGCTGGCCCGCGAATTCGTCCAATACCTTGGGCCGCATGCGGGCTGCCAGAGGTTGGGGAGGCGCGAAGAGGGAAGAAGTTTTATTCATATTGGTCGGTGGCCATTAGCAGAGACCAGTAATCAGTGATCAGTAATCAGTAATCAGTGGTCAAAGAAACCACTGATCACTGATCACTGATTACTGATAACTGAATCACTGAACCGCCCCTTGTTTTTTGGGTAAATATTGTTATATTTTAACAAAAATACAAGAGGCATACCATGTTCGGTTACAATCTGGGAACCATCATCATCATCCTGGTCATCGTTTTGCTGCTCTTCGGCCCCCGGCGGTTGCCGGAGTTGGGAGACAGCATCGGCAAGGCCATCCGCAGCTTTAAGAAGGCCCATGATGAACCCGAGGTCCTGCCCAAGGAAGAAGCCAAAGCCTCTCCTGCCGCGACCGCTGCCGCCCAGACCAAACCCTGCCCCAAGTGCAGTAAAGAAGTCGCCCCGGATATTGCCTTCTGTCCCCATTGCGGCCAGAGCTTAAAAGCCTGATTGCTGCGGGTGGCGTGTGATCGGCATTTCTTTTGAGCAACTGATTCTCCTTCTGGTCCTGGCCCTGATCCTCTTCGGGCCGGAGAAACTGCCGGAGATAGCCCAAAAAATCGCCCAGTGGACGGCCAAGCTACGCCAGGCCAGCACCGATTTTACCCAGCAGTACCAAAAGGCCCTGAATCCCCCGTTGACGGCGCTGACGCCTCCGCCGCTGCCCGAGTTATTCACCTGCCCCCATTGCTCCCGCACCATGGAGCAGAGGTTCACCTTTTGCCCCCATTGCGGCCAGCGCCACGAAGAAGAGATGCCGTTGGAGGATCATGAAGAGCCGATCTGGTATGTCTGCCCTCAATGCGACCGGGATCTGGATCCCGACCATCTCTTCTGCCCCGCCTGCGGCCACCAGCGGGTGGCGGGGGTGAGCCATTACCGTTCCCGGGAACCGGTTCCGCCCCCTAAGCTGATCACCTGCCCCCAGTGCTCCCGGAAACTGGACGCCGATTTGCTCTTCTGTCCCGGCTGCGGCGCCACTTTGGCGAAAAAGGCGGAAGCCCCCAAACCTCCGGAGCAGCCTCCGAAGAACAGCCTCCCGGAGGGAGGGCCGGCGGCCTGAGCGCCTTGCTTTCCTCTATTTCGCCCCTAGAGGCCCGGGCAGGCCTGCCGCTTCGTGGTTAGTTCCGCCCCCCGGACTGGCGCCGGCCTGGCGGCCGTCAAGGTGGTCATCTACGATTGCGACGGGGTTTTGATCGATTCCCGCCGGGCCAATGCCGCGTTTTACAATCACCTCCTGGAAAAATTCGGGCTGGGCCCCATCACCCCCCGCCAACTGGACTTTGTCCAGTCCTGCACCGCCAGGGAAGCCGTGGATTTTCTCTTCCAGGGCACTCCCCGGGTGGCGGCGGCCCAGGACTATCAATTAAACATAGACAACCGGCCCTTTTTGTCCTTGCTCAGATTGGAGCCCCACATCAGGGAGGTCCTGGCGGCCTTGCGCCCTAAATACCATACCGCCATCGCCACCAACCGGGGCAAAAGCCTGCCCATGGTGCTGAAGGAATTGGGGCTGGAAGATCTCTTCGACCTGACGGTGAGCAGTTATGACGTGGCCCAACCGAAGCCCCACCCGGAATGCCTGCTGAAAATCCTGAAGCATTTCCGGGTGGAGCCGGAGGAAGCCGTGTACATCGGGGATGCGCCGGTGGACCTATTGGTCTCCAGGCAAGCGGGAGTTATTTTTGCAGCCTACAAAAACCCGGGGCTGGAAGCCCAATACCATCTCCAGGATCATCGGGACCTGCTGGAGATCTTGCCGGGTTTTGCTTAAGAATCGTCTGGAGGGGAACTATTTTCCTCTTACCTGCCAAATTTTCCCCAGGGGCTGAGGTGGCTTGAGTTCCCCTTACTGGGCCCGATCTTGGGGACGGATCATGGATAACAGGGAAAGAACCACCATTCCTGCGACTCCGCCAATCAAGAGCCCGGCGTAAAAAGCGATCATGGCCATGACTGTTCCTCCCAAAAAAACTCTGGTTAATAAAACGGGTTTCCGGCTTGACTGCCCCGGCCTGATGGAAAAAGCGGGGATCGTTTCCTTTGACTAAATTATGGATCGTAATAAATAAAATACAATAGGCAGAAGTGCCTATTTTTCTTTAATAAAACTTGTATCCAAAAAATGCTTGCGGCCCTGAAGATGCTGACATAATCTATTGCAATCTTTATTCCAAAAGGAATCACCATGCCCCCCGAAAAGCCTTTAACCGGGGAACCGGCGCTCATCAATGCCTTAAGCCGCATCTTCGGGCCGCCTCCGGCGGCAGTGGCCGTAGGGATCGGGGACGACTGCGCGGCCCTGGCCGTGGCCGGACCCGACTACCTCCTGTGGACCGTGGACACCCTGTTGGAGGGGGTGCATTTCGATCTGGCTTATTTCTCTTTATCCCAGTTGGGTTACAAGGCCCTGGCGGTAAACCTGAGCGATATCGCGGCCATGGGGGGAGAGCCCCTTTATGCCCTGCTCTCCCTGGGGTGGCCCAAGGGCCAAGACCCTGCGGGGGCCCTGGCCCTGGGAGAAGGGTTGGCCCGGACCGCCGGGGAATACGGGGTGGCCGTGATCGGCGGCGATACCGTGGCTTCCCCCAAAGGCGTCATGGTAACTATTTCCCTTTTGGGCCGGGTCCCCAAGATGGAAATGCTCCGACGCCGGGGGGCGCAGGTTGGAGACCGCGTCTACGTCACCGGCCCTTTGGGAGAAGCGGCCGCAGGCCTGGAGATGCTAAAGCGGGGTGTGACCCTGGAGCCGCAGCTTAAAGAGGCCCTGGCCCAAGGCCACCTGGCCCCTCGGCCCCAACTCCGGGCGGGCCGGATTCTGGCCGGGGAAAAATTGGCTAGCGCACTCATTGATCTTTCCGACGGCGTGGCCACGGACCTGGGCCATGTCTGCCGGGCCAGCGGCGTGGGGGCGAAAATTCCGGCCGCGGGCGCGCCGGTCTCGCCCCGGGTGCGGGCTGCGGCCCCTTTGCTGGGTCTGGACCCCCTGGATCTAGCCCTGAAAGGAGGGGAAGATTATCAGTTGCTCTTTACCTCGCCACCTGAGAAGACCGGGGCCCTTTTCCAGGCCTTTGACCGGGCCGGATTGCCGCGGCCTCTCTCTTTAGGAGAAATTATCCCCGGGACCGGGGTTTGGCTGGCCACCCCGGAAGGGGAGAAAGAGATCGCCGGAGAAGGGTTCGACCATTTCCGCCTTGACCTTTGACGCGGATAAATCTACGATAACTCAAGCCGGGGCGGGTTATGCGCCTCCTCCCGGCACACCCTGCCCTTAAGCGGGCGGGGACTATCACTCCCGAAACTTTACCTTTCCATGAATCCGAAAAAAAAGAAATCTGCCATGAAGGTCTGCCGCACCTGCCGCTTCTGGTCCGACAAGCACAAGGGCACCTGCACCCGCATCGACCGGGGCGCCGGACAGTTCTGGGTATGCGATGAATGGCTGGAGGTCTCGGACGACCCCGGTTACCCCCCGGAGAATGATGTTCAAGAGGGCCGGTCCGGTTAACCCAACCATGCTGCTTTCCGGCTTTTTTATCGAAAACCGGAGACCGTAAACCGTTCTTTGGAGGGTGTATGCAGGACGTAGCCTTTGCCGCCCTGGTGCACGGGGTCTACGTGGTCACCACCCGAGTGGGGGAAAAAGTCAACGGCATGACTGCGGCCTGGGTCTCCCAGGTGTCTTTGCACCCCCTCCTGGTCACAGTTTCCATCGCCCCGCCCCGATATACCCACGACCTCGTCAAAGAAAGCGGTATCTTTGCTGTCAATGTTTTGACATCGGAACAGGTGGACTTGGGGAAACGGTTCGGATACAAAAGCGGCCGCAAAGTGGATAAATTGGCGGGATTGGAATGGATCACCGCCGCCACCGGAGCCCCGATCTTACGGCAGGCTTACGCCTATCTGGATATGAAACTTGTATCCACCCATGCCGCTGGGGATCACACGCTATTCGTGGGGGAAGTGGTGGAGGCCAAAATTCTGCGACCCGAGGCCAGGCCCCTGGTCTTCCAGAAAACAGATTTTTTCTGAAAATAAATTGACAGAAAATTGATTTTAGTTTATTGGTGGTATAGCCGTTATTTAATCATAGACATTATTTCTTCTAGGTACAACAACAATGGTTGACTTTGGGGATGTGGGGATCATCTGCTTAAAGAGCAACATCACGGGGGCCTGCCGCCAATGCCTGTGGCGGGAGTGGGATTCGGGAAAAGAGCATTGCCGCAATTGTTCTAGTCCAATCTGCCCGCAGTACCGGGAGCGGCTTTTTAATTCCACTTATCCGGCGTCGTTGCGCGCCGGGTCTCTTCCGGGTCCGACTCTGCTGACCTGAGGCGGCGGCTCAAGCCGTCCGCCTGCCGCAGCGGCGCCGGGCTGCGGTATCTCTGGACACAGCCCATCACTATCTCCCGGCTTTCCGCCAAGGTAATCAGGTGCCCGGGGGAGAGATAGAAGGGCTTTTTCCCGGTTTGCGTCCGCAGGATCAGTCCCACCGCCTGGCCTTGCCAAATCAGGGGGCTGGCCGCGCCCCTTTCCGTTCCCGGCTCCTCGCCTGCACCCACCAGGCGGCTTTTGGCCACGCCGATGGTGGGGACCTCCAGCGCCAAACCCAGATGCGTGGCCAATCCCAAACCCCGGGGGTGGGCGATGCCCTGGCCGTCCACCAGGATCACGTCCGGACGCTGCTTAAGTTTTTCAAAGGCCGCTGCCAGGATGGGGACCTCCCGGAAGCTTAAAAGCCCCGTGCGGTAAGGGAAAGGGCAGACCCCGGCCGCGCCCGCCTCTTCCACCAACTCCAGCTCCGGATAAGAATAAACCGCGATGCCCCCGAAGATGCGGCGGTCCGCCCGGTCAGCAATGGCGTCCGCGCCGGCCACGAACCGGGGGGCGCGGGGCAGGGGGATGAGGCGGACTTGTCCGCGCAGGGTTTCCTGAAGAGCCACCGCTTCTTGATAAGTTTGGGGCCAGTCTTGGGAAAGCATGATTTTGCGTAGGGGCGAACCTTGTGCTCGCCTATCTGCATCCGGGCGAACGCAAGGTTTCTGACAGCGTTTATTATCTTTTACTGCGACACTGCATCTGAATTGTTGGTGCGTAAAACGCACCCTACCTTAGCCGCGCACCAACTCCGCGCTGTAGATAAACGCTCCGTCCCTTTTCACCAGTTCGCCGCCGGTCTTCTCCAGAATCCAGCCGCTGGCCCCTCTGCCGCCGAAGGGGAGGCGCATGGGGGTGAAGAGGAAATCCGGGTTGTCGTAGACCATGCCGAAGGTTTTGACAAAAGCCTCTTTGGCCCCCGGCGGCGCAGTGCCGAACCAGCTCACCAGGAAGGGGTAGCGGCTGGCCAAAACCCGGGTGACGGCTTCCTCATTGCTGTCCACCGGGACCAGGGCCAGAAAGGGCCCGAATAATTCCACATCCGGCGGCTCCGTAGTTTCCACCAGGAAGGGACCCTGCCATTCCCCGTTGCGTTGGCAGGGGACCAGGAATTCGGGCTCCCCCAGCGCGGCCAGGGCCCGCTCCAGCAAGGCCCGGGTGCGGGCCACCTTGATGGGGCCGATCCAGGTCAAGGGGTCTTGAGGGTTACCCACCCGGATTTCCTGCATCTGTTCCAGGATCAGCTTTTTAGCTGCGGCAAAAATTTCCCGGTGGATGTAAGCCCGCTTCAGGGTGGTGCAGTACTGCCCGCCGTTGATGAAGGCCCTTTTAATCACAAAAGGCACGGCCTTCTCCAGGGGCGCGTCCTTGAACAGGATGGCCGGGGGCAGGCCGCTGGGACCCGCGAAAAAGAGCTTGTCGAAGGCCTGGGCCTGGCCTGCGTAAACCTGGCCCACCTCCCCGCCCCCGGAGATGAAGAGCACCCGCACGGATGGGTCCCGGACGCACTGCTCCCCGAAGGCGCGGTTGTCCAGGCTCGCCACCGCCTCAAATTCCGGAAAAGGGGCCACCACCTCGGAGATGACCCGGGCCGTCAAGGGAGTGACGGAGGAAAAACTGAACCGGAAGCGGTTCCCCCCCAAAATCGCGGCTCCGCCCACCCGGGCCAGCATCACCGGCGCCGCGTCGTAGGGGAAGATGGCGGCCACCGTGCCGTAAGGGGATTTGCCCTGGATATAGGGGACCTCCACTTCCATGGTTCGGAGGTGCTCCACGGCCAGGTCCACTTCGATCCCGGCAATGCGGCTGGGCGCGCCGGTATCCTCCCCGGCCGCGGCCACCAGGTCCGCCCGGCGCTGCGCCAGACGGGAGGCCAATTGTTGCAATAGCTGTAAACGCTTATCCATTTCAGGGTCCATATTTTATAAATAGCACAAAAACCCCGCCGCAGATATACTCAAGACGCCAGGTTGCATTTTCCCTCGTCCGCCTTACCTTTTTATCTAAAGGCCCTGTAATAAATGATTATCTGGAAAATAACTGCTATTCTGACCACTGACCACTGATTACTGATTACTGACCCCTGACCCCTGACCCCCTGACCCCTGAAGGAGGAGCTGTTCATGAAAAAATCCCTGGGTCCCAAGACCCTGGCCTTCCCCACCCCGGTGTGGCTGGTGGGGACTTATGACGCGGCGGGCACACCCAATATCATGACCGCGGCCTGGGCCGGGATCGTCTGCTCCCAGCCGCCCTGCGTCGGGGTCTCGCTGCGGAAAGCCACCTACACTTACGGCAACCTGATGCTGAAAAAGGCCTTCACCGTCAGCATCCCCCCGGAAGCTTACGTCAAGGAAGCCGATTATTGCGGCATCGCCTCCGGCAAGGCCGGGAACAAGTTCACCGCGGCCGGGCTGACGCCGGTGAAAAGCGGCCTGGTGGACGCGCCCTATGTGCAGGAATTTCCCCTGGTCCTGGAATGCAAAGTAATCCACACCATCGAAATCGGCCTGCACACCCAGTTCATCGGCGAAGTCCTGGACGTCAAGGCCGATGACAGCGTGCTGGGGGAGAAGGGCATGGCGGACATCGAGAAGGTGAAGCCCATTGTCTTCGGCCCGGAAATCCGCACCTACCACGGGATCGGCCAATATCTGGGCAAGGCCTTCTCCATCGGGAAGGAACTGTGAAAAGATAGTTCTCACGCAAAGACGCCAAGGCGCAAAGAAAGGCGCGACTTTAGGTAAATATTATGGAATCTAATCTGACCGAAAAAGATATCACCCTGATCCGGGAGAGCATCAAGAGCAAATACTCCCAGGTGGCGGCCGCGGGCGCGGCTTCATGCTTCAGGTACCCCACCGGCCTGGAAGGGCTGAAGCAGCAGGGTTACCCCCTGGACCTGCTCCGGGATTTTCCGGCCGCCCTTATCGACTCCTTCTGCGGGGTGGGCAACCCCTTCAGCCTGGGGCCTATCCACCCCGGGGACGCAGTCCTGGACATCGGCTGCGGCGCGGGGCTGGACTCGCTTCTGGCGGCGAAGATGGCGGGGCCGGAGGGCCGGGTGGCGGGCGTTGACGTGACCCAGGCCATGATAGACAAGGCTAAAGCCAACCTCTCTGTCCTGGGCCTAACAAATGTCACTTTTCAGTTGGCGGAGGCCGAATCCCTGCCTTTCCCGGATAACGAGTTCGACGCAGTCATCTCCAACGGCGTCTTTAACCTTACCCTGGACAAGGAAAAGGCTTTGTTAGAGGCCCACCGGGTGCTGAAGCCCGGGGGCCGCCTCATGTTGGCGGACATGGTGCTGGTGGCGGAACTCCCCCCGGATAAGGCGGGGAAGATTGAAAACTGGTACCAGTGAATCGGCGGCGCCCTGCCGGGAAGGGACTTCCTGGCGCTGCTGCTGAAAGCGGGCTTCCACCGGGCGGGCCTGAGGGCCTACACCGGCTTCAAGACCTCTCCCTACACCGAAGGGGCCATGTTTTACGGGGAAAAACTGGTGGATGCGCGGGCGCAGGCGATGATCGCCACCCAGGCGGTCCAAGTGGAGGAGCCTAAAGTGGTGGAGTGCGCTCCGGGCGGAGCGTGAGCGCCTAAGCAATAATCCCGCCCGGGCCGGGCGGGTTTGGCCCATGGTTCGCACCACCATGCGGGGCTTGACGGCTCCGGGGGAGGTACGGCAGACCCCGAATAATTGATTTTTACAGGATCTTGTGTTATCATCTAACCACTTCCTGCCGCAGTAATGGTTCGTTTTACTGGTGTCCTCATAGGCCTTTGAGAGGAGCGGCTCATGGGGAAGAAAGCCCTTGTTTTATCCCTCCAGTGCGTCGTTTTGGCCCTGGCTCTGACCGGCGCGGCTCGGGCCGCCCCCGGCGACGCCAAATGGGCCTATGCCACCGACGATATCGTCACCACCTCCCCCGCCCTGGCCCCGGACGGCACGCTGTATATCGGAACCCTGTTCGGGGTCTTTCACGCGGTCAATCCGGACGGCACTCAGAAGTGGGTTTTTGATACCGCCATGGAGGATATGTTCATGTACTCTTCCCCGGCCCTGGGGGAAGATGGGACCGTTTACGCGGGTTCTGTTGGCGGGAAGCTCTATGCCCTTAACCCGGCTGACGGCAGCCCGAAATGGGCTTTTGAGACCGGAGCCGCAATCATGTCCTCACCGGCCATCGGCCCGGGCGGGACCATCTACGTGGGGTCCGATGACGGCAACCTCTACGCGGTCGATGCCGACGGCAATGAGAAGTGGCGCGTTGCCCTGGGGAATTGGGTGAGTTCCTCTCCGGCCCTAGACCTGGACGGCACCGTTTACGTGGGCGCCATCGATGCCACCACCGCCATCATTGGCAAGCTATACGCCATAGATTCGAACGGCAACATAAAGTGGTACTTCACCACCGAGGGTCCCCTCGACTCTTCCCCGGCCGTGGGGACGGACGGCACCGTCTATCTAGGCTCGGGCGACACCAAGCTTTACGCCGTCAATCCGGATGGCAGCCGGAAATGGGTCCTTTTTGAGAGTTTTTTCCCCATCCGCTCCTCGCCGGCCATCGACGCGTACGGGACCATCTATGTGGGCACAGACCTGGGTTATTTATTGGCGGTCTATCCTAACGGCATCCTGAATTGGGGGGTTCCCCTTTCTGAAGGTGGGCCGATCTATTCCTCGCCGGCCGTGGGCGCGGACGGCATTATCTATGTGGGGGGCAGTGGTGGATTTCTTTATGCGGTCAACCCGGAAGACGGCAGCCTGAAATGGGCTTTTGAGGTCGCGGACGCCATCGAATCCTCGCCGGTCATCGGCCCCGACGGCACGGTTTACGTGGCTTCCCAGGATGGCATTCTCCATGCCGTGGAGAGCGCTTCCCCCGGCCCGGCGGCCACCCCCTGGCCCATGTTTCGCCACGACCCCCGGCATACCGGCCGGGCCGACAGAACCCCCGTCAAACCCAAGCCCACGCGGGTACCCCCAATTCTTTTTCTATTGCTGCATTAGCAGAATTTACCCTTAAAAATTTTTTTTGGGTAATCGCTAAAAAAACCTTGACAAGCGAACCTTAGAAGCTTAATTATTTAAGCAACTACTTAATTGCTAAATGTGGACCTCGACAAATGGAATTGGAAGTCTCCGAAATGTTCAAGGTCCTGGCCGTGGAGACCCGGGTCAGGATACTTGATCTGATGAAGGCCCAGGGGCCCCTGGGGGCCAAGGAGATCGCCCGGCAGTTGGGGATCACCGCAGCCGCGGCCTCCCAGCATCTCAAGATCCTGCGGCAGGCCGGGCTGGTGCGGAGCGAAAGGCAGGGGTACTGGATTCCCTACTCCATTAACGAGGAGGCCCTGGAGAAATACCGGCGCCAGTTGACGGAAGTCTGCAGTTGCGGCTGCCGGGGCACCATGAAATGGCGGGAACAGGAATTCGAGAGTTCGGACGTGGAGGCCCTGAAACAATATGAGAAGGACCTCCAGGAGGAGCTGAACGCGGTGCGGCAGCGGATCAAGGAAAAATCCAAATAAAAAAATCTGGAATTTTTTTTGCTTTACTATTTAAGTAATTAATTAATTACCATACCAGAAAGGAGGTGAATCAGTATGTGTACGCCCAGAGTAACGCAGCATCCGGGACCGGTATGCGGGTGCGACTGCGGTTGCGGCCTTTCTTTCCGCAAGTTCTTTTCAGCCCCCGAGGAACTGGAGTGCCTGGAGAACTACCGGGAACAACTGAAAAAAGAACTGGCCGGGGTGGAGGAGCACCTGGGGAAACTCCAGGGAAAGTAAAAACTTGCGAATTAAACAAACCCAGAGACTGACTGAAGGGAGGAGATTAAATCCAAATGAGTGCAAGAAAGAAAGTCCTCTACATTCAAACCAGCGGTGTGGAAACCCCGGAGCGCACCTACGCTCCTTTTATCCTTGGCGCCACGGCCAAGGCAATGGATATGGACGCTTCCATTTTTTTTGGAATAAAGGGGGTGACGGTTCTCCAAAAAGGGCAGGCCGAGAAGATTACGTTGCCGCAGCCTTTCGGATGTCTGAAAGATGCGATCGTGCAGGCTGCGGAGGCGGGCGTCTCGTTTCTGGTATGCGAGGAGAGCGCGCGCATGCTGGGAATCGATCTCGAAAAAGGTTTCATAGAGGGGGCCAAAATAGTCTGTGCTCCGACCCTGAATAGCATGGTCGTTGAGTCTGACGCGGTAATGACTTTCTGAGAGCCCGGAAACGAAATTACAAGCAAAGGAGGTGATCCAGATGGCAGACCAGAAAAAGTGCGGTTGTGGCTGCGGCTTGGCGAAGCCGGCGAAGCCCGAGGCTGAAGCCGCCAAAGGCAAGCCGGAGGTTAAAGACCCCAAGGCCGGGAAGTAGGCTTAACCAACAGGGCCGGAGGCAGGGAAACCCTCTGCCTCCGGGTGGTTCCGAGAAATTGAATCGGGATCTTTTTTATCCGGAGTGACATAATTATTCTCTGCGTCCTCTGCGTCTCTGCGGTGAATCTTTTTAACGCAGAGAGCAGAGAGCGCAGGGATTCAGGATGTGCAATTACTTATGACGCCTTGTATGGGAGACCCGCGATGAATTTGCTGATTTTGAGTTTAAGCCACTTTCTCCATTTATTGGCCACCGTGGTCTGGATCGGCGGCATCTTTATGGTCCTTTTGGTGATACTGCCCGGGGCCAGGACCTCTTTGGAATCACCGCCTTTGACCGGCAAACTGATGAAAGAGATAACCAGGCGTTTGACCCCCATGGTTAACGCCAGTATCGTAGTATTGATTATCACCGGTCCGATCCTCGGCCATTACGGCAAAGATATGGCCAATCCCCTGGAATTTTATAATCATTGGACCCCCGTAATGGGCGTGAAACACCTCCTGGTACTCGTGATGGTGGTTATCCATTTTTACCGGGGATGGTTATTGGCTCCCAAAATCGGGAGATTGGCCGCCCAGGCCGAGGGGACGCCTGCTTTATCCTCCCGGGTCGCCGGGCTGCAAAAGTTGTCATTAAATCTGGTAAAAGTAAATTTAGTTCTGGGGCTGGCGGTATTGCTGGTTACCGGAGTTATAATGTCACAGTAACCGCTCTCATAAGGGAGGAGAGAGTTTTTCCGATGACCGATGTTTTTGAAGAAGCGGCCCAGGAATACGATGATTGGTTTGTCCGCCATGAGATCGCCTTCCGCTCCGAACTGGCGGCCATCAAAGCCTTTATGCCGCAAGCAGGCCGGGGGCTGGAAATCGGGGTGGGGACCGGCAGGTTTGCCGCGGCCCTGGGGATCGAAGTGGGGGTGGAGCCCGCCCGGGCCATGGCCGAGATCGCCGGAAAACGGGGGATCGAGGTCCACGAGGCTTACGGGGAAGAACTTCCTTTCAAAGATGAATCTTTTGATTTTATTCTGATGGTCACCGTCCTGTGCTTCCTGAAAGACCCTGGCCGCGCTCTTGAAGAGGCGACCCGGGTCCTTAAACCCCAAGGACGGCTGATCATCGGCATGATCGATCCGGAGAGCCCTTTGGGGAAATTATATGAGGCCAACCGGGAAAAGAGTAAATTTTACCGCCAGGCGAGGTTCCAGCCGGTGGGCCGGGTCCTGAAATGGCTGGTTGAGCTGAATTATCTGAACATTCAGACTTGCCAGACCATTTTTCAAGACCCGGCGGCGATTACGGCGCCGGAACCGGTGAAGAGCGGCCATGGCCAAGGGGTTTTCGTGGTTATCGCCGGAGAAAAGGTTTAAACAGGCTTGATCCCTTTCCAGACCTTCAGCTTATCGATGATCTTGGGAATAAAGAGGGAAAAAACAAAGAGTCCCAGGGAAAAAAATACTTGCCAGGTGAGGAGGTTGGCCCATTGGCCGCTGGCCCAGACCTCCTTGACGGTGCCCACAAAGAAGGTGAAGATGAAGGTGCCCGCCAAGATCCCCAGCCCCGTGCCCCAGAGGTAATCCTTAAAGCGCACTTTGGTCAGCCCCATGCCGAAGTTCATGGGGGTAAAGGGGAAATAAACCAACCGTAAGTAGAGCACGGTGGCGAAGCCGTTGCGCTCGATGGCGTCGTCATACTTCTTCAGCCGCTCGCCGATGAGGGCAGCCGCGAACTCCCGCCCCAGGTACCTGCCGATGAGAAAGGCCCCTGCGGCCCCCAGCATGGCGGCCACCCAGACGTAGACAAACCCCCAATAGGCCCCGAAGATGGCGGCCCCCAGCGCGGTGAGCAAAGTCCCGGGGATGAACAGGCAGACCCCTACGGCGTAAAACACAATAAAGGCCACAGGGGCCCAGGCGCCCGCGGCCGCCAGCATGGCGCCCAGCTTTTCTGCGGTCAGCGCCTCCTTGACCGCGGGAGTGCGGACCGTCACCACCGCGGCGGCCACGAACAGAATGAGGATCACGGCCTTGATCAAGGCCCCCCGCCGGAATCTTTCCGTCTGCATGGCTACCTCTTGGGCGGCAGCGGGTTGCTGACGCTGCGCCTTATCTTTTCCAAACCTGGGGGGGCGAATCTGCCTTCACCCCCTGCGGGTCTATTTGCCAAACAGCCGCCCCAGGAAGCCTTTCTTGGGCGGCTCCGGCTCGGGCAGCCCCAGATGCCGGCAGATGACGGTTTCCAATTTGAGTTCGGCTACATCCGTGCCTTCCACCACGATCTCGTCGCCCACCATGATGGCCGGGGCCGCGGGGAGGTCTAACTCAAAATATTCATCCGTTTGGTATTCGGCAATGGGTTTGGAAGTAATTTTGATGTCGATGGGATATTTTTGGCCCAACCTGGGCATCATTTCCTGGAAATGCTTTCAGGGTTTGCCGTTAGGCTCGTTGTAAAAGCATCTGACTTTGAGCATTCTTGTCCTCCAATTTTTGGATTGTGCGATTTTTAGGACTTCAGGGGCGGCAGTCCCAAATGCCGGCGGATCACCGCTTCCACGCCTTCTTCGGAAATGCCGGGTCCCTGGCCTGCAACTTCATCTTCCACCAGCACCGCGGGGGCCGGGGGCAGGCCCGCGGCCCGGTAGGCTTCGCTCTGGTATTCCTCCCTGGACCGGGAAATCTCCTCCACTTCCAACTCGTATTTCTTGCCCAACCTGGGCATGATCTCGTGGAGGCGCTTTCAGGTCAGGCCGCAGGGATCGTTCATCAAGGCTTTAATTTTAAGCATATCAATTCTCCAACCGCTTTTATTTCTTCATGGCCTTGGCCATACGGGAGAGGAACTGCTCCGGCGGCAGATAATCCACCAGGCGCAGGTTCCGGCATTCATTGCCCTGACCATCCAGGAAAACCACAGTGGGCACTCCTTTGACCCCGTATTGCTCCAACAGCCGGGTGTGCAAGGGGTTGCCTTTCTGGGTCAGGTCCACCTTGACCGCAAGGAAATCCGCGGCAGCCTGTTTCACCACCTCCGGGTGGTGGAAGGTGATTTCCTCCAGCTCCCGGCAGGGGCTGCACCAGGTGGCGTAAAAGTCGATAATTACCGGTTTTTTCTCATGTTTCGCCGTCCTTAAGAGCTGGTCCGAATAAGGCTGCCAGGTTACCCCCGGACCACGGAAGGCCCAGGACCCCACCAGAAAGGTGGCGGCTACCACTCCCGCCAAGGCGGTGACGGTCTTGAGCCACCGGAAACTCCGGAAAGCCGCGGTGGTGCGGTCCAGCCATCCCAGGTGCACCGCCGCGGCCAGGGCCGCCGCGGCCAGCAGGAATACGCTCAGGGTCTCGGAAAGCAGCGGCCGCAGAAAATAGGCGGCCATGCCGATGAGCACCCAGCCCATGAGTTTCCGCACCCAAAGCATCCACTCCCCGGACCGGGGCAGTTTCTCCAGGCTGCCGGAGAAGATGGCCAGGAAAAACAGGGGCAGTCCCAGTCCCAGGCTCAATGTGAAAAACACCAGGAAACCCAGCCAGGGCGAGCCTATGGAGGCCACCCAGGTCAAGAGTCCTAACACAAACGGGCCGATGCAGGGCGCGGCCACCACTCCCAAAGTCAGACCCATGAACAGGCTGCCGCCATAGCCGGCATAGGACCTGGACGCGGCCTGGGTCAGGCTGCCGGGGAGGCGCAGTTCCCAGAACCCGAAAAGACTGGTGGCAAAGATGACCAGGACTGCGGCCACCGTCAGCAGCACCAGGGGATTTTGCAGTATGGCTCCCATGAGGCCGCCGGTGAAAGCCGCAATTACCCCCAACGCGGAGTTGGTGACGGCCAGGCCCGCCACGTACAGGAGGCCGTGGATCACCAGGCGTCCCCGGCCCTGGCCGCTGCGCCCGCCGAAGTACGAAACGGTGATGGGGATGATGGGATAGACGCAAGGAGTAAGGTTGAGGGCCATACCGCCGAAGAAGATGCCCAGCATGGTCCAGACTAAAGCCCAACCGGAGAGGACACCGGGAGAGTAAGCCTCCGGCGCGTAATCACACAGTCCCAAGGGATCGCCGGCCACGGGCAGGCCGGCTTTCTGCCATTCCGGGAAACCCAGGGGGTCCCGATAAACATTTTTATAGCCAAGGTCGACGGCCACCCGGGCCGCGGAGTCGCTGCGGACTCAGGCCAGGCCCGCTCAGTAAAAGACTACCAGCCGGTCTTTGTCCGGCCCCAGCAAGGCCTTCAGGCGGCCCTGGGAGCGCCACCGGGACCACCAGCCGGGTTCCAGGGGGAAATCCACCGCGCCTTTGATATGGCCGCTGCGGTACTCCCAATCCTGGCGGGTGTCCACGATGAGCAGGTTGGCGGGAGGCTGTTGATAAAGCTTTGCCAAGTCCTCGGTATTAATCAGGCGATAGCCGCCCCTGGCGGCCTCGACCCGGACGTCCTCCATGGTGGCGTCCTGGACGGCCACCGGGCGGTGGACATACCAGAGCGCGCCCAGGGTCAGGACCGCAGCCATTAAAGCCAATAATAAGGTTCTTTTTCTGTCCGTCATCATCTTAATGCCTCTAAGACAGTTTTCCTTCTCTCTTTAATTTCGTAATCAGAAAGGTGGCCCCTCGCCGGGAGAGGCCGAATTTAGCGGCCAGGTTTTCGGGGGTGAGGCCCCCTTTCTCCCGGGCCAGGGCGATCACTTCATCCTCCAGCTCATCCAGCCAGTCCTCGAACAGCGCCAGCAACTCCGGATCGGCCACGGCCATGAGCTGCTTGGACTGCGACACCCGGTCCACCAGCTTTTGACACATATGCGTTGGATCGACACCTTCGTCCAGGCATTCCGCCAGTCAGAGGTGCACCATACTGGCCACCTTGTCGTCGCCGGCGCCGCCGAGCAACTGCACGACAAAGTTCAGCCGATCTTCCTCGGTGACCAGAGGCAGAATTTTTTTCAGCGCCCCGCCGATTTCGGACAAAGCTTGGGATGGGGCCATGCCCTCCAGTATCTTGGTAATTCCCGCCATATGATGAATCACCTCCTCCGGTTAAAAAGTCTTTCTCCTGGCCAGCAAATCCGTGGCCAGGTCTTTCAAATCTTTCAGAATCTTGGGAATTCTGGGGTCCGCAATCTCGTAGTACACGAAGGGGCCGCTGCGCTCCACCTTCACCAGCAGCGAACGCCGCAGTTCTTTCAGGTGATGGGAAACCAGGGGCTGGGACAGGCTCAGTTCTTCCACAATGCTGTTGACGGATTTCTTGCCGTTATTGACGCACAAGAGAATCCGCAGCCGGTTTTCATCCGACATGCTCTTGGCTACAAAAGCAACCGTCTGCAGATAATCTTCCAGGGGCATTGCTTCCTCGCGGTTCTCTGTGGTATGGGCGGTCTTTTCCGGCGCCGGGGTCTTCATCCGCCCGTCTTATCCCCGGTGGGCCGGGCAGGCCTGCCCCGCTTTTTTCATTTCCACGCATAAAGCCGCGGCCAGGGCCGCGGTGCAGCCGTCCGCGGCCGCAGTGACGATCTGTTTGGCGTATTTTTGCCTCAAGTCGCCGATGACAAAGATTCCCGGGATATTGGTCTCGCACTTCTCGTCGGCCATCACGTAGCCGTCATGGTCCATCCTGGTTCCGGCGGGGACCAACCGGTTATTGGGACTGAAGCCGATGAAGACGAACACGCCGTCCACGGCCAGTTCCCGGGCGGCCCCGGTCTTTGTATCCTTAAGCGCCACCGCGTGGACGCCCTGGCCATCGGCCTTCACTTCGGTGACGACGGTGTTCCACAAGACCTCGATTTTCTCATCAGCCAGGACCCGTTCCTGCAAAATCCGGCTGCCCCGGAACGCGTCCCGGCGGTGGGCCAGGTAAACCCGGCAGGTGATTTTGGCGAGATAAAGGGCCTCTTCCAGGGCGCTGTCGCCGCCGCCCACCACGATGACGTTTTTACCCCGGAAGAAAAAGCCGTCGCAGGTGGCGCAGTAAGAGACTCCCTTGCCGTAGTATTCCAGTTCCCCGGGGACGCCGAGCTTCCTGGGGCTGCCGCCCGTAGCCAAAATAACGGCATGGGTCTTGAGCAACTCGCCGTTGGCCAGACGCACGGCATGGAACTCCAGCCCCGGCTCCACGGCCGCCACTTCCTGCTGGACCACTTCCAGACCGTAAGATTGGGCGTGCTGCATGAACTTCTGAGACAGGTCGAAGCCGCTGATGTTCTCGAATCCGGGATAGTTCTCCACCGATTCCGTGAGGTTGATCTGGCCGCCGGCAATCCCTTTTTCAATGAGGACGGTCTTCAGCGCCGCGCGCATGGCGTAAATCCCGGCGGTCAGCCCTCCGGGACCGGCGCCCACGATGATTAGATCGAAAACATTTTCAGACACGGAAAACTCCTGGTCTTCAGAAAATTAATATATCAATATCTATTTATATAATTATACGTAAGAGGCCTGTCAAGGGAAAAAAATTGATGACGTTATAAATTTCAATAGGGACTTACTGAGATCAAATGTAAGGGTTAGGGGGCGCGGGCCGGTGGGGCGGGCGTCCCGCCCGCCTGGATGCTGCTGCCGCCTACTTGGCCGCGGGCGTGTCTGCTTGCAAGAGTTCCTTGACCACCACCCCAAGAAGACCCAAGACCGCATCGTGTTGCCAAAAACGGTGTAGTTGCGCGGGCACGGTGAAAGACACCTGGGCCGGAAATTCATCGTCGGCCAGCCAGAGAATCACTTCCACGGTCAGCCCCGGAAAGACCCGGAAGGCCAAGGCGGCGTCGCCGCCAGCGCGGGTCTCGGCCCCGAGGCGGCGGCCAACTTCCAGAAAACCAGGTAAGTCCCGGCCGAACCGCTCTTCCAAAGGGGCGCTGGGAATCGCGTGAGGCCCGCTCTGTTGGAAGAACATGGTGGCCCCGGGCAATTCCAGGGGGCTGACGGGCGGTCCCAGAGCCGATTTATCTATCAGAAGCAGGTACAGAAGGGTGATCAGGCAGCGGCGAAAGCCCGGTTCATCCGCGGGCGCGTCCGCCAGAAAGATGCGCCGCTGTTCCTGATCCACCACCAGTTCCCGGTTGAAATAAGGGATGTGCAAGGCATTGTGGTTGCGGCGAACTCCAGTGCGCTGGAGGATATCCTCCGGATCGGCCTGGGCCAGGTCCCGCCAGAAATTCTCATCCACTTCGGAGCAGCGATTATAGAGCATGGAATAACCTTAGCGGGTGCAGGAAAAACCCCCTCTCCCCCCAGTCGATGAAATCATCCACTTAGTAATATTTAATTTCCTTCCGGATTGAGGAGGAAGGCCTCCACAAAACCGTCCAGGTCGCCGTCCAGGACCGCGTCCACGTTGCCGGCCTCGTGCTTGGTGCGGTGGTCTTTCACCAGGCGGTAGGGCTGCAGGGTATAGGAGCGGATCTGGCTGCCCCAGGCGATCTCTTTCTGGGACTCCTGGAGTTCCTGCTTTTTTTCCTCCCGCTTGCGTTGTTCCAGGTTGTAGAGCCGGGCCCGGAGCACCTTCATGGCCAGTTCCTTGTTGCGGTGCTGGGAACGCTCGGATTGGGATGAGACCACAATGCCCGTGGGAATATGGGTCAGACGCACCGCGGAGCTGGTCTTGTTCACGTGCTGGCCCCCCGGGCCGCTGGCCCGGAAGGTGTCGATGCGCAGGTCCTTTTCCTGGATGTCGACGTCGATGCGGTCGTCCACTTCCGGCAGCACCTGCACTGCGGCAAAAGAGGTGTGGCGGCGGCCGGAGGCGTCGAAAGGAGAGATGCGCACCAGGCGGTGGATGCCGGTTTCGCTCTTGAAATAGCCGTAGGCGAAGGGGCCGGACGCGGTGAAGGTGACACTTTTGACACCCGCTTCGTCTCCGGGGAGCAGGTCGATGGTCTCGGTCTTGAAGCCCTTGCGTTCGGAATAGCGCAGAAACATGCGCAGCAGCATCTGGGTCCAGTCGTTGGCCTCAGTGCCGCCCGCGCCCGCGTGGATGGTGATGATGGCGTTCTTTTGATCCTCGTCGCTGCCCAGGAGCAGCCGCAATTCCCAGTCGCTGAAGGTCTTTTCCAGGTCGGCCAGCTCCTTGGCCACGTCCTTCAACGCGCCCTGGTCTTCCTCCTCCAGGGCCAGCTCCAGGAGGACTTCCAGGTCCTCCACCTGTTTGACCCGCTGCTGCCACTCCTCCAGGGCCTGGATGAGAGCGCCCCGCTCCTTGAGAATCTCCGCGGCCCGGGCCTGGTCGTCCCAGAACTCGGGCTGGGCCAGCAATTCTTCCAGATGCTTCAGCCTGGTCTGTTTCCCCGTCAGATCAAAGATGACCTCGGAGGAGCTCCAGGCGCGATTGCAATTCTTTTAATCTATCTTTGATTTCCATTACATCCGGGATCATGGTGTTCTCCTTGGTAAAAACAACAAATACTGATGGTTTCGCAGATGTCTTTTCTCTGCGCTCTCTGCGTCTCTGCGGATATTTTTTTTACCGCAGAGACGCAGAGAGCGCAGAGATTGTTTAATTTTATCAGAAAAAATGCAGATATGAAACGGTGGGGAAGAGCTGATTACAAAGGAGTAACCCCATCAACACCAAAATCTCCAAAACCTCGTTGGCTGCGCCTAAAACGTCGCCGGTGACGCCCCCCAGCTTTTTGCGGAAGTAAAGGCTGAGCAGCCAGACCGCGGCGGCTGCCGCGGCCAGGAGGAGCAGGCCGCTGATCCTTGCGGTTAACAAGGCCAGAACCAGGGCGCTGAGGGTGGCCCCAAAGAGCGCCCTGCTGCTGACCCCGGTGGTCATGGCCTGGCCCAGACCGCCCTCGGGCCGGGCGTAAGGGGAAAGGTAGGCCAGAAAGACCATGCCCCAGCGGCTGATAACCGGATAGAGGATAAGGCCGAAGCCCGGGCTTTTTCCCACCCAGGCCAGGAAAAAGGCAAATTTCAGGAGCAGCGCCAAAAACAGGCTCACCGCGCCGAACGCGCCCAAGCGGGAGTCCTTCATGATGGCCAGGCGTTTTTCCGGGGTGTTGCCGCCCCCCAGGCCGTCCACGGTGTCCGCCAGGCCGTCCAGGTGGAGGCCCCGGGTGGCCAGGACTGTCAAGGTCAGCAGCAGGGCCGCGGCCGCGGCCGGGGGGAAAACACTCCGGAATGCCAGCAAAGCCCCCCAGAACCCCACGCCCAGGATCCATCCCACCCAGGGGAACCAGAACATGGAGCGGGCCAGATCCCCCGGACCCACCTGCCCCAGCCGCGGCCAGGGCAGCACGGTGAGGAAGGTCAGGGCCAGGGGAAAGGTGCATCTCACGACTGTTTCTCGGCTACTCCGGCTTCGGCGAAGGTGGCCATTTCGTGATAGATCTTCATGCCCGCTTCCAGCAAGCCCAGTCCCAGGGCGGCGCCGGTGCCTTCCCCCAGGCGCAGCTGGAAGTTGAGCAAGGGTTTTAAGCCCAGGACATCCAGCATGAGTTGGTGCCCCGCTTCCACCGAGCGGTGCGCGGCGATGAGGTAATCCGCCACCGCCGGGGCCAGATGAAAGGCCACCAAGGCCCCGGCGGTGGCGATGAAGCCGTCCAGCAGCACGGCCCGCCTGGCGGCCGCGGCCCCCAGGATCAGTCCGGCGATCCCGCCGATCTCCAGGCCCCC
Source organism: Deltaproteobacteria bacterium (assembly GCA_003599195.1). Classification (GTDB taxonomy): domain Bacteria; phylum Desulfobacterota; class Desulfobaccia; order Desulfobaccales; family 0-14-0-80-60-11; genus SURF-52. The sequence continues at coordinate 12,363 of QZIZ01000019.1, read as the reverse complement.
CACCTTGGCTAGGGCCTCCAGGGGGTCATTGGCGTCGGGCTTGTGCAGTTCCAGGGCCCGGTTGATCACCGCCACCTTGTGGCGCCAGGTGTCGTCGCCGATGCCGGTGCCCCGGCCGGTGACCGTGCTGGCCGGTTTGCCGGTGAAGACCACGGCCAGGGCCGCGGCCGGGGTGGTATTGCCGATGCCCATGTCCCCCGCGGCCAGGGCGTCCACGCCCGCAGCAATGGCGGCCTGGGCCCGCTCCACCCCAACCAGCACCGACTGCAGCGCCTCTTCCATGGTCAGGGCCGGTTCCCGGGCCATATTCCGGGACCCGGGGGCCACTTTCCGGTTAATGAGGCCGGGTTGTTCCCCGAAATCGTATTTAACGCCGATATCCACCACTTCCACGGCCGCGCCCACGTGCCGGGCCAGGACGTTGATCCCGGCGCCCCCCCTTAAGAAATTCAAGACCATCTGCGGCGTGACTTCCTGGGGAAAGGCGCTCACTCCCTCGGCCACCACTCCGTGATCCGCGGCAAAGACCACCACCTGCTTCTTTTCCAGGCGGGGAAAAAGTTCTCCCCGGATTGCCACGTAGCGGGCCGCCAGTTCTTCCAAGCGTCCGAGGCTGCCGGGGGGTTTGGTGAGGAAATCCAGGCGCTCCTGGGCCTGGGCCAGCCACTCCGGCTCCACGGGCTTAATTTGGGAAATTAATTGGGATAACTCCTTCATCATCTATAATACCTCAAGGTTATTAGTCGGGTGGGGATAAACCAGTGGTCAGGGGTCAGGGGCCAGGGGCCAGAAAAAATATCTGACAAATAAATAACCGTCTGCTACCAACCACTGATCACTGATCACTGATCACTGATCACTGATTACTGATTACTGGCCCTAGGCGCCTTCCTGGGCCGAAATCTCAACTGCTCACTGCTCACTGCTTACTGCTCACTCTTTATCACCAGCGGCAGCCCCGCCACTACCAGGACCACCCGGTCCGCGACTTGCGCCACCCGCTGGTGCAGCCAGCCGGCCTGGTCCCGGAAGGCCCGGGCCAGGGGATTGTCCGGGACGATGCCCAAACCCACTTCATTGCTGACCAGGATGGCGGGGGTGCGGGCCCCGGCCAGGGCCTGGGCCAGGCGCTCGCCTGCGGCCCTGATGCCCTCGGGCGTGACGCCCTCCTTATGCATCAGGTTGGACAGCCACATGGTGAGGCAGTCCACCAGGATTACTCCATACCCATCAGGAGGCGCGGCCAGGAAGTCGGCCAGGTCCAGGCAGGCTTCCCGGGTCTCCCAGTCCGGCCCCCGTTCCTGTTGATGATTATCGATGCGCTCCCGCATCTCCTCATCCCGGGGCTCGCAGGTGGCCACAAAGAGCCGGGGCGCGGGCAGGGACTCCGCCAGATTCAGGGCATAGCGGCTCTTGCCGCTTCTGGCCCCTCCCAGGACCAGGGCCAAACGGAAGGTTTCAGGGCTCTTTTTCATTATGCAATCAGGCATGTTTATCCGAAAAATGCCTCCCTGTCCAGAGGTTTCCGGTTGACCGGGGCGGGTGAATATGGTTAGTTCTTCAAAATACTTGCGCCTTCCTTTGCGCCTTGGCGTCTTTGCGTGAGATTAATTTTTTCAGAAAAGGGAGCGGGACGATGGATTTCAGTTTAACACCGGAACAGGAAGCAGTCCAGAAAAGGGCCAGGGAAGCGGCCCAGGAAACAAAGGCCAAGGCTGCGGGTTTGGACCGGGAGGGCCGCTTTCCCCAGGAAATCCTGGATCATTGGGCAAAAGAAGGCTTCTTCGGGCTCTCCCTGCCCCGGGAATACGGCGGCGGCGGCAAAGATTACGTCTCCTACGCCCTGGCCCAGATGGAACTGGCCCAGGCCTGTCCGTCGTCTGCCCTCATGCTGCATGTCAGCCACTCGATCTTTGGCATGGGCCTGCATCAGTTCGGCGCCGAGGAGCAGAAACGCCGCTTCCTGCCGCCGGTGGCCAGCGGCGACGCCCTGGCCGCCTTTGCCCTGACGGAGCCCCAGGCCGGCTCGGACCCTTCCCGCTTGCAGACCATCGCTTCCCGGGAAGGGGATGGCTGGGTGCTCACCGGGCAGAAGAATTTTGTCACTTCCGGGCAAACTGCCCATTTCGCGCTGGTGGCGGCCCGGAGCGATCTCTCCCAGGCGCCTCAGAAGGGGATCAGCCTGTTCATCGTGGATTTGAAGATTACGCCGGGGGTCCAGGTGGGGCCGGTGGAAGAAAAAATGGGACTGCGGGGGGCCAGATCCGTTTCCTTGGAATTCAACAATGCCCAGCTACCCGCAGATTCGCTCCTGGGAGAAGCCAACCAGGGTCTGAAAATGGCCCTGGCCCTCATGGATAACGCCCGGGTGGGGGCCGCGGCCCAGGCCGTGGGGATAGGCAAGGCGGCACTGCAGGAGGCCCTGAATTACGCCCGGGGCCGGGAACAGTTCGGGCAACCCTTGGCCCAGTTCCAGTCTATTCAATTTAAGCTCGCGGACCTGGCCGCGGCCCTGGAAGCCGCGTCTCTCCTGACTTTGAAGGCCGCGTGGCTCAAAGATAAGGGAAAACCCTTCACCACCGCTGCAGCCATGGCCAAGAAATGCGCCACCGACACCGCCATGGCCGCGGCCCAGGAAGGCCTGCAAATCCTGGGAGGCTACGGCTATCTGAAGGATTACCCTTTAGAACGCTATTTCCGGGACGCCAAGGCCGGGCAGATCTACGAAGGCACCAACGAGATCATGCGCCTGATCATCGCCCGGGATTTGTTGAAAGGCGGGTGAAATGAAAAGGGAGGTACAAAGAACTCCCCCCAACCGAAAACCGAAAACCGAAAACCTTCTTTTTACTTCCAGACCCCGTCGATCACCGCCTGGCATTTGGGGCACTGGCCGTCTTTCAGATAATACCGCTGGATGGTGTAGCCCAGGCGCTCGATGAGCACTTCTTTACAAGAGTAACAGTAGGTATTCTCCGTTCCCTCGAGGACTCCGGGGATGTTGCCGGTGTAAACATAGCGCAGGCCCGCGGCGAGACCGATGTCCCGGGCCATTTTCAGGGTCTTGGCGGGCGTCCGAGGCCGGTCCATCATCTTGAAAGTAGGATGGAACGCGGAGACGTGCCAGGGAATCGACTCGCTCACACCCTTAATGAACTGGGCGATCTCCGTCAACTCCTGCTCCGAGTCGTTATGGCCGGGGATCACCAGGGTGGTCACCTCCACCCAGACCCCGGCCTGATGCAAGCGGGGGATGGTGTCCAGCACCGGCTGCAGCCGGGCCTTGCAGACCTTGCGGTAAAAATCGTCCCGCATGCTCTTTAAATCCACGTTGTCGGCGTCGATCACCTCGCTCAAGGCCGCGGCCGACTCCGGCGTCATGAAGCCGTTGGAGACGAAGACGTTTTTCAGGCCGTGTTCCCGGGCCAGGCGGGCGGTGTCCTGGGCGAACTCCAGGAAAATGGTGGGCTCGGTATAGGTATAAGAAATGCTGGCCGAATGGGTGGCCAGCGCGTCTCCCACCACCTCTTCCGGGGTGCGTTCTTCGCCGATGAGCCGTCCTCCGTGCACCCGGGGGTACTGGGAGATGTCGTAGTTTTGGCAATGCAGGCACATAAAGTTGCAGCCCGTGGTGGCAATGGAAAAGGAGCGGGTGCCCGGCAGGAAGTGGAATAGAGGCTTTTTCTCGATGGGATCTACGTTCTGGGCCACCAGCCGGCCATAGGAGAAAGTATAGAGAACACCATCCCGGTTCTCCCGCACGTGGCAAAGCCCCCGTTTTCCCGGATCGATCTTGCACTCGTGCGCGCACAGGTGGCATTGGACCTTATGATCTCCGGTTCTTTCATAAAATCTGGCTTCCTGCATATTTCCTCCTTGCACTGAATGCTTTATATATCCTCCGGCTGCGGATGTAAAGAAGAGTGGAAAAGGAAGGCGGAAAAGGTGAAAAGGTAAAAAGGGGAAAGGGACGGTGGAAGCTATTTTTTTCTTTTCCCCTCTTTCCCTTTTCACCTTTTCGCCCCCGCCTTTTATCGATCAGCCTTATCTCTACAAATAATCCCCTGCTGCCCATGCCTTGCGGCTGCAAGGTATTTATGGTAAGGAAATAGCATGTGGTGGGCGTAGCTCAGACGGCAGAGCACCAGGTTGTGGCCCTGGTGGTCGCGGGTTCAAGTCCCGTCGCTCACCCCAGAATAATGTAATTAATTCAGCCTGTTATAATTTAGTTGGTCTTAAAAAATTAGGGTCAGAACAGGGTCAGTCTTCGAGTCTGGCCCATTTTTTTTGACGATTGCATTTTTATTTAAATTTGTAATCAAGGTTCCGCGGCAAATTCGCACTCATCAAAACGATCCTCACACGGCTTGATTCCTTCCTTTCAAAAACTGCTTAAACAATTATTTCTGCCATGGCATAATGCCCATGTGAGGGCTTAATCAGACTATGTCCACGCAATGGCGTCATCCTGGGGGAAAACTTCGAGAATCGGGGCCGGCGAGTTTGACCGAGAAGGAACTCCTGGCAATTTTAATCTCGCCTGGAATTAGCGGGCGTTCTGCCGAAGCCATCGCCTATCCGTTCTGGGTGGGCTATGTGCACAGAAGGTGCAAGCCTGGCTCTCCCAAGGTGGCCCTGGCAAAATAACCAGCATTGGCCGGCTGCGCCAGATGTCCGCCAAATGCTGAAATCAGAATTATCGGGAATTGATTGGATAGTTGGTTCTCTCTTCCAAGACTGATTATTAATTCAAATTAATTGAGAGGATCACATCCGGCGCCGACGGTAAGTTCGACATGCAAGGGGTAATAATTTAGTGGAAAGAGAGCAGTTCCAAAGACTGGTGCGCCAACTCGTCGCCCTTCCCAAAGAGACGGAATGGGTGGCCTTATCTATGGTGAGCCAAGGAAGTATCAAAATAACACCTTGGCTCGCCACATTTAAGCCACTTCAGCCTCAGCGCCTGGCGTTGCCTTAACGTTTCCGCCAGGCCTCCCAATAGGGAACGCCTTGGGGATCGCGCAATACCAAGGTGTGGTCCTTATGCGCGACTTCGGCGGCCAGAAGTCTTTCCTGGCCGTCCAATTTATAGCAAAAACCCTGGATAGTCACTTCGTCTCCCGGCTTTAGATCGGCCTCCTGGCGTTCCAGGAACCACAGAGGCCCCAGGTGCACGTGCACCAGGCCCTTGTCCGGAGTTTGCACATCCATAGCCAAGCCCGGCTCCATATCCTGGGAGAAGGTTTCCGCCCGGAGACGGATGATGCGCCCGCTGAACTTCCCGGGCACACAGGTATGAACCTCCTGGGAGACCCGGTAAGGCAAGGTGCGGAATCCCTGGCCCCTCCCCCCCTGATGGCCATAATCTTTCAGGTAGCTGTGCTCCTGCAGGGGAGCGCTGCAAGCCATTAAGAAACATGAAAAAATAGCCATGCTAAACAACCGCCAATAAGTCATATTTTCCTCCAATTTAAAATTTGGGCAGAAGATGGAATACGATGTTTCCTTTATGGCGCGTGGTTTCAGCTTCAGCCTTCTTCTTGTTTCCCATTTTTCAGGGACCTGATAGCCACCCTATCCCTTTCGCCGGTGCGGATACGCACCGCCTGTTCCACGGGCAAGACGAAGATCACCCCGTCTCCAAGGTTTCCGGTGTGCGCGGCCTTCTGAATGGCGTCCACTACCTCCTCCACCAGCTCGTTTTTAACCACTATCTCCAGGCGCACTTTGGGGACAAATTCCCGAACCATCTTGTCTCCGGGCACCAAAACCTTGCCGCGGCCAAACCCCTGGACTTCCATCATGCTCAGGCCCGGTAGACCGGCAATTTTCTGCAAAGCGCTGGTTACCTTGGAAAGCTTGAAGGGCTGGATATAAGCTCTCACTTCTTTCATGGTTAATCTCCTAAATCTCCGGCAGACGTTCGGCAAATCTACCGTACAACACTGGCAGGACGATCAGGGTCAACAGGGTGGAAGTGAACAGGCCGAAAACCACCACCACCGCCAGGGGCCGCTGCACCTCCGAACCGGGGCCGGTGGCGAAGAGCAGAGGGATCAATCCCAGGATAGCCACCAGGGCGGTCATTAAGACCGGGCGCAGCCGCCGGTTGCAGCCCTCCTGAACCGCCTCCTCCAAAGGCAGGCCCTCCTGCCGCAGCTGGTTGATCTGGGAGACCAGAACCACGCCGTTCAACACCGCCACGCCGAAGAGGGCGATGAAACCCACCGAGGCCGGGACGCTCAGGTAGAGGCCGGTAAGGAGCAGGCCCAGGATGCCGCCGATGAGGGCCAAAGGCAGGTTCAGGATGATGAGCGCGGCATAGCGCACCGAGTTAAAGGTCATAAACAGGAGCAGGAAGATAATGGCGATGGTCACCGGGACAATGAGCAGGAGGCGGCGCATGGCCCGCTCCTGGTTCTCAAAGGCCCCGCCCCAGGTGAGGTAATAACCGGGAGGCAGGCTCAAGCGGGCCGAGAGGAGGTTCTGGGCCTCGGCCACCAGGCCGCCGATGTCCCGGCCTTCCACGTTGAATTCCACCACGATGCGGCGGTGCGCGTCATCCCGGCTGATCTGGACCGGGCCCTCTTCCTCCGTGATCGTCGCTAAATCGGCCAGGGGGATGCGGCGGCCACCCGAGGCCTCCACCAGGATGTTGCCAATGGCTTGGACGCTATTGCGCCGTTCTTCCGGGAAGCGCACCTGGACGCCCACCCGCAGTTGGCCCTCCTGGATCTCGGTGGCTACCTTGCCGCCCACCGCGGTTTCAATGATCTCCTGGATATCGGCCACGTTGATGCCATAGCGGGCAATTTTCCGGCGATCGATTTTGATGTTCAGGTAAGGCTGGCCCGCCACCTGTTCCACGCGCAGATCGGTGACCCCCTTGATCCCCTTCAGCAGGCGGCCCGCGTCCTCGCCTTTGCGCAACAGGATTGCCATGTCATCGCCGAAAATCTTCACCGCCACCTGGGACTTGACCCCGGAGATAAGCTCATCCACCCTGAGTGCGATGGGCTGGGAGAAGTTAAGGCCGATGCCGGGTATCTTGGCCAGTTCGGCCCGCATCTTGTCCACCAGTTCTTCGGTGGTGCCCACGGTCTTCCATTCCGACCGGGGTTTGAGCGCCACCATGGGGTCGCTGATGTTCGGCCCCATGGGATCGGTGGCAATTTCCGCGGCGCCGATCTTGGAGACCACCGCGGCCACTTCGGGGAACTGCATCATCACTTGTTGGGCCTGGCGCTCGATTTCCACTGATTGGCTCAAAGACACGGAGGGGAGCCGGATGACCTGGGGCGTGAGATAGCCTTCATCCATCCTGGGGATGAATTCCGTGCCCAGAAACGGCGCCATGGCCAGGGAAAAGAGCAGCAACCCCGCGGCCCCCAGCACTACCAGGCGGCGATGGCCCAAGGCCCAAGCCAGGGAAAGCCGGTACAGGCGCCGGGCCCACTTGAGAAGCAGGCTTTCCCGCTCCACTCCCGGCTTGAGCAGGTAAGAGCAGAGCGCCGGCACCGCGACGATGGACAGGACCAGGGAGGCCAGCAGCGCAATGGCCACGGTAAAGGCCAGCGGCGCAAACATCTTTCCCTCCATGCCCTGCAGGGTCATGATGGGCAGGAAGGTGATGGCGATGATCAATTCTCCGAAGAGACTCGGTTTGCGCACCTCCAGCACGGCCTCCAGCACGGTGCGCATAAAGCCCCGGCCGTTGTAAGGCTCTCCCAGGTGGTGCATGACGTTTTCCACCTGGATGACTGCCGCATCCACGATCATACCGATGGAAATGGCCAGGCCGCCGAAGGTCATGAGATTGGCGGTAAGCCCCGTCCAGCGCATGACAATGAAGGTCACCAGCGCGGCCAAAGGCAGCGTCAGGGCGATGACCGCGGCCCCCTGGAGACTGCGGAGAAACAGGAAAACCACCAGAATGACCAGGACCACCCCTTCGGCGAGGGCCTTGCTGACGGTGGTAATGCAATCCCGCACCAGGCCGGTGCGGTCATAGAAAGCCTCCAGCTTGATGCCGCCGGGGAGGATGCCGCCCTGGTTTATTTCCTCTACTTTCTTTTTGACCGCGGCCACCACCTCCCGGCCGCTCCCTCCCTTAATCATGAGGACAATGCCCACCACGGCCTCTTGCTTGCCGTCCTTCACCGTCGCGCCCCAGCGGGTAGCCGGGCCTTCTTCAATGACGGCCACATCCCGGACCAGCACCGGGGCGCCGTCCACTTCCTTGAGCAGCACCTCCTCGATGTCCTCCCGGCTTTGCATCAGGCCGATGCCCCGGACCATGGCCTGTTCGCTGCCCTGCTCCAAGAGGTTGCCGCCGGCGTTGGCGTTGTTCGCCGCCAGGGCATTGAACACCTGCCGCAGGGAAAGATCATACTTGGCCAGCCGGTCGGGATCGACGTTCACCTGATATTGGCGCACAAATCCCCCGAAAGAATTGACCTCCGTCACCCCGGGCACGGTCTTCAACAGCGGCCGGACGATGCTGTCCTGCACGGTGCGCAGGCGCATCAGGCGCAGTTCTTCTTCCCGGGGCGATGTTAAGGGCGGGGCCTGGGGTTCTTCCAGGGTGTACTGGTATATCTCCCCCAGGCCGGTGGAGATGGGGCCAAGAACCGGGTCAGCCCCCTTGGGCAGCTTTTCCTTCGCTTCGATCAGCCTCTCCAGCACCAATTGCCGGGCAAAATAGATGTCCACTTTATCCTCAAAAACGATGGTCACCATAGACAGGCCGAACTTGGAAAGTGAGCGCAGTTCCACCATGTCCGGCAGACCCGCCATCGTCACTTCGATGGGGAAGGTGACCTGCTTTTCCACTTCCACGGGGGACATGCCGGGCCAGGTAGTAATGACCTGCACCTGGATGTTGGTGACATCGGGAAAGGCGTCCACCGGCAACTTGAAGGCGGCGTAGGACCCGTAGCCCACCAGACCTGCCAGGAAAACGAGTATCAGAAAGCGGTGGCGGAGGCAGCTTTGAATGATTTTTTCAATGAGCATGTCCGCCCTCCAGGGCTTCTTTCTCCAGTTCGGATTTGAGGGTGAACGCGCCTTGCACTACCACTCGTTCGCCTTCCTTAAGGCCCTCCAGCGCTTCCACCCGGCCGTCCGCTTTCAGGCCGGGCTTGATGACGCGTTTTAAATACAGGCCTGGCTCCTGTTCCACAAAGACGTATGGTTCGGCGCCGGAGCCCACCACTGCGGTTTGGGGCACATTGAGGGCCATCCGGGAGCCGGAGGACACCTTGATGGTGGCGAACATCCCGGCTTTCAGTTCGCCCTTGAGGTTATCCACCTTGACGCGGGCCCGGGTCATGCGGGTGGCCTTTTCCACCATGGCGGCAATATAGTCGATGGCGCCGGAATACTCTTCCTGGGGCAGGGAACTGACCCTGATAATTACGGGAGAACCGGTTTTGACCAGGGACAGGTCCTTCTCCGGGACCTGGACGAAGCACCACAGGGTGGCGGTGTCGGCGATGACGAAAAGCTCTTCTTCCGGCTTGACCACCAGGCCGGGGGTCACCTTGCGGTCCACCACCCGCCCGGCGATGGGAGAGCGCAGATAGAAGGTGGAATCCACTTCGGCGTGGAAGCTGGGTCCTTTGCGCTTTTGCCCGCCCCGGAGCAACCGGGCTATATCGGGGTCGGTTAATCCCATGAGATGCAGCCGGTTCTCGGCATAATCCCGCTCCGAGGCGGCCAGTTCAAATTTGGCCTGGCGCTCCTGGAACTCCGCCTGGCTGATGGCCTTTTCCTGCCACAACAGACGGGCGCGTTCGTAAGCTTTTTGGGCCACCCGGTAGCTGGCCGCAGCCTGGAGGAAGGCGTTTTGAGCCTGGCCCAACTCCAGGCTATCGATGACGGCCAGGGCGTCGCCCTTTTTCAATTCGGCCCCGTAGTCGGCGTTAATTTTGACCACCCGGCCAGCCAGGCGGGAGCTCACCCGGGCTGTTTTTTCCTCATTAAAAACCAGTTCGCCGGTAAGCTGTACCCTGTCAGCCAATGATCCGACAGAAACCGGTTCCACCTTGAGGTTGGCCATTTTTACTGCTTCAGGATTTAACTTTACCTGGCCCGGCGGCTGGTCCCCATGCGGGTGATCATCATGCTTATGGGCATCTTCCTTATGGTCGCCGGGTTTTTGGCCAGCGGCCGGGTGATCATTGTGCTTGCGGCCGTCGTCCTTACGGCCCGCGGTGGGGTGATCATCGTGCTTAAGGCCGCCGGCCTTTTGGGCTTCATGTTCGTGTTTTTCATGCTGATGCCCCTCATGCCCCTGGTCTTTATCCGGGTTCTTTTTCTGCGCGCTCCCGGGCAAGGAAAACCACACCAGCGCGGCCAGGGCCAGGACGCCGATCATCATCTTCTTCAAAGTAAAAAAATTGCGAATCATGGTTTAGATACCTCCCCCGGTGATGCGCCAGAGTTCCGCCCGGGCCAGCCAGTATTCCAACAAAGCCTTGTAATAATCCTGCTCCGTGGCCCGGTAAACGCGGCGGGAATCCAAAAGGTCCAGCAGCCCCGTCTCTCCCTGGCGGTAGGTGAATTCGGCCAATCGCAGCGATTCCGCCGCCTGGGGCAGAAGGTTCTTTTGGAAAGACTCCACCTGGCGCCGGGCCACCATATAGAGGCTGTATTGGGCCGCCAGCTTGGTCTCCAATTCCTGGCGGGTGAGGTTGAGGTCGGCTTCGGCCTGCCGCCTGGAGGCCGCGGCCTTATCCACTTCGCCGCCCTTGCGGTTCCACAGGGGCAGGGGGATGGAGATGCCGCCGCCCGTGGCGCTCAGGTCAATATCTTTATTGTGGAATGCTTTCACGGTCACATCCGGCATCCAAGCCTGCCTCTCGGCGCTCAACGCGCTCTCAGCCTGGCGCAGAGCGGAGTTTTGGGCGGCCAGCAGGGGATGGGCCGCCAGCGCCGCCTCGCGCCAGCGCGGCAGGGGAACGGCCTCATCCAGGGCGGTGAACTTGCCGGTTACGGTGAAACCGGGAGGAAGATTTTCCAATAAAAACCGGTTCAGCACCTGCCGGTCCCCGCTGAGCGTTGTCCCGGCCTTTTCATGTTCCCGTTCCAGGGTGTAGAATTCCACTTGCGCTTTGATCAGCTCTATCTGGCGGCTCTCCCCTAACCGGACGCGTTTCTCTATCAGCTCGAGGAGCTGTTTGGCAGAATCAAGGTTTTCTTTGGCTACCTTGACGAATTGCTCGTCGGCCAGCACCCGGTAGAAGAGCTCCCGCAACTTGGCGATGACGTTAAGTTCTTCGTTGGTCACCAACTTCCGGGCGCTGTCTATCCCGAAGCGGGCGGCCTCTTGCCTCCGGGCCCGGCGCCCGGGCCATTCCAGAGTCTGGGAAAGCGCCACCGTATAACCCACGCCGGTTTCAGGCCCCGGAATCTCTCTTTCCCGGGACACGGTGCCTTCCACCTGGGGGTTGGGATATTGTTTGGCAATGCGCAGTTCCGCTTCGTTCTTCCGCACCTCTTCCCGGGCCTTTTGCAGGCCGGGGTGAACTTTGAGAGCAAGTTCTTCCAAATCCTTTAAGGAATAAGGGCGCGCTGCCGCGGCCCAGGAACCATGCGCCAGGAAAAGCACGCAAGATAGCGCCAAGACGGGTATCCTCTTGAGACGCAAGACACACCTCCGCCACAGAAAATTAGGGAAATAGATTGGGGATGATTCTTAAATTAAGAATTGGGCAAAAGGGGTCAAACTTGGGGCGGACGGAAAATGCGGTACTCTAAAAGTTGAAGGGGGAATTGATAATCGGGGGTGTTCAGAAGAGTTTCGGGTTGAGGCACGGGAACGTAGCTGCTTTGGATGCAAAGGGATGGCAGATGGCAGGCACAAACACAGGCGCTGTTGCAGCCAAAATCGTGCCCCAGGCCTGAATCCGCATGGCAGGGCTCCGCGGCCGCCAAGGCCAGCGCGGGCAATATGGCGACCCAGATGATGATCAGCCAAAAGAGGCAAAAACGAACCTTCCGAGACATTGATTGACAATATACCTTGCCCGGCCCTTTAAATCAACTGGTCAGGTTCCCTTGAATAGATGATAACTGCTCTCTATCAACAGCATATATCTAAAAAAATGAAATTCGATAAGGTTATCATAGTTCCATATCATATCCTTCCGATCACCTCTTCGGCAAGGCACTCATTAAACCAGTCGGGGCTTTTGTTTGGGCTTAATACATGCTGAAGCAAATTTCAATACCAATAATGGAAATTGGCGGCTGGAAGAACTTATAATACCAAGTTGCAGTCTATTGACAACTTATGATATGCTTTTCTCTGAAAGGAGAAGGGCATGCGGAAACCCAAAGAATTGCCGGAGGGCGCTCTTG